>JANPIC010000051.1:0-16059 GCA_031424795.1 Polaromonas sp. | reverse complement strand
CGTAAAAGCGACATCGTCAACCTTGCCGCCTTTTTTCTCAAACTGCGCTTTCAGGCTTTCGTACATCTCTTTGGGCAAGAGTTTGAACGCCAGTTTGAACAATAAAACCGACACCACACCGTCGTCCAGCCAGCCCAAAATCGGAATCACATCTGGCACGATGTCTACGGGGCTGATGATGTATACCGCTGCCAACAGCGCCACCAGCTTGGCCACGCCAGGTGCAGCCGGGTTGCGCAGCATGGCCCAGACCATCATGATTTCTTTTTTGAACTTCCACCACAGCACGCCTAATTTCCACATAACCAGCTCCTGATGAATGACACAGCACCTGCAACATGCAGCTAGTGTGCGCGATGACAAGGCTTAAAAATAAAAAAAGGAGTCCTAAGACTCCTTTTATGCTCAGCGCGTGAGATTAATCACGCTCGCCGCCAAAAATGCCTAAGAGCGACAACAGGCTTTGGAACACGTTGAAAATGTCCAAGTACAAAGACAAAGTCGCGCTGATGTAGTTGGTCTCACCACCGTCGATGATTTGCTTCAAGTCATACAACATGTAAGCGCTAAAAATACCAATCGCAGCGACAGACACAGCAATCATGGCGGCGGAAGAGCCCACCAAAATGCCGATGACAGAGCCGATCATCAACACAATCGCGCCAACAAACAGCCACTTGCCCATGCCACTTAAGTCACGCTTGATCACGCTAGCCAGTGAAGCCATGACAAAAAATACGCCAGCCGTGCCGCCAAACGCCGTCATGATCAACGATGGGCCGTTGCTGAAACCCAAGACGCGAGAAATCAAGCCAGACAGCATCACACCCATGAAAAACGTGAAAGCCAGCAATACAGGCACGCCAGCAGCAGAGTTTTTGGTTTTTTCAATCGCATACATAAACGCAAACGCGCCGCCTAGGAAAACGACAACACCCATCCAGCCGCCCATAAAAGCTTTGGTGATGCCCGTGCTCACGCCCAGCCATGCGCCCAAAACGGTAGGAATCAAGCTCAATGCCAGCAACCAATACGTGTTGCGTAGAACGCGGTTGCGTTCTTGCACGTTTACACCCGTACCGAAACCGGTGTTATTGAGAATTTGTTCAGTCATAGCAGTACTCCTATATATGCTGCAAATTTTGCAGATAAACGGAATTTTAGGGGGTTTTTATGAAAATCAAGTGGGTTAGGGAATATCCTACAAATATTTGTAGAATTGGGTGATGAAAACCAAACACACCCTAGAGAGCTCAGACCTCAAACTCATCGCCGCTGCAGCCGAAGCTGAAGCGCTTAAAAACAACTGGGCAGTCAGCATTGCCATCGTCGACGACGGTGGCCATTTGCTGCATTTCAACCGCTTAGACGGCGCACCCGTGATGTCAGCCAGCATGGCACCCGCCAAAGCCAATACTGCGGCCATGGGTAAGCGTGAATCCAAAGTTTACGAAGACTTGATCAACGGCCCTCGCCTTGCTTTCCTAAGCGCACCTAACTTGCAAGGCATGTTAGAGGGCGGCGTGCCCATCATGAAAGACGGCCAATGCTTGGGCGCTGTCGGCGTGAGCGGTGTGAAATCCACAGAAGATGCACAAATCGCCAAAGCGGGCATTGCTGCGATTGGCTTGTAAATCGTAGAGCTGTTATTTTCGCTATATATTTTATAGCTACTTTGACAATAAATACGCTGGCTAGGGTCGAATTTTAACTTTATCCAGGCGTATTTTTAGTCGCTTATTTTGATGGCAGAGCTGCTTGTTGAACTTGCATCTCTGCTAACAACCTGTCTTGAAGAAATTTTTTCAGAACGCCTGACTGCGTCTGGTCAAAACATTTGCGAAATGCATTTTTGTGGCTTGATCCGAACAAAGGTATATCGCAATCTACGCCGGCAATGGCGTCACCAGGTAATTTGAGCAAGGTTGTGCCCCTCACTCGGGACAGGAAGCTCAGATCTTCCTGAGAGTTGTAGTCATCGTTTTTAAATGCAAAAACCAGTGACGAAATAAGATTTGCGGAAAGTATTTCCGCTGCTTGTGATTCATGGCGCTGCTGCCAAACTTCAGGCCGCCATTGTTTTTTACCTGCAAATGCAGGTGCAAATGCGACTACCGCGTTCACACTTTTTGGATGACGCTTTTGGTGCAAAAGTGCAGCCCAGCCACCAGCAGATTGACCGATCAGAAATATTTGCGATGAATCAACCCCTGCACGGTTTAATTCTTTCAAGGTTTCATCAATCGCTTCAACGCGCTGATCAATCTTCAACGGCTCACCCAGTTTTGTGGCACGGCCATGGCAAGGCGCAAAAACCATCACTTCTAGACCTAGTACTTCTGCACCGTTCAACTGCCGCACGACTTCTGGTACAGACTCACCTAGTTCCGTACTGTTTGGGTCGCAGCGGTCGTCCATCTTCTCCACGACCGAACCATGCAAGTACAGAATGACCGCTTTAGATTTTGGGTTGGCAATGCTGAGGCCACGGTTGTTTTGCCAATGGTTTTTCTTGGTATTGAACTCCCCATTCACCATGGCTTTTGCATGCAAACATCCCACCAGCAAAACGGCCGCATGGCTGGTTTTGATGAAGCGCCGCAAAGTGCGCTTTAATGTTGCGTCTTTTTTTGCAACAGAAGATTCATGCTTGTGCGTTTTCGACCCTAAAGTTGTGCCACGAATTAATTGGTGCATGGCACTTAATCGACTACGAACCGTGTGTCTCAATGTGTTTTGTGTTGTTTGTGGCATTGACAACTCCTCCGATATGCTTGAGCAATGCAACATTATCTCGTACATTTGAATTCATGTCTGTAATATTACAATTAATTTGTAATGCAAATATTGTAATATTAATTATTATTTAGTTATTGCTAAATTTGAGTTTATTGGGAAAATTAACTGTGCCTGAACCGCTAATGCGTCAAGCATGGCAAGTGTGCGCACAGGAATGTATTTTCGTGAGGGCAATGCAGCGTAAAAAATTAAACTACCGGCGTGCCATTCAGGTAGAACATGAACCAATGCGCCTTCTTGAATAGCGCGCTGAACCAGCCGTTTCGGCATCAAACACAGGCCCGCACCCGATCGCATGGCGATACGCAGCACGTCAAAACTGAGCGCTTGTAGCGTCACAGTCATAGTAATATTGACAGCTTCTGCAAGTCCAGATTCATGATTGAGCCTAAGGATGTGGTCAGCATGATGCCCAGCAGCTTTGTGCCAAGGAAAACTCAGATAGTCATGCCCTTGCAGATCGGCGGGTTTCATAGGCATGCCAACGCGGTTCAAATACTCGGGTGTTGCACACAACAGTCTTTCAGTTTTGCCAATAGTGCGTGCAACAATATTGCCATCATAATTATCTTCTACCATCATCAATGTCAAATCAAACTCTTCGACACGCATGTATGAAAATGGGTCAATACTGATATCCAGTGTGACCTGCGGGTGCTGCGTACGCCAGATACCCGTCAATGGCGCCAAGATTTTTGTTGCCAGAAGAGGGGTCGATAAGATATTTAATGTGCCCGCCAATTCGCCTGATAAATTTTGCGTCATGGTATCTGCATCATCAATGTCCAGCAAAATCTGCTTCAGTTTTTGCAAATACAAAAAGCCAGATTCAGTTAATACTAACTTGTGAGTCGTGCGTTGAATAAGCCGAGTACCCAAGCGCGCTTCTAAATCATTGACCAACCGTGTCACCGTGGCTGGCGACATGTTTAACACACGCGCCGCCGCCGCAAAGCCGCCCGTTGTCGCAACTTTTTCAAAAACCTGCATGGATAAAAGGCGATCCATATTATTTATATTACAAATTAATTATTACAAAATGTAGTATTAAGTAAATTACATTGCATGGTGTTATTTAGTTTTGAGTAAATGTAAATAAATCAATTTTCGAAAATATTACACGGAATCATCATTTATCGCAATACCGTGTTTTGTATTGAGTTATTGCCGATTTAAACCTATTCAACAATACTTGGCTTGTCGATGAAAACAAGCAATGGTGCAAGCCAGATGGTTTTCTTATCGATATAGCTAGGACGAGATGCAATTCAACCATCAAGCCTAAATTAAAACTTAATATCTTTGATTCTTTCAATTAACTTAGGGGAATTTGCAATGAAAACACTAACTTTAAAAACATTCGCTGTAGCTTCTGGTCTTGTGGCACTGGCTGGTCTGTCTGTGCTCCCTGTATACGCTGATACTCCAAAAAACGAGTATTTGGGTATAGCAAACTTCGAGAGCACAAAAAGTCGTGATGAGGTGCAGCAAGAATACTTTCAAGCTATGAAAGACGGTACTTTGGCTAAAGCAACCGACTCAGAAGTCGATGCTGACTCACCAGCTATAGCGAAATCTGAACCTTCTAATCTCCAGCGACAAGACGTGTATGCTGAAACCCTTGAATGGATGCGGGCGACTCATTCTGCTGAAGTCGGCATGGGCGAGTGAAGGTAATCCAGCATCAAAAAAAGAGCACTGCGGTGCTCTTTTTTTTGATGCCATTCCGTTGCTATGAGTGCTATACTTTCAATAGCACTTCAGGCAGTAAATATAACTGTCACATGCATAATTAGCGTTTTTTTTCATTGATTTATAGCCTAAACTCAATATTCCAGCCGCTCTGGCCGTATTTCCTGCAAAATCGTCGTCGCAATCTCTTCAATCGATTTCGTCGTTGTGCTCAGCCAGCGAATGCCACTGCGTCGCATCATGGCTTCTGCTTCATGCACCTCATGGCGGCAGTTTTCTAGGCTAGCGTATTTGGAATTGGGGCGACGCTCGTTGCGGATCTCACTCAAGCGCTCGGCCTGAATCGTCAGCCCGAAAATCTTCTTTTTGTGCGGCACAAGTGCGGGTGGCAACTGGTGGCGCTCAAAATCTTCGGGAATCAGCGGGTAATTCGACGCTTTTAGCCCATATTGCATCGCCAAGTACAGCGAAGTCGGCGTTTTGCCGCTGCGGCTCACCCCCACCAAAATCACGTCTGATTGCTCTAAATCGCGGTTCAGCTGCCCATCGTCATGCGCCAGGCTGAAGTTGATCGCCTCAATCCGGTCATGGTAAGCCTTGCTCTTGCTGGCGTCGCTAAACCGCCCAATCCGGTGGTTAGATTTGATGCCCAGCTCGGCCTCCAGCGGGTTCACAAACGTCGCAAACATGTCCAACAGCATGCCGTGGCAACCCGCTTGGATGACGCGCAGCACTTCCATGTTCACCAGCGTAGAAAACACAATCGGCTTTTTTCCCTCCACCTCAGCCGTGTGGTTGATCTGCCGCACCACCTGATGCGCCTTGTCCACCGTATCCACAAACGGCAGCCTCACATGCCGTGGCTTCATCTCAAACTGCGCCAAAATAGCGTTGCCAAAAGTTTCAGCCGTGATGCCAGTGCCATCGGAGATAAAGAAAACGGTGCGGTCGGACATGGTTTAAGTCTGCTTCAAAGTGGGTGGAATTAGCTTACTATAGCGAATCTACGGCGCGAAATGACTGGATGGGATGTAAAAGTGCTGTTTTGAGCTATTTCAGAGGTGAAAATGGCTGTAGCCGGCGTATTTGTTGCCTAAAGTGCTATTATATTTGTAGTATTTTTGAGGTGTTGAAAATTTAAAAAAACTAATGTAATGAAATTTTTAAAACATTTATTAATATCATTTTTATTTTTAATATCATTGAGTACTGCAACTGCAGAATATAAAGTAGTTTCCAAGTCTACTCCGACAAGATTGACTAAAAAAATAATAATACCAAAATCAGCATCTGGTTTAAAACTCAAAGAAATTGATGTCGTAGGTAGCCGGTATTATGCTGATAATAATATCAAATGGCTTGTCGATGACGAGCTTGTATTAGGTGCGAAAGTTGCAGGCACTTTAAAAATCAGGGTCACTGCACGGTATGGGTGGTTTGGAGATTTCGAGAGTCCACCAGAGCTAGAGTTGGAAATATCAAAATCAGAGCGTAAAAAACTGCCTTATATTCAAGGTCAGACTCCCGGATATTTTGATTTATTTAACATTTTGAATTCAGAAGAAATAATTAAAGAAATTTTTGATGAAAAAACTATTGATAATATTAATACAAGAAAAATAGCATTGGTGGAACAAGAGGTTGATTTAGTAATTTCAAATATAAATTTTGGCCACGATTGCGGGCTGCGTTATGCTGCAGTAATTAAAAGTGCAAAACGAGTGCTGAATTCAAATTTGATTGCCAAAAATGAAGGAATGATGGTTCATTGCTGATTTTCATGATTAAAGTGGCTGTAGTCGGCGTATTTATTTCCTAAACAGCTATCAAAAACATAGTAATTTAAAATCAATTTATGACACGAGACCAACTATTCGCAAACGAAGCCACCGCTTTGGGCTACAGTTTTGATGGCGAGATAAAAATTGGTGGGAATTATGTACCGCTGTTGCAGGACGGGAATCACATTTATATCAGCGGGCAAATTCCACGGGTTGGAGATACTGTTGTTTTCACTGGCGCAGCAGGCGCTGGCGCGCATTCCCGCACATCTGTGGGCGTTTTTCAATTGCCCAAAAATGCTACGGTGGAGATCGATTTCATCGTAACCGTTGATTAGAGGGTATTTTATGGCTGTAGCCGGCGTATTTATTGCCTAAGGCGCTATTAAAAATATAGTGAATGATTTTTGCACCGTTTCGCGCTATTTTTACGCCTCTGACCCTACAATAGCGCTAATTCCACCCGAATTTTCCCAATTCTTTCATGCAAGCCGTTTTGACTCTTTTAAAGCTACAAAACCAACAACAAAAGCACTCGTTTGAGCCTGCTTGCATGACTTTGCCCGTTGCAACGACGCGGCACGCACGATTTTTAAACTCTGGAGCTTCCCCATGTCTACACTCTTTAGCCCGACCGCACTGGTCGTTCCGTTTGAGAACCTGAGAAATTCTGACGTCGAGTCGGTTGGCGGTAAAAACGCCAGTCTTGGCGAGATGATTTCGCAACTCCCCACGGGCGTGCGCGTACCGACGGGGTTTGCCACCACAGCACACGCTTTCCGCGAGTTTTTGAAACTCGGCGGTTTAGATGACAAAATCAACGCTTTGCTGAACGCGCTTAACACAGAAGATGTGCGAGATTTGGCGAAAGTGGGGGCGGAGATTCGCGCCATGGTTGAGGCGCAGCCGTTTTCACCAGAGTTGGATGCGGCCATTCGTGGCGCGTTCATCACTTTGCAGGGTGCGAAATCTGACAATTCGGTCGAAGCTTCATTTGCGGTGCGTTCGTCTGCGACTGCGGAAGATTTGCCGGATGCCTCGTTCGCCGGTCAGCAAGAGAGCTTCTTGAACGTGGTCGGCATTGACACGGTGCTGCACAAAATCAAAGAAGTGTTTGCCTCGCTGTACAACGACCGCGCGATTTCTTACCGTGTCCACAAAGGCTTTGCCCATGCGGATGTCGCGTTGAGCGCCGGTATTCAGCGTATGGTGCGCTCGGACAAAGGCGCGGCGGGCGTGATGTTCACGATGGATACCGAGTCGGGCTTTGACCAGGTCGTCTTCATTACCTCCAGCTACGGCTTGGGTGAAACCGTGGTGCAAGGCTCGGTGAATCCAGACGAGTTTTACGTGCACAAACCGATGCTGGCAGCGGGTAACCGTGCGGTGATTCGCCGCAATTTGGGCTCCAAGCAGATTCAAATGGAATTTGCCAGCGCTGCTGAAAAGGCGGCATCGGGCAAATTGGTCAAAACAACGGATGTGCCGATTGATTTGCGGAATCGCTATTCCTTGACCGACCCAGAAGTCGAGCAATTGGCCAAGTACGCCATGATTATTGAGGCGCATTATGGCCGCGCGATGGACATTGAGTGGGGCAAAGATGGCTTGGATGGCCATATCTATATCTTGCAAGCGCGCCCTGAAACGGTGAAAAGCCAAAGCGCAGGCAAGGCTGAGTTGCGCTACAAGCTGAAGGGTTCTAGCGCCATTTTGGCGCAAGGCCGTGCGATTGGTCAAAAAATCGGCACCGGCCGCGTGCGTTTGGTGCACAGCATTGACGAGATGGATCAAGTGCAACTGGGTGATATTTTGGTCACCGACATGACGGATCCTAATTGGGAACCGGTGATGAAGCGCGCCAGCGCGATTGTGACCAACCGCGGTGGTCGCACCTGCCACGCCGCCATCATTGCGCGTGAATTGGGCATTGCCGCTGTGGTGGGCTGTGGCGATGCCACCGAGATGCTGAAAGACGGCACGCTGGTGACGGTGAGCTGCGCGGAAGGCGACACTGGCTTCATCTACGACGGTTTGCTGGAAACCGAGGTGACCGAAGTGCAGCGCGGTGTGATGCCTGAGATCAAAACCAAAATCACCATGAACATCGGCAACCCGCAGCTGGCGTTTGATTTCTGCCAATTGCCCAATGCGGGCGTGGGCTTGGCGCGTTTGGAATTTATCATCAACAACAACATTGGCGTGCACCCCAAAGCGATTTTGGATTACCCCAGCATTGATGCAGATTTGAAGAAAGCGGTGGAATCTGTGGCCCGTGGCCACGCGTCGCCGCGGGCTTTTTATGTCGATAAAGTGGCAGAAGGCGTTGCCACCATCGGCGCAGCGTTTTGGCCGAAGCAGGTGATTGTGCGTTTCAGCGATTTCAAATCGAACGAATACCGCAAGCTGATTGGTGGTTCGCGCTACGAGCCGGAAGAAGAGAACCCAATGCTGGGTTTCCGTGGTGCCGTGCGTTACACCAGTGCTGAGTTTGGTGAGGCGTTTGCGATGGAGTGCCAGGCGCTCAAGCGTGTGCGCAACGAGATGGGTTTGACCAACGTCGCCGTGATGGTGCCGTTTGTCCGTACCTTGGGCCAAGCGGCCAAAGTCACCGAGCTGCTGGCTAAAAACGGCTTGAAGCGCGGCGACAACGGCTTGAAGGTCATGATGATGTGCGAAGTGCCAAGCAATGCCATCTTGGCGGATGCTTTCCTGGAGTACTTTGACGGCTTCTCGATTGGCTCGAACGATTTGACGCAGTTGACCCTGGGCTTGGATCGCGATTCAGGCTTGGAATTGCTCGCGGCTGATTTTGACGAACGTGACCCAGCTGTCAAAGCGATGCTGACTTTGGCGATTAGCGCCTGCAAACGCCAAAACAAGTATGTGGGCATTTGTGGTCAAGGGCCCAGTGACCACCCTGATTTTGCGCAGTGGCTGGTTGACCAAGGTATTGAGTCCATTTCTCTCAATCCTGACAGCGTTATTGCTACTTGGCAGGCATTGGGCAAGTAAGGACTTTTATAAAGAGCGACTTATAGGTAGTAACCTTTAGTAGCAACAGCGTCATGGTGGATTAAACTTTTAAGACACCATGACGACAGCAACGCGACTCACCAAGAACCAACAATCTTCGCCCGAACCATCTCGGATACGCGTTGCTTTGCTGGTCTTTTGGCTGGTCGTGGCTTTTGGTGGCGTGTATTTTGCCCGCAGCATGTCATGGGTCATTGCGGGTTGGCCATTCAATTTTTGGTACGCCTCGCAGGGCGCTGTGCTACTGTTTATTGTCATCGTTGCCTTGTATGCATGGTGGCGCAATAAGACAAGTCATGAGGTATCTGCGCATACGTGGGAAGTGGTCGCATACTCAGCTTACAAGATGCGTTTGCACCGCATCATGGCGATTTATATCGTTGGTGTGCTTTCGTTTTTGGTGATCATGTTTGCCGCGGAGCGCGCAGGTTTGCCGCGCTATTGGTTAGGCGGTATTTTTTTAGCGGCAACCATCGGCCTTTACGCTTGCATAGGTATTTATAGTCGTACTGCTGAGCCAAGTGAGTATTACGTCGCTGGCAGACGTATTCCCTCCATGTACAACGGCATGGCCACGGCGGCAGATTGGATGAGTGCAGCATCTTTCATCAGCTTGGCGGGTGGTTTGTATCTGCAGGGCTTCTCTGGCACCTCATCACAGCCCGGTGGCTTGGCGTATTTGTTAGGTTGGACGGGTGGCTTTTGTTTGATTGGTTTGCTCGTTGCCCCGCATTTGCGGCGCGTAGAAGTTGATACGGTGCCGGATTATTTTCAATTGCGTTTTGGTGGCAAGTGGCCTCGGTTGATTGCAGCTTTGGCGGCGGTACTGTGCTCTTTTACCTACGTGGTGGCGCAAATTTACGGGGTAGGGCTGATCACATCGCGACTCACGGGCGTGCAGTTTGAAATCGGCATCTTGCTTGGCTTGGGCGGCGTGTTGGTCTGTTCGTTCCTGGGAGGCATGCGAGCGGTAACGTGGACGCAGGTGGCGCAATACGTCATCATCATTTTGGCTTTTTTGATACCCGTTTCATGGCTGGCTTACAAGCAGTTAGGTAACCCTATTGCAGCATTGTCGTATGGCCAGCAAATTGCGAAAATCAGCGCTTTGGAAGATGGTTTGATGTCTTCGAAAGAAGAGCTTTCGGTCTTGCAAGAATACCTGCGCCGAGCCAACGCATATGAATATAAGTTATTGAATATTGAGGCTTCGCTGGCGCAAGACCACAAAGATGCCCAGGCCAAGTTGCGTTTGCTCAATGTGCAGCGTGCGGACGCGTCGGTGATTTTTGCTGCCTCGCGTGAATTAGCCGCTTTGCCAAAAGATGTTGTGTCTGCACGAGAAGTGTGGTCGGCAGCGATGCAAGACTTCGCGGAGCGTGCCAAGCCTTTAGCCGGTATGCCGCGCCATGCTCAGCCTTTCGCCGGTAATCCTGGAGGCTCAAAAGATGAGCAGCAAGCTTTTCAATCATCAAGGCTTAACTTTTTAGCGCTGATGTTTTGCTTGATGATTGGTACCGCTGGCTTGCCTCACGTGCTGACACGTTATTACACAACGCCTAGTGTGGCTGAAACACGTAGCTCGGTGGCTTGGTCTTTGTTTTTCATTGCTTTGCTATATTTGTCAGTTCCTGCGCTAGCCGTGCTGGTGAAGTACGAAATCATGAGCCATTTGGTGGGGCTTAATTTTGATCATTTACCCACGTGGATAGCGCAATGGTCAAAAGTGGATCCAACTTTGATTTCTGTGAGCGATGTCAATGGGGATGGCATTTTGCAGTTTGCGGAGTTACGCATGGGTGCCGACATTGTGATGCTGGCCACCCCTGAAATTGGCGGCTTGCCTTATGTGGTGTCTGGTTTGGTGGCGGCGGGTGGTCTGGCAGCGGCTTTGTCTACGGCTGATGGTTTGCTACTGACAATTGGCAATGCGCTAGCGCATGACATCTACAAACCCAAGCGAAGCGGTTTAAATAGCGCTTTGCACCGTGTGATGTTGTCTAAATTCACCTTGATGCTGGTTGCTCTGGCTGCAGCATATGTAGCATCGCAACGGCCAGCGGCGATTTTGTCACTGGTCGCAGCATCTTTCTCATTGGCTGGTGCGGCTTTCGTGCCAGCGATGGTTTTGGGCATTTTCTGGAAACGCACCACGGGGATTGCTGCGGTATGCGGTATGCTGAGTGGCTTGTGTATGACGTTGTATTACATGATTATTCATTCAGCACCTATTCGCGCGGCTTTAGGCGGGCATGCACCTGCGCTATGGTTTGATATTGCGCCTATTTCAGCAGGCGTTTTTGGTGTTCCCATGGGGATTCTGACGGTCGTTGCGGTCAGTTTGTTGCTTCCGAATCGTACCGAAGAGCCAAAAATGGCTACAGCCTCTCAAAACAGCATATAATCTAAGGCTTTCCCTTGCCACACCGCTACAGGGCGCTGGGTTCAATTCTGAATTTGGCCGTCATGTAGACGCAGCGGGTGGCTTTATCCCTAAAGGAGTGTCTATGCGTCATTATGAGATCGTTTTGTTGATCCACCCGGATCAAAGTGAACAAGTTCCAGCTATGCTGGAGCGTTACAAGGGCATGATTACCGCTGGCGGCGGCAAGGTGCACCGCGTTGAAGATTGGGGCCGTCGTCAGATGGTTTACCAAATCAACAAGCTGTCCAAAGCACACTACCTGTGCGTGAACATCGAAGCTGACCAAGCCGTGATGGCTGAACTTGAGCATGCGTTCAAGTTCAACGATGCAGTTTTGCGTCACCTCACTGTTTTGCGTAAAGCTGCAGACACAGCACCATCAGCCATGATGAAAACTGTTGAGCGCGAAGAAACACGTAAAACCCAACAATCAGAGTACGCAGCACAATAATTTTTAACACCTTTGGTGTGAACCAACTTGTTTTAACCGCGTGTCTTGTAGAGGTTTCCCCCCTGCGATACACACCAGCCGGATTGCCAGCCTTGAATTTTTCACTTGAGAGTGACACAGAAGTTCAGGAAATGGGAACCAAAAGGCAAGTTAAAGTTAGTTTAAAAGCGCTTGCAATCGGTCATCTTGCTGAATCTATCGGCAAACAGACTTTAGGCAGTGTTTGGAAGTTCACCGGCTTTTTAGGAGCTGCCCGCCAAGGTAAGAATGTTGTGTTTCATATTCAAGAATTTGCCCATATTTAACTTTTTTTAGGAGTCCATCATGCCCGGACCAAAACGTTTTAACAAAGACAAGCGCCCAAAGCGCCCAGCACAAAATTTGTTGTTCAAGCGCAAGCGCTACTGCCGTTTCACGGTGGCTGACGTTGTCGAGATTGACTACAAAGACGTCGACACATTGCGTGATTTCATCGCCGAAAACGGCAAAATCATTCCAGCGCGCTTGACTGGCACACGTGCCATTTACCAGCGTCAACTCAACACCGCTATCAAACGTGCGCGTTTCTTGGCTTTGGTTCCGTACAGCGACCAGCACCGCATCTAAGGAGTAGTCACCATGCAAATTATTCTATTAGACAAAGTTGTTAACGTCGGCAATTTGGGCGATATCGTCAAAGTTAAAGATGGTTACGCACGTAACTTTTTGATCCCATCTGGCCGCGCTCGTCGCGCCACTGAATCAGCGAAAAAAGAGTTTGAAATCAAACGCGCTGAATTGGAAAAGCAAGCCGCTGCTAAATTGGCAGAAGCACAAGCTCAAGGCGAAAAACTCGGTGGCACCGTCATCAAATTGACGCAAAAAGCTGGTGTTGACGGTCGTTTGTTTGGCTCTGTGACCAATGCAGACATCGCAGAAGAACTGGGCAAACAAGGCTATAAAGTCTTGAAGTCACAAGTTCGTATGCCAAATGGCCAGATCAAGGTTGTGGGCGACAGCACCGTGACTGTGTCTTTGCACACTGACGTGGTTGCTGAAATCACCGTGACTGTGTACGGCGAATCTGCTTAATTAGCATTTTCTCCCCCCAAAAGGCTGCTGAGTGCAAACTCGGTGGCCTTTTTTATTGGCTTTTTATTGTGCTTTTAGTATTGAAAGTTTTGCACACAATTTAGTTACTTATACAGCAGTTATACAGACGAAAAGCATGGGTTATGCACAGCTTTTCATGTGACTTTTACAGTCGTTCGTATTAGTATTTGGGGTTAGATTCAAGGAAATTCATGACAGCCGCCGCACCCATTTCGCCTACAGACACGTCTCTCGCCGATATCAACCACGCCATGCAAAGTGCTGCCGAAAGCGACACGCATCACGATGACGTCCATAGCGCGGTGGTGGGTGGTGATTTCGGTGGACGCGTCAGCCAAGACTTCATCCCAGACCGGCAAATCGCCCAGCTGCGCATTCCACCGCACTCCATCGAAGCTGAATCCAGCGTCCTAGGTGGTTTGTTGCTAGACAACGCCGCCTGGGACAGGGTAGGGGACTTGCTCAACGACAGCGACTTTTACCGCTACGAGCACCGCTTGATTTACAGCGCGATGACCACGCTCATCAACGCCTCCAAACCCGCAGACGTCATCACCGTTTACGAGCAGCTGCAAAATTTGGGCAAATCCGAAGAAGTCGGTGGTTTGAGCTACCTCAATTCACTGGCGCAATACGTGCCCAGCGCCAGCAACATCCGCCGTTATGCCGAGATCGTGCGCGAGCGCGCAATCCTGCGCAAACTGGTCAGCGCCAGCGACGAGATCGCGACCGCCGCCTTCAACACGCAGGGCAAGCCGGTCGACAAGATCCTGGACGAGGCCGAGCAGAAGATCTTCAACATCGGGGAGGAAGGCTCCCGGATGAAGCAGGGCTTCCAGGGCATGGACAGCCTGGTGGTGCAACTGCTGGACCGCGTGCAGGAGATGGCGGACAACCCGAACGACATCACGGGCGTGCCGACCGGCTTCTACGACTTCGACCGCATGACATCGGGCCTGCAGGCCGGCGACCTGATCATCCTGGCGGCCAGGCCTTCAATGGGGAAGACCAGCCTCGCGATCAACATCGCCGAACACGTCGCGCTGAACGAGGGCCTGCCGGTCGCCGTGTTCTCCATGGAAATGGGCGCGTCGCAGTTGGCGGTGCGCATCGTCGGCTCCATCGGCCGCATCGACCAGGGCCACCTGCGCAGCGGCAAGCTGACCGACGACGAGTGGCCGCGCCTGACCGAAGCCATCGAGAAGCTGCGCAACATCTCCCTGCACATCGACGAAACCCCGGGCCTCACCGTCAGCGAGCTGCGCGCCAATGCCCGGCGGCTGGCGCGCCAGTGCGGCGGCAAGCTGGGCCTGATCGTGGTCGATTACCTGCAGCTCATGAGCACCTCCAGCAGCATGAGCGAGGAGAACCGGGCCACTGCCGTGGGCGAGATCTCCCGCGGCCTGAAGATGCTGGCCAAGGAACTGGGCTGCCCGTTGATCGCGCTGTCGCAGCTTTCGCGGGGCGTGGAGGCGCGCACCGACAAGCGGCCGATGATGAGCGACCTGCGCGAATCCGGCGCCATCGAGCAGGACGCCGACCTGATCATGTTCATCTACCGGGACGACTACTACAACAAGGACTCCAAGGAGCCCGGCGTCTCCGAAATCATCATCAGCAAGCACCGCAACGGCCCCACCGGCATGGTGAAGATGGCCTTCATCAAGAACCTGACCAAGTTCGAGAACCTCGCGTCGGGCAACGCCGACTTCTGACGCATCGGTTTAGGCGTTCCTCCTACGCGCCGGGGTCCACGGCGGCGCCATGCTCCAGGTATCGCTGGAGAACCGATCATGGAAGAGATGAACCTGATGCCCACGCTGGCCGAGGCAAACGTGCCCATGGTCGCCCAGAGCATCCCCCCCGAACTCGACGAGCCGTCTCCCCTGGAGAAGATCAAGGCCGCCGACGAGGCGCGGCCCGGCTTTCCGGGCGAGCACTGGCTGGTGCTGGCGATCGGGATCGGCCTGTGGCAGGTGACGCGCAAGCACCGCAATCCGGTGGTGCGCTTTGCCGGCGCCATGGGCGCAACGACGCTGGTCGCCCGCGCGGCCAGCGGCCGCAAGGGCTTGTCGAAGGTGTTGCGCTATACGCCGTTCGGCAGCCGCATCAGCAATTGCCCGCCGTGTGACGTGAACGCGCAGCAGCAGCGTTGACGCCGGGGTCCGCCTGTGGCGGAACCCGGCCTACAACGGTGGCGATCGGGACCCCGTAGGTCGGGTTCGGCAATGCCGACCCCGACACTCGCTCAGAGGACCTCGCTTGCGAAGTCCGCGAGCCTGGAGCGCTCGCCCCGTGCCAGCGTGATGTGCCCGCTGTGCGGCCAGCCCTTGAACTTGTCCACCGCGAACGTCAGGCCTGAGGAGCCCTCGGTGAGGTAAGGCGTGTCGATCTGCGCCAGGTTGCCCATGCAGATGATCTTGGAGCCCGGGCCCGCGCGCGTGATCAAGGTCTTCATCTGCTTGGGCGTCAGGTTCTGCGCCTCGTCGATGATCACGTACTTGTTCAGGAAGGTGCGCCCGCGCATGAAGTTCATGCTCTTGATCTTGATCTTGCTGCGGATCAACTCGTTGGTGGCCGCGCGGCCCCATTCGCCGGCGCCGTTTTCCGTCTTGCCCAGCACTTCGAGGTTGTCGTCGAGGGCGCCCATCCAGGGGCCCATCTTCTCCTCCTCGGTGCCGGGGAGGAAGCCGATGTCCTCGCCCACGCTCACCGTGGCGCGGGTCATGATGATCTCGGTGTAGCGGCGCTCGTCCAGCACCTGCGTCAGGCCGGAGGCCAGC
>JANPIC010000050.1:0-24486 GCA_031424795.1 Polaromonas sp. | reverse complement strand
CATTCGATATGCGTTCCCACCAGCGTCCGGCAAAGCGCCCCTTCAAGAATGAGATAAACACCTGGACTTTACTTGGGATAAGTTTGGGCGAGGGGAAAACGGCGTGGATGGCTTGCTCGGGCAGTTTGTAGTCATGCAGAACTTCCACCAGTTGTCCCGAGGCAATGGCGTTCGCCGCAACATACCAAGGCAGTGCCGCAATCCCCATGCTGGCCTGCGTGGCAGCCAAGATCGCAGATAGATTGTTGGAGCGCCAGTTTCCCGTTACAGGAACGATGATCGTCTTGCCAGTGGGTGATTGCATGCGCCAAACGTCGTTGCCTTGAACGCTGCTGTAGACGAGCGCGTTGAGACGGCCAACATCCTCTGGTACCAAGGGTGCACCATGGCTCTTGAGATAGCGTGCAGATACGGCCATCACCCAGGGGTTGGAACCCAGCAGCCTTGCGCCCATGCCGGAGTCGGCCAGCTTGCCCATTCGAATGGCCACATCAATACCCTGAGCGACCAAATCGCTGTAGCGGTCCTCGAAAACCAAATCGACTTGAACCTGGGGATGCTTTTCCATAAATTCGAGCGCCAATGGCACCACAACGCGTCGGCCAAACGCCACCGACGTTCCTATGCGCAACACACCCTGTACTTCAGTTTGACCCAGCCACGCGATGTTTTCAGCCTCATCCACCTCGCGTACGATGTATTTACATTTTTCAAAATAAAAAGCACCCGCTTCAGTCGCACTGACGCCGCGCGTATTTCGATTTAACAGCCTCACCTTGAGACGCTCCTCTGTGCTGGACACCATTTTTGTGACGGTGGGTTGCGTTATCGCAAACTCTTGGGCCGCTTTGGAAAAACTACCCGCTTCAACTACGCGTATAAATACCCGCATCGCCATCAATCGATCCATGTCACATCCTTTTATATTCCATGACGGAATAGATATTATGGCTCGTAGCTGACTTCTGCTTTTGCCATGGCGTTCATAAACTTCATCATACAAATTTGCAATCAAACTTTTAGGAGTACTTTATGGCGATGATGAAAGCTGCAATGGCTGCTGTTTTGGTGATGGAAAAGGAGGGGGTGAGCCAAGCCTTTGGTGTGCCCGGTGCGGCCATCAATCCTCTGTATGCGGCATTGCGCGATCGTCAATCCATCGCACACATCCTGGCGCGGCACGTGGAGGGCGCATCGCATATGGCGGAAGGTTACACGCGCGCCCGCGCGGGCAATATCGGCGTATGTATCGGCACCTCTGGGCCTGCGGGCACAGACATGATCACGGGTTTGTATTCCGCCATTGCAGACAGCATCCCCATTTTGTGCATCACAGGGCAGGCACCTCGTGCTCGGCTCTACAAAGAAGATTTTCAGGCTGTGGATATCGAGTCCATCAGCAAACCCGTCACCAAATGGAGTGTGACCGTGCGCGAACCTGCGCTGGTGCCGCGTGCGTTTCAGCAGGCATTTCACCTCATGCGTTCGGGGCGTCCTGGGCCAGTGCTGATTGATTTGCCTTTCGACGTGCAGATGGCTGAGATTGAGTTTGATATCGATACCTACGAGCCATTGCCTGTGTACAAGCCAGCCGCTACACGCAAGCAAATTGAACGTGCGCTCGATATGCTGATGCAAGCCAACAAGCCACTCATCGTTGCAGGCGGCGGTATCATCAATGCGGATGCAAGTGACTTGCTGGTGGAGTTTGCTGAATTGACGGGCGTGCCAGTGATTCCAACTTTGATGGGTTGGGGCACTATCCCTGACGACCACCCGCTGATGGCGGGCATGGTGGGCTTGCAGACCAGCCATCGCTATGGCAATGCCACCATGTTGGCCTCTGACTTTGTGATCGGCATCGGCAACCGCTGGGCAAATCGCCACACAGGCAGTACGGAGGTGTATTGCAAGGGGCGCAAGTTCGTCCACATCGATATCGAGCCAACGCAGATAGGACGCGTGTTCAATCCAGACCTGGGCATCGTCAGCGATGCGAAAGCGGCGCTTGAGCTGCTGGTTCAGGTGGCGCGTGAGCGCAAGGCTGCTGCGACACTGAAAAGCTTTGATGATTGGGCAAACCGTTGTCTAGAGCGAAAAACACACATGCACCGCAAGTCCCATTTCACGGAGACCCCCATCAAGCCGCTGCGTGTGTATGAGGAGATGAACAAGGCCTTCCCGCGCGATACCATCTACGTCAGCACGATCGGACTCAGTCAAATCGCAGGCGCACAGTTCTTGAACGTGTTTGGTCCGCGCCAGTGGATCAATTGCGGCCAGGCTGGCCCCTTGGGCTGGACTATCCCTGCCGCACTGGGTGTGGTGGCCGCAGACCCAACACGGACTGTGGTGGGTTTGTCCGGCGATTATGACTTTCAATTTCTGGTGGAAGAGTTGGCTGTAGGTGCGCAGTTTCGCTTGCCTTATGTGCAAGTTCTGGTCAACAACAGCTATCTGGGTCTTATCCGGCAAAGTCAACGCGGGTTTGAGATGGATTATTGCGTGCAGTTGGCGTTTGAAAACCAGAACGTTGATGACCCCGTGCTCAAAAGTTATGGCGTTGATCACCAGGCGGTTGTACAAGGTTTGGGTTGCAAGTCGATGCGTGTCACCGACCCAGAAAAAATCGGCCCTGCACTTGTTGAGGCTCAAGCGATGGCGCGTAAATACAGCGTCCCTGTGGTGGTTGAAGTCATCCTGGAGAAGGTCACCAACATCGCCATGGGTACTGAGATCGACAAAATCAACGAGTTTGAAGACATAGATTGTCGCCATCCGCAAGGCCGCGAAGGCCTGGAGTTGGCGGGTTTGCTGGAGTGAAGAGCAGGTAACTTTTCCATCGCTGCCCGCTTGATGGCAAAGATGGGTCGCTTTGTGCTCCGTCATTGTTCAAATACTAAAAAATACGACTATTTATGCCACGTTTTGCTGCCAACCTCACGATGTTATTCACAGAAATGCCCTTTATGGAGCGCTTCGCCGCCGCTAAATTCGCAGGATTTGAAGCGGTAGAGTATTTGTTTCCCTACGCCTATGACAAAGATACTTTGGCGCAGGTGTTGAAAACGCAAGGCCTTGTACAAGTTTTGCACAACTTGCCTGCAGGTGACTGGGATGCAGGAGACAGAGGCATAGCTTGCGATCCCGACCGCAGAGACGAGTTTCGGTCAGGCGTATCAAAGGCGATTGAGTACGCCACCGTTTTGAACTGTCCGCAGGTCAATTGTCTGGCAGGCAAAGTGCCCCAAGGCGTCAACCATTCAGCAGCGCACGCCACTTTGGTGGAGAATTTGACGTATGCGGCTGCACAACTCAAAGCCGCCGACCTGCGCCTGCTCATTGAGCCGATCAATCATTTTGATATCCCGGGGTTTTTCTTGACAACCACGGCGCAAGCGGCAAAAATTTCGGATGAGGTGGGGAGTGACAACCTTTACATTCAATATGACATCTACCACGCCCAGCGCATGGAGGGTGAACTGGGTAATACGTTGGAAAAAATGCTATCCCGTATTGGGCACATCCAACTGGCTGACAATCCCGGACGCAACGAACCTGGCACGGGTGAAATTAATTACGCATGGCTGTTCAAACACATTGATGCAATTGGCTACACCGGCTGGATAGGCTGTGAGTACAAGCCCAAAACAAGTACGCAGCAAGGCCTGGGTTGGCGTACGGCGTTGACCAAATAAGCAGCAGCCTTGCATAGCACAACGAACACACCAGGATTTCAAGTGATCACATCAGAAAGAAAACACGGGGCTAGGTCTTGCAAAATCGCATTTAATGCCACACTGTCAAAGCGAAAAGACATTTACTCATTATATTTGCTATACATTCAATAGCATCTTAGGAAATAAACACAGCGGATAGAGGCATATTTAATACCTAAAATGGATAAAAACGAAGTAATTACACCGCAGCGTTTTGACGCAATGTCTGCATGATGCCTCTGTACCCCCCACCTAGCTCGGCTGCGTCTGGCGCACCAAACACTGCGCTGCCAGCCACACAGGTGTCTGCACCCGCGCGGACGATCTCGCCAATGTTGTCGGCTTTCACGCCGCCGTCCACCTCCAGCCAAATCGGCTGGCCGCCAGCAGCCATGTGGGCATCAATGCGGGCACGGACTTGTTGCAACTTGTGCAGCGTGGAGGGAATGAACTTTTGACCGCCAAATCCGGGGTTAACACTCATTAATAAGACGATATCGAGCTTATCCATGACGTGATCTAACCATTCGATTGACGTCGCAGGATTCAGCACCAAGCCTGCTTTGCAGCCCAATTCGCGGATCATGGACAGCGTGCGATCCACGTGTTTGGACGCTTCGGGGTGAAAAGTGATGATGTTGGCACCGGCTTTGGCAAACAGCGGGATGATGCTGTCGACCGGCTCCACCATCAAATGCACGTCAATCGGGATGCTCACATGCGGGCGAATCGCTTCGCAAACCAAGGGGCCAATCGTCAAATTCGGCACGTAATGGTTGTCCATCACATCAAAATGAACCAAATCTGCACCGGCGGCTTCGATGGCGCGGACTTCTTCGCCCAGTTTGGCGAAGTCGGCAGAGAGGATGGAGGGGGCAATTCTTAGAGTTTGAGTCATGGTTTAGATTGGTAGATGGTTTTGACGATGCTGTATTTTCGATTATTTTCAGAACTAGGGAAAATACTAATAGTTTCCGAAAGCGCTTTCGGAAACAATCACCACACAAATTCAAAACACCCGCAAAGTAAAACTTTTAAAAAATGACCTCAACTCACCAAGCCGACGTTCAAAAGATAGCCCTCAACAACGAGTGGTGGCGTGGCGGCGTGGTGTACCAAATTTATCCGCGCTCGTTTCAAGACAGCACCGGCGATGGCGTTGGCGACTTGAAGGGCATCACCAGCAGATTGGACTATGTTGCCAAGTTGGGCGTCGACGCGATTTGGTTGTCGCCCTTCTTCAAAAGCCCGATGAAGGATTTTGGCTATGACGTCAGCGATTACTGCGACGTTGACCCCATGTTTGGAACCATGGGTGACTTCAAACAGATGCTGGAGCGTGCGCATGATTTGGGGTTGAAGGTCATCATCGATCAAGTGCTGTCACACAGCGCTGACCAGCACCCGTGGTTTGTCGAAAGCCGTTCTAGCCGCGACAACGCCAGGGCGGATTGGTATGTGTGGGCAGACGCCAAGGATGATGGAAACCCGCCTAACAACTGGCTGAGTATTTTCGGGGGCAGTGCCTGGCAGTGGGACACGCGTCGCAAGCAGTATTACCTGCACAACTTTTTGACATCGCAGCCGGATTTGAACTTCCATTGCCCCGCGGTGCAAGAAGCCTTATTGGGAACGGTTAAATTTTGGCTGGATTTGGGTGTGGATGGCTACCGTTTAGACACCGCAAATTTCTACGTGCATGACGCGCAGCTGCGTAACAACCCGCCACGCGGCGAGCCTACGGGAGAAGACCCGGCAGTGAGTTCGGTCAATCCCTACGCTTGGCAATGGCACAAATATGACAAAAGCCAGCCTGAAAACTTGGCATTTTTGAAGAAGCTGCGCGATTTGCTCAACCAATATCCCAATACCACTATGGTGGGCGAAATTGGTGACGACGATGGTTTGGCGCGTCTGGCGGAGTACACCCGTGGTGGCGACAAGCTGCACATGGCGTACTGCTTTGACTTGTTGGGCAATCTACACGATGCACCTTATTTACATGGCGTGATGAGTCGGTTTGGCGAGGTTGTTGGGGACGGCTGGCCATGCTGGGCGCTCAGCAACCATGATGTTACTCGGGTAGCGACGCGCTGGGGCGGCGATGTGCCCAACCAAGGCTTGCTGCGTTTGGCGGCTGCGATGCAAATGAGCTTGCGTGGTTCGCCGTCGCTGTACCAAGGTGATGAGCTGGGTTTGTCTGAGGCGGATATCAGTTTTGAAGATTTGCAAGATCCGTACGGCAAAGAAATGTGGCCGGAGTTCAAAGGGCGTGACGGATGCCGCACACCTATGCCTTGGAGCTCGACTGAGCCGCAAGCGGGCTTTAGCGCATCTGCCGATACGTGGCTACCCGTAGCCAAAACACATTTGCCATTAGCCGTTGATGCACAACAAGCGGATGAAAAATCGTTGTTAAAGTATTACACCCAACTTTTGATGTGGCGCCGTGATCAGCCAGTTCTGATTAAAGGAAGCATGAAATTGTTGCAAAAACACCCGCAAATACTCGCCTTTGTGCGCGAGCATCTGGGTGCCAAGGTGTTGTGCATTTTCAATTTCAGCAATGAAGCTGCCGTATTTGAGTTGTCAAAAGAATTCGCTAACGCGGTTGAATTGCCGGGTAGTGGTATATCCGGTGGCTATTTACAAGATAAGTGTGTTCAATTGACGCCTTGGGGCGGTTTGTTTGTGCGTGTTGAATAAATAAATACCATGGGTGTAGATATCAAACAATTAGCGGCTGGACTGGGTGTATCTGCATCCACGGTGAGCCGCGCATTGAATGGCTATACCGACATCAAAGCCGAAACGCGTGAGCGCATAGTCAAGCGAGCGAATGAACTTAACTATCGCCCTAATTTGGGTGCTCAGCGATTGGCAAAAGGCCGTGCTGATGCGGTGGGTTTGGTCTATCCTTTGGACAACGACTATGTCGGAAATCCAAAATTTTTGGAAATGATCTCTGCATTTTCAGTGCGACTTGAAAGTAACGGCATTGACGTGTTGTTGGCCGCGTCACATGCTGCCAACGAAATGGCAACCTATGACCGACTGGTGCGCGGTGGCCGCGTCGATGCTATTTTGCTTGCCAATACGAAAGTACACGATCCGCGCATCGACTTTATGCTGCAGTCTGGCATACCATTTTTAGGTTACGGTCGCTCGGGAACCCGTGCGGATTTTCCGTGGTTTGACTTCGACAACGAAGCAGGTAGCCGCATGGCAGTGGAGCATTTGGCATCACTAGGACATAAACAAATTGCTTATGTTCATACATCGCTCGAATTTAACTTTGCGTTGCAGCGGCACACAGGTTTTGTTTCGACCATGAAACGTTTGGGTTTGCATGTGGGTACCGATACGGTGATTCAAGGCCAAGACCGGCGCGCAGGCTATGCAGCAGTGGAAAAGCTGATGTTGTTGCCTCGGCGACCGAGTGCGATATTGGTAGATAACAACATTGGCGGCGTAGGCGTACTTCATGCGCTGCTCAATGCGGGCATGGTGTTGGGCCGCGATGTGTCAGTGGTTGTTGATGGCGGCAATCCTACGGATACCTTGCTGCATCAAATCGATGTTGCCGCTGTGATGCAGCCAACGCCAAGAGAGTCAGGTATTACCATGGCCGAAATGTTGCTGAAACTGATGGATGGCAGCATGTCTGCTGATGGCGAGCATGTATTGATGCAGCCAAAATTTGTCGATGGCAAATCCGTCGGTGCTGTTAGTTGTTAAGAAATTTATAGTCATATCTCAAAGTATTTATTTGGAGCTTTAATGATTCAGACAGAAGTTAAATTAAAAAACATCAAAAAAAGTTTTGGTGAAACGCATGTCTTGCACGGTATTGATTTAGATATCAAGCCCGGCGAATTCGTCGTGTTCGTTGGCCCCTCAGGCTGTGGCAAAACGACCTTGCTGCGCATGATTGCCGGCTTGGAAGAGATCACATCTGGTGAGCTCATGATTGACGGCGTTTTGTCTAACGACTTGCCTTCGTCAAAACGTGGCGTCGCCATGGTGTTTCAAAGCTATGCGCTGTACCCGCACAAAACGGTTTACGACAACATGGCCTTCGGTTTAAAAATTGCCAAAACGCCAAAAGCAGAGATCGACCGCAGAGTGCGTGAAGCATCAGAAATTTTGCAGATTACGGATTACTTGGATCGCTTGCCGAAGGCTTTGTCAGGCGGGCAGCGTCAGCGTGTGGCTATTGGGCGCTCAATCGTGCGAGATCCAAAAGTATTTTTATTTGATGAGCCATTGTCTAACCTTGATGCAGCGTTGAGAACCAAAATGCGCGTCGAATTGGCTACGCTGCACCGTCGCTTAGGTTCAACGATGATTTACGTGACGCATGACCAAGTCGAAGCCATGACTTTGGCCGACAAAATCGTAGTACTCAACAAAGGCCGTATCGAGCAAGTTGGGCATCCACTAGAGTTGTACAACAAACCGGCTAGTTTATTTGTCGCTGGTTTTATTGGCTCACCACAAATTAACTTATTACCAGCTGCTTTTGCTGCGCAGTATGGGGCAACGACCGTTGGTATTCGCCCTGAACATCTGCGCACCCAAGTTGGTGGCCCGATTAAAGGCACATTGAAGCATGCCGAAAAATTGGGAAACGAGACTTTTGCATATATCAATGCAGGTGTGTTGGGCGACATCACAGCGCGCATCGATGGTACTTTGGGCGCAGAGCCAGGTGACACCATCGAGCTGGGATTTGAGCAGCAACACATATACAAATTCGACAGTTCCGGTAAGCGGATCGAATAGTTTATTGCGGGCGCAATAGACTTAATTAAAAGTAAGAATTGCTTTGTGGATGGGCCATGAAGTGTTTAAAGGAGAAAAATGAATGATTAAGAAAACTCTCATTGCTGGAGCATCTGCTTTGGCTTTGGCTTCCATGGCCAGTTCAGTTTTGGCTGCTGATTACAAAGGTCCTGACCTTAAAGGTGAGGTGGTTACCATCACTTGCCCTTGGACTGGTGCTGAAGAAGGCGTGTTCAAAAAAGTTATCAGCGTTTTTGAAAAATCAACAGGCGCAACGGTGAAGCATTCTTGCTCACAAAGCTCTGAGCAACAGATCGTGATCGATATCAAAGCCGGTTCACCTTCAAACATTTCTGTGTTCCCGCAGCCAGGTCTTGCAGCCAACATGGCCGCTATCGGTGGCTTGGTGCCGTTGGGTGACAAAGCCAGCAATTTTGTGAAAACAAACTTCGCTGCAGGTAGCTCATGGGCAGACCTCGGCACCTATGCCAACAAAGCAGGTAAAAAAGAGTTCTTCGGTTTGTTCTATAACGTCAACGTGAAGAGCTTGGTGTGGTACATCCCTGAAAACTTCAAGGAAAAAGGCTACAAAGTTCCAAAATCAATGGAAGAGTTGCAAGACTTGACCAAGAAAATGGCAGCTGACGGTGGCGCGAAACCATGGTGTATCGGCTTGGGCAGCGATGCTGCAACTGGCTGGCCAGCCACTGACTGGGTTGAAGACTTTATGTTGCGTACACAAACGCCAGCCGTGTATGACGGTTGGGTTGACAACAGCATCAAGTTCAACGACAAGCGCGTCGTCGAGGCGATTGAAGCCTATGGTTGGTTTGCTAAAAATGATGCTTATGTAGATGGTGGTGCTAAAGCCGTTGCTACAGTGAGCTTCAAAGACAGCCCAAAAGGCATGTTTGGTTCACCACCGAAGTGCTACATGCACCGTCAAGCCAGCTTTATTCCAGCGTTCTTCCCTGAAGGCAAAGCTGAAGAGGCTGACTTCTTCTACTTCCCGTCTTATGCTGGCAAAAAATTGGGCAACCCAGTCTTGGGCGGCGGTACGATCATGACGATCACCAAGGACAGCAAAGGTGCACGTGCATTCATGGAATACTTGCAGCACCCACAAGCGCATGAGACTTGGATGGCTGAAGGTGGTTTCTTGACACCACACAAAGGTGCAGACATCAACAAATACAAAAACAAAGCTTTGAAGAAACAAGGCGAAATTTTGTTGGGCGCTACAACTTTCCGTTTCGACGGCTCTGACTTGATGCCTGGCGCTATCGGCGCTGGTAGTTTCTGGAAGGGAATGGTTAACTACTCTGGCGGCCAATCAGCACAACAAGTTGCTGACGAAATCCAAAAGAGCTGGGATGCCATCAAGAAGTAAGCAAAGTAAATCCTAAGCGGCTTTGTTTATAAGTGCTTAGGACGCGTGCCCAGCAGTTGTGGTAACTGTTGGGCATACTTGAAATTTAGATATTTAAAGAACTGAACACTATGATTGAACAAATCGGACAAACTTTATTTGCAGTTGTGATCAGCATAGCGTTTTGTTTGCTGTATTTTGCGGGTACAAATTTCGTCATCGACAAGATGATTCATTTGCCAATTGCATCCAAACATAAGCTTGAAACTTTTCAAGCCAGTATTCGGCCCTGGGCATTTTTGGCGCCAGCGCTGTTGCTATTGGGTACTTATCTTTTATACCCTTTGTTCGAAACTTTTCGTTTAAGTTTTTACGATGCCACTGGTGAGACCTTCGTGGGTTTGGCTAACTATCAGTGGGTGTTTGTTGATCAAAATTTCTTAATCACGATTCGCAACAATTTCTTATGGCTCATTGTTGTGCCCACATTGGCCACAATTTTTGGGCTGGTCGTGGCCGTGCTAGCTGATCGCGTGTGGTGGGGTAATTTTGCCAAATCCATGGTTTTCATGCCAATGGCCATCAGCTTTGTTGGCGCGAGTGTTATTTGGAAATTTGTTTACGATTTTCGCGGTGCAGATTCCGATCAAATTGGTATTGTCAACGCGATAGTTACGGGGCTAGGCATGCCGCCACAAGCCTGGGTTACTGTGCCGTTTTGGAACAATTTCTTTTTAATGGCCATCCTGATTTGGATTCAAACCGGTTTTGCGATGGTGATTCTTTCTGCTGCACTGCGTGGTGTGCCAACTGAAACGATTGAGGCCGCAAGGATTGACGGTGCTGGTGAGTTGCACATCTTTTTTGAAATCATGGTGCCCCAAGTGATGTCAACTATTTTGGTGGTTTGGACGACCATCACCATCACGGTTTTGAAAGTGTTTGATATCGTGATGGCCATGACTGGCGGTCAATGGGACACGGGTGTGCTGGCTAATTTGATGTACGACTGGATGTTCAGGGGTGGTGGCGATTATGGGCGAAGCTCCACATTGGCCATGGTGCTGATGTTTGCGGTAATTCCCGTGATGGCATTCAATATTCGACGTTTCCGTACAGAAGAGGCACAGCGATGAAAAAATACTTCAATTTCCCATCGATATTCGCTTCGTTGTTGTTGCTGGTGATCGTGGCCATGTGGGTGCTGCCAACATTCGGCTTGTTCGTTTCAAGTTTTCGTGAGAAAGAACAATTGGCGTCTAGCGGGTGGTGGACATCTATGTCGACGCAAACGCGTGCTGATATGCGCAGAACGGCTGGTACGCAAAGTGCAGTGAAAGAGGGCGATAAGTTTGTTATCAGTGGCCGGCTTTTTGGTCCAGAAGCAAAAATACTGATCAAAAGTTTTTCTTTGAAATCATCTAAGCCAAGCGAATTTAAAGTTGGCGAAACGATACAAATTGCTGATGGCCAGGTGTTTGATGAAGAAGACGGTACATCAGATGGTAATTTGATGGTGAAAGCAGATGGTACCTATCGCCTAGAGTTGAATAAAACCTATGACAAAGATAAAGGTGTAAGAATTTTTTACGTGGCAGAAACACCCCCGGTATTTAGCACGAATAACTACCAAAAGGTGATTGCTTCTGAAGGTGTGGGGCAAGCATTTTTGAATACATTCAAAGTAACGATTCCCGCGACGTTCATACCGATTTTGATAGCTGCATTTGCTGCCTATGCGTTTAGTTGGATGGAGTTTCCAGGTCGTAAATGGTTGTTCATTGTGGTGGTTGGCTTGCTCGTTGTACCATTGCAAATGTCTTTGATTCCATTGTTAAAAATGTACAACGGCATAGGAGATGCTTTGGGCATTCCATCAAAAGATTACTGGGGTGTGTGGCTGGCGCACACGGCTTTTGGCTTGCCCTTGGCAGTTTATTTGCTGCGAAATTACATAGCAGGTTTACCCAGAGATATTATTGACAGCGCGCACATGGACGGTGCTTCGCACTTTCAAATTTTCACCAGTATCGTGCTGCCACTGTCGATACCCGCGTTGGCCAGTTTTGCGATCTTCCAGTTTTTGTGGGTATGGAATGACTTTTTGATTGCCTTGGTGTTCTTGGGCAAAGCGCCCGATCAAATTGTTTTGACGATCAAACTCAATGATCTGTTGGGTTCACGGGGTGAGAGTTGGGAGATTTTGACGGCGACGGCGTTTGTTTCCATCGCTGTGCCAGTTGCTGTGTTCTTTGCTTTGCAACGATTCTTTGTTCGTGGTTTGTTGGCAGGTTCTGTCAAAGGTGGCTAAAAAGTGAAAACTGGAGCAAGACGATAGACATTAAAAAGGGGCTTACAAGCCCCTTTTTTGTTGCTGCGTCATTTGTTTCTAAGACTTTAAAAGTGCCTTCACCATCAAGGCGCTTTTTTTCTGTGTTCTTACTTGCGTCTCAAAGTCCACATGCACAACACCAAAGCGCTCGCTATAGCCATGCGCCCACTCGAAGTTGTCTAGCAAACTCCAAACGTAATACCCGCGTATGTCTGTGCCTTGCGCTATGAGCTCTGACATTTTGTTTAAATGCTGCTCGATGTAGGAGCACCGCATGTCGTCATCACAACTGCCGTTGACGACGGGTGTGTTGTCTGCCGCGCCGTTTTCAGTGATCCAAATCGGCGGCAGTGGCCAGTTTTGGGTTAAGTTATTGACGACTCGCTTCAAGCCTTCAGGATAGATTTCCCAGCCGATGTCTGTGAGTTGTTTGGTCGTATCCGCCGCATCTGGTGGTGCAAATGTGTAGCCACGTTTGGCATCTTCAGGGCTGCTCGGTGCTTTGGCGATGGAGCGTGTGTAGTAATTCAAACCGATGAAATCCATTGGTTGCGCGGCGATTTCCAAATCCCCCGCCTGGCGATCAGCCAAACGCGAACCCATTTGATCCAGCAATACACTCGGCCACTCTCTGCCGAACAGTGGGTTTAAAAAACTGTCATTGCGTTCGTACTCAGCCATTTTGGCCGCTTTGATGTCTTCAGCTTTAGTGGTTAGTGGGTCGCACAGCTCAGGATTCAGCACAATGCCTAGTGAAGTCTGTGGCAAACGGCTACGCCAAGCTTGAATACCCAAACCATGCGCCAGCATCAAATGGTGCGCTGCACTCAAAGAGCTTTCGCGATTTTTGTGTCCAGGCGCAAAAACGCCTAAGTCATACCCCAAAAACGCAGAACACCACGGCTCATTCAAGGTGGCTACTCGGGGCAATCGGTCGCCCAAATGCTCTGCTACCAATGCCGCGTAATCCGCAAAACGATAAGCTGTATCACGATTCAACCAGCCGCCTTCCAAGTGCGAAGGCAAGTCCCAATGAAACAGTGTTGCATTCGGTGTGATGTTGTGTTTCTCTAATTCATCCAGCAAACGGCTATAAAAATCAATACCCGCCATGTTCACGCTGTCGTCCGCATTCACAATGCGTACCCAAGCTATTGAAAACCTGTAATGTTTAAAACCCAAGTCTGCAATCAGCTTCACATCGTCCGCATAGCGATGAAAGTGGTCGCATGCCACCGTGCCGTCACTTGCGTCTTTGATGCGGCCAGGTTGGCTACAAAAGTCGTCCCAAATACTGGCAACGCGTCCACCTTCTGTGGTGCCGCCTTCAATTTGGAATGAAGAAGTTGCACAGCCCCATTCAAAATGCTGAGGCGATAGGTTATGAGGCAATGTCTTCATTTAATTGGTTTTTATTGATAAATTTTACTATAAATATAGCTGTAGCCAGCGTATTGTATGATTAAAATGCTACCAAATTAGTAGTGAAAAAATCTAAAGTTCGTTTTAACGCAAGTTGTGCCGCTGAGGGGTTGTAGACACCTCTGTGATCACAATTGAAGCCATGGTTCGCAGGGTAGATTTGCACGTTCACCGCGGGCTGCGCCGCAGCAAAAGCACGCACGGTGTCCATCGGGATGCTGGCATCCTGATCGCCAAAATGCACCAGCACAGGACACTGCGGCTGCCGCGTCAGTTCCGTCCCCACCGTCATACCAGCACCGTAGTAGGGTACGGCGGCGCTGAGTCCGTTCAGCGTGCAGGCGGCGCGCCAGGTCAGCAGGCCGCCCCAACAGTAGCCGACGATGCCCACTTTACCCCGTTTGCTCACCTGCGCCGAGCGTTCCTCGTCCATCAGGTTGTCGGCAAAGTCAATCGCGGCCTGCACGTCCATCATCACCTGCGCTTGCATAGCTTCGGCGGCGGCCTTCAGCTCTTTGCCTTTGTCGACATCGGCGGGCGTGTAGCCCAGGTTGACGTTTGCCTTGACCCTGTGAAAAGTGCTAGGTGCGACTGCCAGATAACCGTGTTTGGCAAAGTTGTCAGCGATGGCCTTGATGTGGGCGTTGACGCCAAAAATCTCCTGCAACACGACCACCGCTGCCACAGGCACGACTTCCGGCTGCGCCACGTAGGCCGGAAAGACAAAATCGTCGATGGAGGTGATGTCTTGAAAGCTTCCCATGGTGAGCTCCTGAATAATCTGTTGACTAGGCACGTTTACAAATCTGTTCGCAACTTCCAGATTTCAGGAAACAGTACCACATCAAGCATTTTGCGTAAATACCCCACACCATTGGTGCCGCCCGTGCCGCGTTTGAAGCCGATGATACGCTCCACCGTCGTCACGTGCCGGAAGCGCCAGAGGCGAAAGCTGTCTTCCAGATCGGTCAGTTTTTCACCCAGCTGGTACAGCTCCCAGTGCTGTTTCGGGTCGCGGTAGGCGACCAGCCAGGCCTGCTCGACCGCGTCGCTGGCCTGATACGGTTGCGTCCAGTCGCGCTGGGTGTGCGAGTCGGGGACGGCCAGGCCGCGCCGCGCCAGCAGTTTGAGCGATTCGTCATACAACGACGGGGCTTCAAACGCCGCCTGTACCTGCGCCAGCAGATCGGACCGGTGCGCGTGGGGCTGGAGCATGGCGGCGTTTTTGTTGCCCAATGCGAACTCGATACAGCGGTATTGCGCGCTTTGAAAACCGCTGGACTGCGCCAGATACGGCCGGATCGCGCTGTACTCGGGCGGCGTCATGGTCGCCAGCACGTCCCAGGCGGTCACCAGCTGGCCCATGATGCGGCTGACCCGTGCCAGCATCTTGAAGGCGCTGTGCAGGTCGTCGGCGGCGATAGCGCGGATGGCGGCGTGTAGTTCGTGCAGCATCAGCTTCATCCACAGCTCGCTGGTCTGGTGCTGGATGATGAACAGCATCTCGTTGTGGTCGGGCGAGAGCGGTTTTTGCGCGTTCAAAATCGCGTCCAGCTGCAGGTAGTCGCCGTAGCTCATGTCTTTGCTGAAATCCAGCTGCGCGCCGTGCTGCGCCGGGTCGGGCGGGGTGTAGGGGCAGCCCGGAGTTTGATTGTTCATCAGGTCACCGCCTGTTGTTGGTTGAATTCGGGGCGTTTCCATTCCTCTGAGACCAGTACTTGGCGCAAATGTTCAACCGCGTGCCAGACGTCTTCAAAGCCAATGTAGAGCGGCGTGAAGCCGAAACGCATGATGTCTTTGTGCGACTTGCCGTCGCCGGCCCGGTAGTCGCCGATCACGCCACGGGCAATCAGGGCTTGGACGATGGCAAATGCGCCAGATGTGGCACCCGAGTCGCCCGCCAGTCCTGCGCCATGCTCACGCGTCAGGCACACCTGCGAGCCGCGCTGGTCGTGGGCCAAGGGGGTTGCCAGACCAATGCCGAAGCCAGCGCAGCGTTCTTCAACCAAGGCAATGAACAAATCCGTCAACGCCAGCGATTTGACCCGCAGCGCCGCCATGCCGCCCAAAGCTTCAGTCGCCATGTAGACATCTAGTCCGCAATCCAGCGCTGCCATGTTGATGATGGGCTGGGTGCCGCACAAATAGCGGTTCACGCCGGGGGCGGGGCGGTAGTCGGGGGTGAATTCAAACGGCGTGGCATGGCCCCACCAGCCGGCCAGCGGCTGCCAGAAACGCTCGGCGTGTTTGGGGTTGACCCAGACAAACGCCGGCGCACCCGGGCCGCCGTTGAGGTATTTGTAGCCGCAACCGATGGAAAAGTCGGCCTTTGCAGCCGTCAAATCAACGGGCACGGCCCCCGCGCTGTGCGCCAAATCCCACACGGTCAGGATGCCGGCGGCGTGGGCGGCCTGGGTCACGGCCGCCATGTCGTGCATCGCACCGGTGCGGTAGTTGACGTGGGTGAGCATCAAAATCGCCACATTTGCCGTCAAAGCGGCGGCAATTTCGTCCGGCTCCACCAATTTCAGGGTGTAGCCGCGTTCCTTGCACAAGGCTTCGGCGATGTACAAGTCGGTCGGGAAGTTGCTGCGCTCGCTGACGATGAGTTTGCGGCTGGGTGCGTCAGCGGCGGCGATGTTCAACGCTGCGCTCAGTACTTTGTAGAGGTTGATGGAAGTGGTGTCGGTGGCGACGACTTCGCCGGCGCTCGCACCAATCAATTTGGCGATCTTGTTACCAGCTTTTTGCGGTGATTCAAACCAGCCAGCCGTGTTCCAGCTGCGGATCAGGCCGACGCCCCATTCCTGCGTCACCACCTCGGCGACGCGGGCGGCGGTGGCTTTGGGCAGCACACCCAGCGAGTTGCCGTCGAGGTAGATCACGCCGGGCGGCAGGGAAAATTGGTCTTTGAGGCTGCGCAAGTGGTCTTGCGCGTCGCGTTGTTGGCAGTGTGCTAGGGTGGTCATAACAGTTTTATAAATGTGAGGGTATGAAGGTATCATTGGTAATATGTGTGTGGTGTCGGTTTAAACCAACAAGTTGCCAACAAATAAACAACAAAATTAATCTTAAAAATTAAGAGTTCAACATGACGCAATTTGCTTCTTTCCCCAGCAACCGTCCCCGCCGCCTGCGCCGTGACACCTTTACCCGCAACCTTGTGCGTGAAAACGCCGTCACTGCCAGCGACCTGATCTACCCGGTCTTCGTACTGGATGGCCAAAACCGCCGTGAAGTTGTCAAATCCATGCCCGGCGTGGAGCGCGTGAGTCTGGACTTGCTGCTGCCGGTGGCTGAAGAGTGCGTCAAGCTGGGCATCCCGGTGATGGCGCTGTTCCCGGTGATTGATGCCAGTTTGAAGACGCCTGATGGCAAAGAAGCTTTTAATCCCGATGGCTTGGTGCCACGTGTGGTGCGTGAGTTGAAAAAACGCTTCCCTGAACTGGGCGTGATGACCGATGTGGCGCTCGACCCCTTCACCAGCCACGGCCAGGACGGACTGCTCGACCCGGATCCGGCAGAGCATAACTACATCATGAACGATGCCACTGTCGAAGTGCTATGTAAGCAAGCGCTCACTCAGGCTGGTGCCGGCGTGGACATTGTGGCGCCCAGCGACATGATGGACGGCCGCATTGGTGCGATCCGCAACGCTTTGGAGGCGAACGGCTTCATCCACACCCGCATCATGGCCTACAGCGCCAAGTACGCCTCGGCGTTTTACGGCCCGTTTCGGGATGCGGTCGGTTCGGCCGCGAATCTGGGCACTGCCAACAAAAAGGTCTACCAGATGGACCCCGGCAACAGCGACGAAGCCCTGCGCGAAGTGGCGCTGGACATCGCCGAAGGCGCGGACATGGTGATGGTCAAACCCGGCATGCCGTACCTGGACATCGTGCGCCGCGTCAAGGACGAGTTCAAGGTGCCGACCTTTGCCTATCAGGTCAGCGGCGAATACGCCATGCTCAAGGCCGCCGCGCAAAACGGCTGGCTGGACCACGACGCGGTGATGATGGAGAGCCTGCTGGCCTTCAAACGCGCTGGCGCGGATGGCGTGTTGACCTATTTTGCGCTGGATGCGGCGCGGTTGATCCGCCAAAACTGATCCAAAAACCAATTATCAAGCTTATGCAAATAGTCGTCTTCACCCAAGGTAGTTTGCATTTTGTAGATGAATTGCCTAGAAACGCACCGGTTGACGGTTTTGTTTGGGTATTTACCGACCGTGAATCGATTGCGGCGGATTTGCCCAAGTTGCAAACCTTGGCACAGCAGGTCGGCGGTTCAGCGCTGCTGGATTTGCACTGTCAAGATTTGGCATCGCAACTTCACCCTTCGCATTACGATTACACCTCGGTCTACGACCTGGTGATTTTTCGCCGATTGATTACTGCGACAGAAGCAGCCGAGGCCAAGTTGGAGGTGGAACTTGAGAATGTGCAGCAAGGTCTCGCCCTGAAACCAGCGCGCAAACGTGGCCCACCGGTGTTCAACCGCATCAACACCCGCGCTGTGGGCTTTGTGCAGTTTGACAAGCTGCTTATCAGCGTCCATCCGGGCGGCTGCTACACCGCCAGGTCTTTTGTTGAACGTTATTTAAAGGACGCCCTGCACAGCGAAAACGCCAGCCCACAAGCGACGGTGGCCCGCAGCCGCCTGCCCACCAGTCCTGCAGATTTGATGCTGCGTATGATCAATATGATGGTCGACAGCTACCTGGACTTGCGCAAAGACCTCAGCACCCAGCTTGACCATTGGCAGACCGAATTGCTGAATCCGCGCTCTCACTTCACCAATTGGAACGCCTTGATGACCGCACGCAATGAGCTGCACACGCTGGAGGACCTGTGCGAAGAGCAGCACGATGCCATGCAAGAGTGGCTTGACACGATGCGCGAACAGTCAGCCACCCAATTGAAACTCACTAGCCAAGCTGAGCACGATGGCTTGGTCGCCAGAGCGCGGGATGTGATTGAGCATATTGAGCGCGTTGTGCGGCATGTTCAGCGTTTAGAGCAAGCGGCAGAGTCTGCGATTCAAATCCATTTTGGTGCGCAAAGCAACCGCACCAATGACATCATGCGCACCTTGACCGCGTTGACCGCCATTTTCTTGCCGTTGAATCTCATCACCGGGTTTTTTGGCATGAATTTTGAGACTTTTCCCTTGATCCATTATCAAAATGCGTTGATGTGGACGATTGTGTTCATGGTTTCAATCGCTGTGGTATTGGGTCTGGTTTTTTGGCGCAAGCGTTACATTGCCCGCACAGGACGGTAAATAAGACGGTATGACGATAAATTAATTTTAAAAGAGATGAATAAATGACGCATAAGAAGGTTGTTTTGATCACGGGTGCTTCGCGGGGTATTGGCGCTGCAACAGCGTTACTCTGCGCCAAGGAAGATTGGGCCGTCGCGGTGAACTACGTCGCTAACTCTTTGGCTGCCGATGAAGTTGTGCGGCACATTCGCGCAGCTGGCGGCACTGCCATAGCGGTGCAGGCTGATGTCGCCGTCGAAGCGCAAGTCTTGCGTTTGTTTGAAGCAGTAGATGCCAAACTTGGCCGCGTCAGCGGCTTAGTGAATAACGCGGGCGTGGTCGACATGCCCTCGCGCGTAGACGCGATGACGGTTGAGCGCTTGACCCGCATGTGGACGACGAATATCACCAGCAGCTTTGTCTGCGCACGCGAAGCCGTCAAACGCATGAGTACTAAGTACGGTGGCACTGGCGGCAGCATTGTCAACTTGTCAAGTGCGGCGGCGCGTTTGGGTTCTCCCGGTCAATACGTTGACTATGCGGCTAGCAAGGCTGCGATTGACACTTTTACAGTGGGTTTGGCGAAAGAAGTGGCGCTAGAGGGGATTCGTGTGAACGCAGTGCGCCCAGGTGTCATTGATACGGATATCCATGCCTCGGGTGGTTTGCCAGATAGAGTGTCGCAAGTTGCGCCTTTGGTTCCCATGCACCGCGCGGGTACAGCGCATGAAGTGGCCGAAGCCATTGTTTGGTTGTTGTCTGAGACTTCCAGCTACACCACCGGCTCCATCGTTGATGTGACGGGAGGCCGCTGATGGCTGTGGACTTAAAACCGTTGGTGACTTTGCTGGCCATTGTGAATCCACTGGCTTGTGTGCCGTTTTTTATCCATTACACGCAAAACTTTTCGCGCCAGCAGCGCCAACATACGATATTGGTAGCTGCATTCAGTGCTTTTGTCGTCATTGCCGTGAGCGCACTCTTGGGTTTGGAGATACTGGGATTTTTTGGCATTTCGCTGGCCAGTTTCCAGGTGGGCGGTGGTTTGTTGTTGATGACTTCGGCATTGAGCATGCTGAATGCGCAACCGGCTGATTCACGCTCAAATCCAGATGAGCTGCAAGAAGCCGAAGTCAAATCTGCTATTGGTGCCAGTATTGCCGTCGTGCCCTTGACGATCCCACTGTTAACAGGGCCTGCCACCATGTCTACCGTGGTGATTTACGCTGACAAAGCACAGGGCGTCGCGCAACTTTCCCTGTTGGTTGGTTATGGGGTTGTGATCGGGTTGGCGACAGCCGTGTGTTTTGCCTTGGCCCAGCCGATTGCCCGGGTATTGGGCAAAACGGGCATCAACATCATGACCCGTTTGATGGGTTTGATTTTGACGGCGTTGGCGGTGGAGCTGATTGCTGAGGGTTTGCATAAGCTTTTTCCCGCTTTAGCAGGTTGAATTACACAGTAAGGATAAATGAGATGAGTGACATACAACAAGACCTTCTGATAGAGCAACGCGGCGCAGTGCTGTGGCTCACCATCAACCGCGAAGCGCGGCGCAATGCCATGAGTCACAACGTGCTGGCGGGCTTGCAACAGGCTATTGATGCAGCGCAGACCGACCGCAGTATTCTGGCTATTGTCATTACCGGCACTGGCAGCAAAGCCTTTTGTGCGGGGGCTGATTTGCAGTCTGCCAACGCGTTTACAACAGATTATTCAGACCCCACTGGCCACCTAGCACGCGTGCTGCGCAGCGCCAAAGCCAGCCACATTCCACTCATAGCGCGGGTCAACGGCGCGTGCATGGCCGGCGGCATGGGGCTGATGGCAATGTGCGACATGGCCGTCAGCACGCCAGAAGCTGTGTTTGGCCTGCCCGAGGTCAAAGTTGGCGTGTTCCCCGCGCAAGTGCTGGCCGTCTTGCAGCATTTGATCCCCAAGCGGAAATTGGCTGAGATGTGCCTCACCGGCGAGCCCATCACGTCTTCTCAAGCTTTAGAGATGGGTTTGATTAACTACGTCAGCGCAGCAGCCGGCTTAGAAAGTTTAGACAGCAAGCTGCAATGGCTGCTAGATCGCGTGCTGGATAAATCACCAGCCGCCATTCGCCGTGGTTTGTACACCATGAAAAAGGTGGAGGCCATGTCGTTTGAAGAAGCGATGTCGTTCACGGAGAGCCAAATCGCTCTCTTCACACTGACGGAAGATGCCAAAGAAGGGCAAAAAGCCTTTCAAGAGAAGCGAAAACCGCTGTGGACGGGACGATAGCATCGCAAATCAATGCATTTTGCTATAAAAATAATAGCTAATTAGGCAATAAATACACCGGCTAGAGGTTGTTTTATGCCTTGTAGACGGCGTTTTTGACTGAATTACTCAAAATTTAACCGTTAAAACTTAACTGGTACTCCACTCTTCCAGCTTGCTGCCGCTGCATCAGCGAGCTTTTGTGCTGCCACGCCGTCGGCAACCGTGGTTTTAAAGACGCCACCGGATTGCAAAGTCTCAAAGAAATGGGCAATTTCCAGGCGATAAGCTGCCGCATAGCGTTGCAAAAAGAAGGCCTCTGGCTTGTCTGCGTGGATGCCGTTGGCGTTCCACTGCACCACTTCGGTCGGGGTGTGGTTGCCGCACTGCAAAAGCCCAAGTGATCCCATCACCTCAAAGCGCTGGTCGTAGCCATAGGCGGCGCGGCGGCTGGTGTTGATTTGGCACAAGCGGCCTTTGCGGGTGCGAATGGTCACAGCCGTGCTGTCCACATCGCCCAAGGCGGTGATGGCGGGATCGGTCAGCACCGAGCCGGTGGCGCTCAGCCACTCAGCTTCGTCGCCGTCAGCGCACAAAATCCAGCGGAAAACGTCAAAATCGTGAATCAACATGTCGCGGAAGATGCCACCGGAGGCTTTGATGTACTCGGCCGGCGGTGCGCCAGGGTCGCGACTGGTGATGATGAGCATTTCAGGGTTGCCAATCTCACCCGCAGCCAAGCGGCGGCTGGCATCGCTGAAAGTCGGGTCAAAGCGACGCTGAAAACCTATCATGCAAGCCACGTTCGCATCTTTAACCGCTTGGGCGCAGGCTTCGGCGCGGGGGACTGACAAATCAACGGGTTTTTCGCAAAAAATATGCTTGCCCGCCGCTGCCGCGCGGGTGATCAAGTCGCTGTGGGAGTCTGTCGGTGTACAAATGGCAACTGCACCAATGCTCCTATCTGCTAAAACGGCACCAATGGTAGAAACTTCTGCGCCTAATTGCTGAGCGACTTCCGCCGCGGCTGCAGGCATAGGGTCGCAGACGTATTTAAGTTTGACGCCTGCGAGTGCAGCGATGTTAGATGCGTGAATGCGACCAATGCGGCCAGCGCCGAAAACAGCTACGTTTGTCATGTCAAGTCCCAAAATGAGTTAAAAAAAGATGAAAATATAGAAATTATTTTCGATTATATTTCAAAATCGAATTAAATTTACTTTACTAAGATTTATTTGCCAAGATTTAAGTTGTGTTATTTTTGATCGTTGATGTTTGATTTGTAAGGCAGCTCCAGCGTGTAAGCCAAAGCAATAAACAAGCTCTGCGCCATGCTCATGGTGCTGGTGAGCGACCTGAAACCAAATGTCGAATTGTCTTGCACGATCAAGGACGCTTGCGCCAATTTTGCCAAGGGGCTCATGAGACTGTCGGTGATGGCAATCAGTTTGGCGCCCCGTTCGACCGCTAATTTTGCGACTGAAATGGTTTCTTCAGCATAGGGTGAAAATGAGATGGCCAGCAGCACATCGTCTTTGCGGACAGAGCGCATTTGGCCTTGCTGCATGCCGCCAATACCGGTCACCAAACCAATGCGTTTATCGGTGTGCTGCAAGGCGTAGTCCAAATACGCGGCGACCGGGAATGAGCGGCGTGATGCGGCTATCCAAATGCAATCGCTGGCGGCGAGCAAATCAACGGCTTTTTTGAAACTAGGTGCATGGATGCCGCTTTTAAGCTTTTGCATACCCGCCAAACTGCCTGTTAAGAATTCGCTGGCGATCTCTGTGCTGGACAAGCTGCTTAATCCACCTTTGTCTGAGGTGATGATGTCGCGTATGCGCGATTGGTAGGTGCGGCTAGGCGCCAACTGCCGCGAAATACCTTCTCTGAAAACGGCCTGCATTTCAGAAAAACCGGTGTAGCCGAAATGCTTGGCAAACCGCACCACGGCTGAGGGCTGCACCCCGCATTGCAGCGCGACTTCTTGAATGCCATCTAAACCGATGTGGTCTTTGTGCTGTTCGACATAGCGTGCAATGATTTTAAGTTGCTTGCTGAGCACCTCGTATTCGCCTGAAATATGGCGAATAAGTGGTTCAACGCTTGTTGCGGCTGACATCTTTGCGCTAGGTTTAGACATGGTTAAATCCATATTAGAAATATTTTTCTATTATAGATTCGCCTGATGAGTTTCAGTAGTCATGCTCTAAAAGTACAATCAAAAAATGAAAAAAACCTATATCCTCACGCTTTCTTGCCCAGACAAATCGGGCATTGTTCACGCAGTTTCGGGTTTGTTACTCGAGCATGGCGCGAATATTGAAGAAGCGGCGCAGTTTAACGATGCGCAAACAGGCTTGTTTTTCATGCGTGTGCAGTTTGCGAGTCAAGAAGCAATTCAGGCGGACATGGAGGCGGCTATAGAAGTCGGGATTGCAAAGTTGGCTCAAAGTTGGAACATGGTTTTTGACTTGCACCCTGCAGCGCAAAAAATGCCCATCGTCATCATGGTGAGCCAACAAGGCCATTGTTTGAACGATTTGTTGTTCCGCTGGAAATCAGGCTTGTTACCGGTGGACATCAAGGCCATCATCAGCAACCACCGCGACTTTTATCAACTGGCGGCCAACTACAACGTGCCGTTTCACCACATCAAAGTGACGACAGATACCAAGGCTGCGGCTGAAGCTAAACAGCTAGAAATCATCCAATCTGAAGGCGCAGAGCTTGTGGTCCTTGCGCGCTACATGCAGGTGCTGTCAAACGACATGTGCAAAGCATTGAATGGTCGCGCCATCAACATTCACCACAGTTTTCTGCCAAGCTTTAAAGGCGCAAAACCCTATTTTCAAGCACACGACAGAGGCGTTAAACTGATTGGTGCCACCGCGCATTACGTGACCGCAGATTTGGATGAGGGGCCTATCATTGAGCAAGCTGTTGCCCGCGTTGACCACAGTTTGACGGTTGACGATCTTGCCGCACAGGGTAGAGATACAGAAAGCCAAGTCTTGGCGCGCGCTGTCAAATGGCACAGTGAGCACCGCGTATTGATCAGCGGGCATAAAACTGTTATTTTCAAATGAATTTCTAAACGATTCAAGCGAATTAAACAGGTGAAATCATTAAAATAGAAAAAATTTGTCAAATAAGTTTGCAAAGAGAAATATATTTCCGTATAATTTCTCTCCATGTCACAAACTTTTAATTTCCCCACTAACCGCCGTATTGATATTGCTTGTTTAGGCAGACTTGCCGTAGACCTGTATGCGCAGCAGTTTGGCAGTCGCCTTGAAGACGCGCGTAGCATGTCTATGTACCTAGGCGGTAGCTCGGCAAATCTT
>JANPIC010000049.1:0-2412 GCA_031424795.1 Polaromonas sp. | reverse complement strand
TGAACGACCCCGCAGACCTCGCCACCATGCCGCACATGGACTACGTTCGCGAAGCTGGCTCCGAGGGGATTGAGCTGGTGATGTGGCTGATTGCACGGGGCGCAATGGCAGATGTAGCGGGAGGCGCAAAGCCCAAAGAAGTACATCGCTTTCACCACGTGCCCGCAAGCAATACGTCTGTCGGACATTTAATTTTGGAAAACAACTAATTCAAAGAAGAAGAACCATGACTAAAACCATCAAAGTCGCCCTGGCTGGCGCAGGTGCTTTCGGCATCAAACACCTGGACGGCATCAAAAACATTGACGGCGTGGAAGTCGTCTCCCTCATCAGCCGGGACCTGGAAAAAACCAGAGAAGTCGCCGCCCAATACGGCATCGGCCACGTCACCACCAATCTGGAAGACAGCCTTGCATTACCCGAAGTGGACGCCGTCATCCTGTGTACCCCCACTCAAATGCACGCCGCGCAAACCCTGGCTTGTCTGAAGGCGGGCAAACACGTGCAAGTCGAAATTCCACTCGCCGATACGCTCAAAGGTGCGGATGACGTGGTGGCACTGGCGAAAAGCAGCGGTTTGGTGGCGATGTGCGGCCACACCCGCCGCTTCAACCCCAGCCACCAGTATGTGCACAACCAGATCAAGGCTGGCAAATTCCACATCCAACAAATGGACGTGCAAACCTACTTTTTCCGCCGCACCAACATGAACGCACTGGGCCAGGCCCGCAGCTGGACCGACCACTTGCTTTGGCACCACGCGGCGCACACCGTCGATTTGTTTGCCTACCAGTGCGGCAGCCCGATTGTCAAAGCCAACGCCGTGCAAGGCCCGATCCACCCCGCGCTGGGCATCGCGATGGACATGTCCATCCAGTTGCAAGCCGCCAATGGCGCGATCTGCACCCTGTCGTTGAGCTTCAACAACGACGGCCCGCTGGGCACCTTCTTCCGCTACATCGGCGACACCGCGACCTATCTGGCACGCTATGACGACCTGTTGCAATCTACGAGCAGTGGCAAAGACGAAAAAATCAACGTCAGCCAGGTGGCGGTGTCCATGAATGGCATCGAGCTGCAAGACCGTGAGTTTTTTGCCGCCATCAAAGAAGGCCGTGAGCCGAACTCCAGCGTGGCACAGGTGGTGAACTGCTACAAAGTGTTGGATTCGCTGGAAAAGCAGTTGAATAGCTAAACGAGAACGTGTCTAAATTGGGGTTGCAGGTCTGAGATAATCATTCTTTTTCTCAAACACTCGAAAGCAACCCCATGGCAGATGCAGCGACCCCAGCGACCGAAACGAATTTAGACCCAGTTTTTCAAATCCAGCGCGTTTACCTCAAAGAAGCGTCGCTAGAGCAACCCAATTCACCCGCTATTTTGCTCGCGCAAGAACAGCCAGAGGTGAACATCCAGCTCGGCGTGGACGCCACGCCTGTGGCTGACGGCGTGTTTGAAGTCACCGTCACCGCCACCGTGCAGACCAAAATTGGCGAGAAAACCGTGTTTTTGGTGGAAGCCAAACAAGCCGGTATTTTCGAGATTCGCAACCTGCCAACCGAGCAAATGGGCCCCATCATGGGCATCACCTGCCCTGCTATTGTGTACCCGTACTTGCGCGGCAACGTGGCAGACCTCGTCTCCCGCGCGGGCTTTCCGCCTGTGCATTTGGCGGAAATCAACTTCCAAGCCATGTTCGAGCAGCAGCAAGCGGAACAAGCCGCAACGCCACTTCAGTAAGCTAAAAATTGGCATAAATATGACTCTAGCCGGCGTATTTATTGTCTAAATTGCTATTAAAAATATAGTAAATTAGTCGTACAAAAACCTCTCAAACTACCCCATGAACATCATCGTTTTAGGCGCAGGCGCATGGGGTACGGCACTGGCTATCAGTGCGGCTAGCAACGCCAAAGCAAAGCACCATGTCACGCTGTGGGCAAGAGATGCTGAAAACGCTGCACTGATGCAAACTCAGCGCAGAAATGCGCGCTATTTGCCGCAGGTGGCCTTTCCAGAATCGCTGCACATTGCCACCGGAAGTTTTGGTTCACTCGTCACAACAGCTGATTTGGTCATCATCGCCACGCCCATGTCAGGTTTACGCGGCATGTTGTTGCAACTTGCAGATGTAACCTGTCCAGTCGCTTGGCTGTGCAAAGGCTTTGAAGCCAGCGTAGACAGCAGTGTTGGCTTGTTGGGTCATGAAATCTACGCTCAAATAGCAGCAAATCAAGCTAAATTCGGTCAAAACACGCTAAAAATTGGCGTTCTCAGCGGCCCTAGCTTCGCCCTAGAAGTCGCCAAAGGCCAGCCCACCGCCTTGGTTGCCGCCAGCGAACGGCCCGACGTGCGCGACGCCTTGACGCAAGCCTTCCACAGCCCCACCCTGCGCGTTTACGGCAGCAGCGA
>JANPIC010000048.1:0-4013 GCA_031424795.1 Polaromonas sp. | reverse complement strand
GCTTCGTCCAACAGCAACACCGCGCCTTCCGCTTCGGCTTCTTTGAACATCGCGGCCATGTTTTGCTCGGTTTCGCCCACAAACTTGCTCATCAAATCACTAGCCTGCTTGATGATGAGTGGCTTTTCAAGCGCTTTGGCGATGTGTTCTGCCAGCGCGGTTTTACCCGTACCCGGTGCGCCGTAAAAGCACAGCGTGCCATGGCCTCGGTCTTTCAAGGCTTTCACAATGCGCGGAATCTCGAAACGCGTTTCCACGTTGAGCATGTCCAAGTTGTAACTCGTCACCGTAAGACGACTCTTGTCGCCTTCAATTTTTGTTCCCAGAGCGGCATCGGCGTTTTTGAGCTGACGCTCAATCAGCGTTTCCAAGCCCATGTGTTCAGACGTGGCCAGACCTGCAAAACGAACTGCGGTGCGGATTTGCGCAGGCGTCAGCCCTTTGCGCTCGGTCAATTTCGCCACAAACTCAGGGCTGATTTTCACGCCTTCCAGCGTCTTGCGCACCAGCTGCTCGCGCGCCCCTGGAGGTGGCGATTTCAGCTCCAAGTGGTAGGCAAAGCGGCGGCGAAAAGCAGGGTCGATTTGCTCGATGCGATTCGTCACCCAAATGGTAGGCACAGGGTTGGTTTCCAGGATTTGGTTCACCCAAGCTTTGCCGTTCACGCTATGGTTCGCCGAGCTTGAAAACACCTGCTGCTCTTGCCGCGCCATCAAATTGGCGGCGTCAATGCTGACGGCGGGGAAAACGTCTTCCACTTCGTCAAACATCAAGGCCACTTGCGGGCTGCTTTTCAGAAAAACTTGGGCAATTTGCAGTGAACGGTAACGGTCGCGACCACTGAGCGAATTGCCTTCGCGGTCGGCGTATTCCACCTCAAACAAATCTAAGCCCGACGACTGCGCCACCACCTTGGCCAGCTCGGTTTTACCCGTGCCCGGTGGGCCGTAAAGCAACACGTTCACGCCCAGCTCTTTGCGCTCTACCGCGTTTTTAATCAGCGCGCACAGCACTTGCGTGTCTTCTTGCACAAAGGAAAAATCATTCAGCGTCAAGGCTGATTTGGTGGCGGGTTTGGTGAACACCGCCATCAGCTCGCTCTGGTCGCGGTATTCGCGCATCAGCACGGGCGGCAGTTTTTCGCTGACTTTCATCAAGTCGGATAAATCGGTGATGCTGTGTTCGGAAATCAAATTTTCCACCAAACCAATACGCTCCAAGCGCGAACCAGCGCGGAGAGCTTCGCCAATTTCAGAGGCGGTGACGCCTGCAACTTCCGCAATCGCCGCGAAGGCTTCAGGCGCGTTGCTCACTTTGAATTCCACCAAAATGCTGCGTAAATCACGCTGGTAACGCGCCATCGTGCCGTACAACAACAGCGCACGTTCGGCTTTGTTGAGCTGCAGCAAATTGCTCAAAGCGGCAATGTTTTTCTCAATCAACGTGCTTTGCTTCTTGAGGGCATGCGTCAACCACTCGCCGGTGATGGCGAGCACGGACAGCAACTCTTTGGGCTGGTCTTTGGCAAACTCGTCGAGGTAAAAATACATGGTCCCCTCTTCGTAAGGGCCACGCCAAACACCATGCCGCTCTAGGAACTCTGGGTTGCTCAGCGCCTCATGGCCACGCCAAATTTCGTTGTCTTTGCAGCGGATGTTCAAAAAAGCACGTATTTTGTTGAACACATGGGTAGGCCACACCATGTGGCGACCGGTCAATGCCAACAAGCTGTTCAAATCGCGGCGGACGTTGAACTTGGGGCCTTGTTTGGCGGCCAAAGTCAGCACGAAATGTGAACACATCAAGTCCATCACGGGCGCGTCTTTCAGACCGGGGGAGAGCAGCATTTGCTCTAAAACATTGTCTATAGATTTTCCACCTACTAAACGCTTGCTCATAGTAATGGCCTCCCGTGACGACAGTCACTTGTGTCACCATAACGCAGATGAAATGACTTTGGAAGACCTGTTAACGATAAGAAACGCTAAGAATTTCTTTATTTTTTAAGTAATTGACCTAAAACATGAAAAAATTGACGTTTAGTACGCTCGGCACGCTTTACCGTGGCTAAATATTGCTCGGCTCGTTATGCGAGAATCAAAACAATAACTATCTAAGAGACCACATGACTGACAACATGCAAGCCACTGGCAACATGACCGCAGCTGCGGAGGAAACCACCCGCAAACGCCCCAAACCCGGCGAGCGCCGCGTTCAAATCTTGGAGGCGTTAGCGACAATGTTAGAAAGCGCTGGCACTGACCGCATCACCACCGCTGCCTTGGCGACTCGCCTGGACGTCAGCGAAGCCGCTTTGTACCGCCACTTCGCCAGCAAGGCGCAGATGTTTGAAGCGTTGATCGAGTTCATCGAGCAAACCGTGTTCAGCCTGATCAACCAGATCACCGAGCGCGAAACCAACCCGCAAGCCCAAGTGGCGCGAATTCTGGCGTTAACCTTGCAGTTTGCCGAGAAAAACCCTGGCATGACGCGGGTGATGGTGGGCGATGCTTTGGTCTTTGAAAATGACCGCCTGCAGCAGCGCATGACCCAGTTTTTTGACCGCTTTGAGTCCAGCCTGAAGCAAAGCCTGCGCGCCGCCGCCGAAGCACAGAATTCAGACACACCGACAGTAGATGCCCAAGTCAAAGCCTCCGTGTTAACCGCTTTTGTGGTCGGTCGCCTGCAACGCTTCACTCGCTCTGGGTTCAAACGCCTGCCCAGCGAGCATTTAGAAGCCAGTTTTGCGCAGTTGTTGTAGATTTATTACTATAAATTCAATAGCTAATCAGGCAATAAATACGCCGACTATATTGTATTTATACCCACTTTAACGCCCGCAGCCAGAATATCAGCCCACGTCTGGTCGTCGATCACAATCCCGTCTTTCATCCTTAGCTTGCGGGCACGGCGCTCGGGATCACCGGCGATTTGTACGCCGTCGAAACCTTGACCAGCGGGGGATTGTTTGACCCAATCGACAAACCCCTGCGCTTCTGACTCAAAGCTGGCTTGCGTTCCTAATTTGGCAGGGTCGATCAACACCGTCAACATGCCGTTCAGCACCGCTTGCGCTTTGCCGCGTGGCGAATTGGCCGGCTCGTGCCAGCTACCGCCACCCGTCAACGCGCCGCCCAGCAGCTCGCAGGCCACCGCCATGCCGTAGCCTTTGTGCTCACCAAAGGTCATCAAAGCGCCAAACAGCCCATTGCTTTGCGGCACAACCACCACGCCCGGGTTGACGGTGGGCGCGCCCGTTTCGTCAATCAGCAAACCCGGTGCGACGGTGTGGCCTTCGTTGTACGCCACCCGCATCTTGCCCTGCGCGACGCGGCTGGTTGCAAAATCGAGCAAAAATGGCTCTCGCCCCGCCAGCGGGATGCCGATACAGCACGGATTCGTGCCAAAGCGACCGTCCGCCCCACCCCAAGGCGCGACCGAAGGACGCGCCATGACGTTGACAAAATGCATGGACACCAGCCCCGCTGCCGTGGCCATCTCAGCCCAATGGCCGATGCGGCCCAGGTGGTGCGAGTTGGACAGCGTCATGATGCAGCTGCCGTGTTGTTGAGCGCGCTCAATGCCCATCTGCATCGCCTGCTCACCTATGACTTGACCGTAACCGCGCTGGCCGTCCAGCGTCAGCATGTGACCCAAATCGAGCAGTGTTTTGACGGCCGTATTGGGTTTCAAGCCGCCTTCCAGCACGGCAGCGACGTAGCGCGGCAGCATGCCGACACCGTGCGAGTCGTGACCGCTCAAATTGGCCATGACGAGGTTGCTGGCGACGGTATGGGCTTCTTTTTCAGAGCTGCCGGATGCTATTAAAATAGTAGCTACTGAGTTAATCAATTCGACGGCTTGGATTGTTTTTGACATGCTTTTTATTTTTTCTAAATGATTGACGGCGTTTTTCACATCACCGCGCCCACTTGCCACGGCACAAACTCGTTTTGCCCATAGCCGTGGCGCTCGCTATTGCTCGGTTCGCCTGATGCTGTCGCCAGGACCAT
>JANPIC010000047.1:0-4296 GCA_031424795.1 Polaromonas sp. | reverse complement strand
TTGCCTCCGGTGAAGATTCATTGCTCCATTTTGGCAGAAGACGCCATCAAGGCCGCTGTGGGTGATTACAAGGCAAAGCACGGTTTAGTGGCTGCCACCGCGCATTGATTTCCCCCGTTCGCCCTGAGCTTGTCGAAGGGTCTTTACAGACAATTCAGCAAGCTCAACCCGAACGGATATTGAATTTAACTTAAAAGCAAAAATGTCCGTCTCCCTCACAGAACCAGCTGCTCGGCACGTCACCCGCTACTTAACCAAGCGCGGCAAGGGCGTGGGCGTCAAGCTGGGTGTTAAAACCACGGGCTGCTCAGGCTTGGCTTACACCTTGGAATACATGGACGAGTTCGCGCCAGAAGACACGATTTTTGAAGGTTTCGGCGTGAAAGTGGCGGTTGACCCGAAAAGCTTGGCCTATATTGATGGCACGGAGCTGGATTTTGTGCGCGAAGGCTTGAACGAAGGCTTCAAGTTCAATAACCCCAACGAGCGCGACAAGTGCGGTTGTGGTGAGTCGTTCAGGGTCTGAACCCTTGAGGTTTTAGTTTAAGGTGAATCTCCAATCTACCGATTTCGAGCTGTTTGACATTCCAGCCCAATTTGCCCAAGACCGCAGCGTTTTAGACGCCAAATGGAAAGACCTGCAGCGCGAAGCGCATCCTGACAAGTTTGCCGCTCAAGGGGCAGCCGCCCAGCGCATTGCGATGCAATGGTCAGTCCGCATCAACGAAGCCTACAACCGGCTCAAAGACCCGTTGAAACGCGCCACCTATTTGTGTGAGCTGAACGGCGCACCGATTGAAGCCCACACCAACACGGCCATGCCGCCCGCTTTCATGATGATGCAAATCGAATGGCGGGAAGCTCTGGAAGAGGCTGAAACTTCAGAAGAACTAGAAGAGATTGAACATAAGACGGCGAATTACAAGCGTGAACAGCTATCAAAAATAGAGCAATTGATTGATCTAAAGCATGACTATCCCGCTGCTGCCAATGAAGTACGAGCGCTGATGTTTGTGGCGCGCTTTGTCGGTGAAATCGAAGCTCGGCTCGATAAAATATAAATTTCCTCCAATAAACGTCTTCAGACAAGTCCTTACAAGCTTTTATGGCACTCTTACAAATCTCCGAACCCGGCCAATCGCCCAACCCGCACGAGCGGCGCATCGCCGTGGGCATTGACCTAGGGACCACGCATTCGCTGGTCGCCGCTGTGCGCAGCGGTGCGGCGGAGTGCTTGCCGGATGACCAAGGTCGCGTAATTTTGCCGTCTGTGGTTCGCTATCTTGTTGATAAAAAACGACAAATTGGCTTTGAAGCGCTGGCAAATGTGGCTATCGACCCGCTAAACACAATAGCTTCTGTCAAACGCTTGATGGGGCGCGGGCTGAACGACATTGCGAACCGCGACAAGTTGCCTTACACCTTTACCCAATCCGACGCTGGGATGGTCAGTTTAGAAACAGTTGGCGGTGTTAAATCACCCGTAGAAGTCAGCGCCGAAATTTTGGCAACGCTGCGCTACCGTGCCGAAGACACGTTTAACGACGACTTGTTTGGTGCCGTCATCACCGTACCAGCCTATTTTGACGATGCGCAGCGACAAGCGACCAAAGATGCGGCGCAGTTGGCGGGTATCAATGTCCTGCGTCTCATCAACGAACCAACGGCCGCTGCCATTGCCTATGGTTTGGACAATGCGGCAGAGGGCGTTTATGCGATTTATGACCTGGGCGGGGGCACGTTTGACATCTCGATTTTGCGGCTGACGCAGGGCGTGTTTGAGGTGATTGCCACCGGTGGTGACTCCGCCTTGGGTGGTGATGATTTTGACCGTGCTTTGGCGGATGTCATCTCTACCGAAACCGGTTATTCACCAAGCGCTGCGACTGAAAAAGCGGCGCTTTTGGTAGAAGCACGGCGTTGCAAAGAGGCGCTATCTGCTACAAATAGCGTAGCTGTCCAGGCAATAAATACGCCGGCTAATGCGGAAAATAGGGCCATAAATGGCACTAAAAATGGCATTTTTGAGGTTTCTAGAGAACAATTCGTCACTGCAACCCAACATTTGACCGATAAAACCATAACTGCTGTCAAAAAAGCTTTACGCGACGCCAAGTTAAGCAAAGACGAGGTCAAAGGTGTGGTCATGGTAGGCGGTAGCACCCGTATGCCGCACATCCAGCAGGCGGTGGAAAACCTGTTTGGCAGACCGCCGCTGACCAATGTGAACCCAGACGAGGTGGTCGCTTTGGGTGCAGCGATTCAGGCGAATCAGCTTGCGGGGAACAATGGCGCGGGGGATTTGCTGCTGCTAGACGTGATTCCACTCAGCTTGGGTATTGAAACCATGGGTGGCTTGGCTGAGCGCATTGTGCCGCGCAACCAGACGATTCCCACCGCCATGGCACAAGATTTCACCACCTACAAAGACGGCCAGACTGCTTTGGCGCTGCACGTGGTGCAGGGTGAGCGCGATTTGGTGGCCGATTGCCGGAGTTTGGCACGTTTTGAACTGCGTGGCATTCCACCCATGGCGGCTGGCGCGGCGAAAATTCGTGTCACTTTTACCGTCGATGCGGATGGTTTATTAAGCGTGGCAGCGAAGGAACTTGGCAGCGGCGTTGAATCTAACATTGTGGTGAAACCGTCTTACGGGCTGAGTGACGACCAGATTGCAGCGATGCTGAAAGACAGCTTCAGCACCGCCCAGCAAGACATGAAGAGCCGCGCGCTGATAGAAGCCCGCGTGGATGCTGATCGCATGGTCTTGGCCACGCAAAGTGCCTTGGCTATTGATGGAAACTTGCTGGAACAGGTGGAAATCGATGTGATACATGCCTCAATAGCTGCATTATTAATGGCCAAAAAGTCCGACGATGCGGCGGTGGTGGAGGCGGGCACGACGGATTTGGCTAAAGCGACGGAAGCTTTTGCAGCGATGCGCATGAACAGCGGGATCGCCAAAGCCTTAGCCGGCAAGAATATCGAAAATATTTAAAAAGTACATAATATGGCCACCATCACCATCCTTCCCCACGCGGAATATTGCCCCAACGGCGCAACCATCACCGCACCAGCTGGCACGTCGATTTGCGAAGCCTTGCTGGACAATAAAATCAATATTGAGCACGCCTGCGACATGAGCCGCGCTTGCACAACCTGCCACGTCATCGTACGTGAGGGCTTTGCATCTTTGGGCGAAACAGACGAAGAAGAAGACGATTTGCTAGACCGCGCCTGGGGGCTAGAGCCCAACTCCCGCCTGAGCTGCCAAGCCATCTTGGCGCAGACCAATGTGACGGTGGAGATTCCGAAATATTCCATCAACCACGCCAAAGAGAACCATTGAACATGTGCGCCCCACGCTTGTCACTTTGTGTACTGCGCTGCCCCCACGGGGCCGTGCCTTGCTTGGGGCGGCCCTGCGCGGCGGCTTTTTTTGTTAACAACTTACGATAGCTTATGCGCCAAATCTTCCTAGACACTGAAACCACCGGTCTGTCTGCCGCCAACGGCGACCGCGTGATTGAAATCGGCTGCGTCGAGCTGGTCAACCGCAAGCTGACCCGAAACAACAAGCATTTTTACCTCAACCCTGGGCGCGACAGCCATGAAGATGCGTTGAAAGTGCACGGTATCAGCAATGAATTTTTGAAAGACAAGCCCAAGTTTGCTGAGATTGCTGATGATTTTTTGAATTATTGCGCAGGCGCAGAAATCATCATCCACAATGCCCCGTTTGACTTGAGTTTTTTGAACAAAGAGCTGGAGTTGATAGGCAAGCCATCGTTCAAAGGCTTTGTGGCCAGTGTGACGGACACTTTGGTGATGGCGAAAGAAATGTACCCTGGCAAGCGCAACTCGTTAGATGCACTGTGCGATCGTTTGGGCGTGGACAACTCTGGCCGTACTTTGCACGGTGCGCTGCTGGATGCTGAGTTGCTGGCAGACATGTACATCAACCTCACGCGTGGGCAAGACGCTTTGTTGATAGATGGCAACACAGGGCATAGTGCAGATGGCACGGTTATCAAAATTGATCTGAGCAGCTTTAAGCTAGATGTGCTTTTGGCCAACGAGCAAGAAAACGCTGCGCATGAAGACGTGTTGAACCAAATCGACAAAGCCAGCAAAGGCAAAACCGTGTGGCGTCCGGCACCTCAGCCTACCTAAAAGCGCGTAAAGCATGTATAATCAGAGGCTGTACTGAACCAGATTCAGGGCGGTTAGCTCAGGGGTAGAGCACTGCATTCACACTGCAGGGGTCACAAGTTCGAAACTTGTACTGCCCACCAA
>JANPIC010000046.1:0-7471 GCA_031424795.1 Polaromonas sp. | reverse complement strand
GGTCCGGGTTCAGGCCCCGGGTGAAGGTTTTGCCGCCCTTGCTGACTTCTTCCGTCAACGTGGCTTGCAGAATGCCCAGCCAGTTGCTGTAGGCCAGCACTTTGTCGTCCGCGTCGACCACGGCGACCGAGTCTTCCAAGTCCATGATGGTGGAGAGCGCCGCTTCCAGCACCAAGTCGCTCACGCCGGCAGGGTCGGTTTTGCCGATGGCCGTGCTGCGGTCGATTTGGATGTCTAAATGCAAGCCGTTGTTGATCAACAGAATGCTGCTAGGGTCGCTGGCTTTGCCTTGGTAGCCGACGAATTGCTTTTTATCGTCCAATTTTGACGATTTGCCGTTGGACAATTTAACCACCAGCTCACCAGATTTGACGCTGTAGCCGATGGAATCGACGTGCGAGCCTTTTTCCAGCGGGGCAGTGCGGTCTAGCACGTGGCGGGCGTAGTTGATGACTTTGGCACCCCGAATCGGGTTGTAGCCTTTGCCTTTTTCGGCACCATTCTCCTCTGACAACACATCTGTGCCGTACAGCGCATCGTACAGGCTGCCCCAGCGTGCGTTGGCGGCGTTCAAAGCGTAGCGCGCGTTCAACACCGGCACGACCAGCTGCGGGCCGGCTTGCTTGGCGAGTTCGTCATCCACATTAGCAGTCGTCGTTGAGACGTTCTTGGGTACGGGGACGAGGTAACCGATTTTTTCTAGGAAGGCGCGGTAGGCTTTCATGTCACTGATAGGACCCGGATTGGCCTTGTGCCAAGCGTCTTGCTCGGTTTGCAGGCGGTCGCGCTCAGCCAATAAAGCGATGTTTTTAGGCGCTAAATCGGCCACGATGGCGTCAAAACCTTTCCAGAATTTGTCCGCAGACACGCCAGTGCCGGGCAGCACTTGCTCGCTCACAAAAGTGTGCAACACGGTGGCGACTTGCAAGTTGTGCGCTTGGGTGCGAGGCGTTGTGGAACTGGACATGGGTTTCTCCAAAAAAGATAAAAATACTTTAAAACGATGAAAATAAGGGATAAATATGACTTTAGCCGGCGTATTTATTGCCTAAGTTGCTATTAAATATATAGCATTTATGTCATAAATACGCCAACTCAAAAAACTCATTTTAGGCTTTTGATAACTATATTCGAACCTTTGAAGTTTATTAATAACGCAAAAGTTGTGTTATTTGTGACTTTTATACGCATAATTACGATAATTCGCGCTTATTTATGGACAAATTCAAAGAAATCGAATCCTTCGTCGCCGTGGTCACGCGCGGCAGCTTGACGGCGGCGGCGCTGGCGGAGGGGGTCGCGCCAGCCATCATGGGCAGGCGGCTGGATGCGCTGGAGGAGCGGCTGGGCGTCAAACTCTTGGTGCGCACCACGCGCAAGCTGACGCTGACCCACGAAGGCAGCGCATTTTTGGAAGATTGCCAGCGGGTTTTGAGCGATGTGGCCAACATGGAAGCCAGCGTTTCCGCCGGCGGCGTGAAAGCGAGCGGTCACTTACGCATCACCGCGCCAGCGGGCTTTGGTCGCAGGCATGTGGCGCCCTTGGTGCCGAAATTTCGTGCTTTGCACAGCGATGTGACGCTGTCGCTCAATTTGTCGGATCGCGTGATTGACATCGCGGGTGAGGGTTTTGACTGCGCGGTGCGGGTGGGCGACATGCCAGATTCGAGCTTGGTCAGCGTGCGGCTGGCGGACAACCGGCGCCTGTGCGTAGCCACACCGGCCTATCTCAAAGCGCACGGCACGCCGCTGCACCCCAGCGAACTGAGCAAATTTGACTGCTTGACGCTGTCCAGCGACGCCTCGCAAACGCGGGGCTGGGCGTTTAATATTCCCAACAACAGTGGTGATGTTGAGGTGAATTACCTGCGTCCCAACGGTCCGCTGGATTGCTCGGACGGCCAAGTGCTGCACGATTGGTGCTTGGCGGGCTACGGCATTGCCTGGCGCAGCACGTGGGAGGTGGAGGCAGAAATTGCCAATGGCAAGCTGGTGGCAATATTAGAAGATTTTGCCGCGCCGCCCAACGGCATTTACGCGATTTTTCCGCAACGCAAACATATGGCGCTGCGGGTGCGGTTGTGGATTGACTTTTTGAAGGACAATTACAGCCAAGTTGGTTTTTTGAATAACTAAATTAATGAAGCTTATAAATTAAGCCTATATTTAATCACTGCGCCTATATTCCAGTGACAAATAAAAAGAGAGCACAGTTTTGATAGCTTTAACTTTGATCAGCGCGGCATTTGCGCTTTTGGCATCTTTGCTGTTTATCCGCTGGGCGGGTGAGCACGCCAAACACTACGATGCCAACAAGCCGCAACGCTTTCACGTGGGTAGCGTGCCGCGCTTGGGCGGTTTGGCCATCATGCTGGGCTTGTTTGCGGGCTGGCTGGTGGCAGCCATGTCTGGCATGTTGGGGATTAATTTGAATGTGCAAAGCAATTGGAGCCAAACCTGGCCCTGGTTTGTACTGACCTTGCCAGCAGTATTGGGTGGGGCTTTTGAAGATGTAACGCAGCGGCTGTCTGTTTTATACAGGCTGGGTTTGACGGCTTTGTCTGCAGCGCTGGCTTGTTATTTGCTGGGTATTTCCCTGCAACGCTTGGGTATTCCTATCGTTGACGATTGGTTATTAGCCATGCCATGGCTGGGTATTGCTTTGGCGGTATTTGCCATATGTGGTTTGCCGCATGCTTTTAATATTATTGACGGCTACAACGGTTTGGCAGGCACGGTGGCGGCGATGATTTGTTTGGCGATTGCGCACGTGGCGTTGCAATTGGGAGATCGCCAATTGGCGGCAGTTGTTGTTTGTCTGGCTGCAGCAACTGCCGGGTTTTTAGTATGGAATTACCCGCGCGGTTTGATATTTGCGGGTGATGGCGGTGCTTATTTGTGGGGCGTGGTGATTGCGGTGGCTAGTATTGTGCTGGTGCAGCGCCACGCAGCAGTATCGCCGTGGTTTCCTATGTTGTTGCTGATATACCCGGTGTGGGAAACTTTGTTTTCTATCTACCGCAAAACAGCGCGTGGTGTGTCGCCCGGTGTAGCGGATGCTTTGCATTTTCACCAATTGATTTATCGTCGCTTGGTGCGCGGCGTGTTTCATGACGATGCTTCACGCCGCATGCTGATGCGCAATAACCGCACTTCGCCGTGGTTATGGAGTTTCACATTATTAACCGTGGCGCCCGCCATATTGTTTTGGGACAACACCTTGGTATTGATGGCATTTTGTGCTGTATTTGTCGTGACCTATGTGACGGCTTATATGATGCTGGTGCGGTTTAAAGTACCCAAATGGTTGCGACGATAACGCTTTAAATAAGTTTAAATTCATTTAAATCGACCAGCTTTATTAATTTGAACGATTAATTCGTGCATTAATACCGTTAGTTTACGAAGTATTTACACCAGTATCTATTTTTTATACTACATTAACCGTTCTCGCTGAATTACTTTGTTACTTACTCTTTCATTAATCACTTAGAAAGCACCCCTATGAGCAACTTAATTGACCTGCAAAGCCAAATCGAAAAATTGCAAAAGCAAGCTGCCGAATTAAAGTCAAAAGAATTCGCCAGCACGGTGGCTGATATTCGCGCCAAGATGGCTGCGTTTGGTATTACCGTGAAAGATTTGGGCGGCAAAGCCGGCGCGAAGAAAAGCAAAGCGGGTCGTCCAGCTAAAGTGGGCAAAGTGGCGAAAGTTCGCAAATCTAAAGCAGCTGGCGTGCCAGTGGCAGCTAAGTTCAAAGGCCCGAATGGCGAGGCTTGGAGCGGCCGTGGTTTGACACCAAAATGGTTAAAAGCTTTGGAAGCGCAAGGTCGAAACAAATCTGAGTTTGCCGTTTAAGTCACTGTTTAGTTGGTCTAATTTCTTGAGTTTTACCCCTTTTTAGGATCGTTAGTCGATGAATGAGCAGCCAGAGGCAAGCAAGCCGAACGTCAGTCCCGAAATAAAAGCCGACATACTCGCCCAAGCACTACCGTATATACGCAAATACCATGGCAAAACCATGGTGATTAAGTACGGTGGTAACGCGATGACGGATCCGGCCTTGCAGCAGGCTTTTGCCGAAGATGTGGTGTTGCTCAAACTCGTGGGCATCAATCCTGTCGTCGTTCACGGCGGTGGGCCGCAAATTGAAGCCGCTTTGAAACGTCTGGGTAAAAAAGGCGAATTCATCCAAGGCATGCGTGTGACCGACTCTGAAACCATGGAAGTGGTGGAATGGGTGCTGGCGGGCGAAGTGCAGCAAGACATTGTCGGTCTCATCAACCAAGCCGGCGGCAAGGCCGTGGGTTTGACCGGGCGTGACGGTGGCTTGATGCGTGCGAAAAAACTCAAACTCATCGATCTGAACGACGCCAACAAAGAACACGATGTGGGCCAGGTCGGCGACATTGAGTCGATAGACCCCAGCGTGGTCAAAGCCTTGCAAGACGATGCCTTCATCCCCGTGGTCAGCCCCATTGGCTTTGGCTTGCACAACGAAAGCTACAACATCAACGCCGACGTGGTTGCCAGCAAACTGGCGACCGTGTTGCAGGCTGAAAAGCTCTTGATGTTGACGAATATCTCAGGCGTGCTGGACAAAGAGAAAAACCTGCTCACCGAATTGAGCATCAAAGACATTGACGCTTTGATTGCCGACGGCACCATCAGCGGCGGTATGATTCCGAAAATCGCAGGCGCGATTGACGCCGCGAAAAGCGGTGTGAAAGCCGTTCACATCATCGACGGGCGCGTGCCGCACGCCATGCTCTTAGAAATTTTGACCGAGCAGGCGTTTGGGACCATGATTCGCTCGCATTGATTGAGTTAATTCCCCTTCAAATGAAGGGGAATTTTCAAAACCCTTTAAGCCGTCCCACCCACGGTTAAGCCATCTATCCGCAAGGTCGGTTGCCCCACACCCACCGGCACGCTCTGGCCTTCTTTGCCGCAGGTGCCGACGCCACTGTCCAGCTTGACGTCGTTGCCAATCATGCTGACGTGCTTCAGGCACTCGGGGCCGCTGCCAATCAGCGTTGCGCCAGTGACGGGGTAAAGGATTTTGCCGTTTTCAACCCAAAAAGCCTCAGATGCTGAGAACACGAACTTACCCGAGGTGATATCGACCTGGCCACCGCCAAAGTTGCTGGCGTACAGCCCTTTTTTGATACTGGCGATGATCTCGGCTGGCTCTTTGTCGCCGCCCAGCATGTAGGTGTTGGTCATGCGCGGCATGGGCACGTGGGCGTAGCTTTCGCGGCGGCCATTGCCCGTGGGTTTGACTCCCATCAGGCGCGCGTTCATGGAATCCTGGATGTAACCCTTCAAAATGCCGTCTTCGATCAGCACATTGCGCTGGGTGGCGTTGCCTTCGTCGTCCACATTGAGCGAGCCACGGCGGTCCGGCAGGGTGCCGTCGTCCAGCACGGTGACGCCTTTGGCGGCGACGCGTTTGCCGATTTTGCCGCTGAAGGCGCTGGAGCCTTTGCGGTTGAAATCGCCCTCCAAGCCATGACCAATCGCCTCGTGCAGCAGAATACCAGGCCAGCCAGCGCCTAAAACAACGGTCATCACGCCTGCAGGCGCAGGGCGTGACTCTAAATTGGTCAAAGCGGCATTCACCGCGCTGGCTACGTAGTCTTCGATCAGCGCATCATCAAAGTAGGCCATGCCCAAACGGCCACCGCCACCGCCCGAGCCAGTTTCGCGTCTGACCTGGCCTTTGACAGTTTGTTCCGCAATGACGGTGACGCTCAGCCGCACCAAGGGGCGCACATCGGCGGCCAACACGCCATTCGCACGCGCCACCAGCACCACGTCATATTCACTCGCCAAACCAGCCATGACCTGCTTGATACGCGGGTCTTTGGCGCGGGCGAGCTTTTCGACTTTTTCCAGCAAATGCACCTTGGCGGTGCTGTCCAGCGTTGAAATGGGGTCTAAATCTGGGTAAAGCGAGCGGCTCAACGCTACTTTTTTGGCAGCAACTTTGGCAGATTTACTGCCGGCTGCAGCCGTGATGGATCGCACCGTGCGGGCGGCATCCAGCAGGGAAGCCATGGAAATGTCGTCAGAATAGGCAAACGCCGTCTTCTCGCCACTCACAGCACGGACGCCCACGCCTTGGTCGATGCTAAAGCTGCCGGTTTTGACGATGCCTTCTTCTAGGCTCCAGCCTTCCGAGCGGGTGTATTGGAAGTATAAATCCGCGTCGTCCACCTTGTGCGCTTTGATCTCGTTCAAAGCTTTCGCCAGGTGCGATTCGGTCAGGCCAAACGGCGTTAACAGCAATTTTTTGGCTATCGCGATACGCTGTTCGGTCGGTTCGATTTGTGGCGCGGGGCGCTTGGTTTGTAGCAGGGTTTGCTCGGCGCTGAGCTTGGAGGAAGTGGTTGGGCTGAGTGAAAGTGCGTTGAATGTCATACCCCCATTGTAGGCATCAGGCAAAATACCCGCATGATTGCAAGAATTCAGCAAACCGTGGTTTTTTTACTTTTAGCGGGCTTGGGGGCTTGGATTTGGCACGTTTCACCCGATTATTCGCGTATTTACATAGGTTTTTTGGCTCTAGCCGGCGTATATATTGCTTATATAGCTATACTATTTATAGTAATTCACTACTTGAATCGCAATGATCCACAGCGCCGCGCATCATTTGGAGCACTCATACAAGCTTGCCTGCGAGAAGCTTCTACAGCACCAAGCGTGTTTTTATGGCGACAACCGTTTCGGACGCAGGCTATTTCAGACTTTTTGCAGCCTTCTGACAAAGCCGGCGTGGTGTTTATCCACGGCTTTTTCTGCAACCGCGCTTTTTGGTCGCCGTGGATGCAACAGTTGCGAACGCAAAACCGTGCTTTTGCCTCTGTCACGCTAGAGTCCGCTTTCGGCTCGATTGACGACTACGCCCCCATCGTTGAAGCGGCTGTCGCTAAAGTCACCCAAGCCACCGGACAAGCGCCCATCCTGATTTGCCACAGCATGGGTGGTTTGGCGGCGCGGGCTTGGTTACGCTCAAACGCCGCTAACGATAACCGCATCAAACGCGTTGTCACCATTGGCACGCCCCACTTTGGAACAGCTTTGTCGACCAAAAAAGCGCTTTTGCCCTTCATCAATACCCACCAAATGCAACGTTTGGGGGCTTGGACACAGCAGTTAGCCAAAGACGAACCGGTTGGCCGTTACACCAAGTTCACCTGCTGGTACAGCAATTGCGACAACATCGTCGTACCCACATCTACAGCCATGCTGCCAGGCGCAGACAATCGACTGGTGACGGCGCAAGGCCATGTCAGCATGGCGTTTAGCAAGCGGGTGATGCAGGAATCGTTGGCTTTCTTGGATTAGAAAGCCTGAATATAGGCTGGTAATTGCCCTGTTGACGGCAGTGCATGATGTGGATTATATTAAACATTACCGACCGGTCGGTAATTTATACTTAATCCACATGACCACTACTTTTTCGTCA
>JANPIC010000045.1:0-4909 GCA_031424795.1 Polaromonas sp. | reverse complement strand
GTTGATCGTGTTGGTCCTGTTGCTCCTGTTGCTCCGGTTGCTCCTGTTGCTCCTGTTGCTCCTGTTGCTCCTGTTGCTCCTGTTGCTCCTGTTGCTCCTGTTGCTCCTGTAGCTCCCGTTGCTCCTGTAGCTCCTGTAGCTCCTGTAGGACCTGTAGCTCCTGTAGGACCCGCTGGTCCTGTAGCACCTGTGGGTCCAGCGGGACCCATTGGCCCCGTGGCTCCAGTTTCACCCGTATGGCCACGTGTCCCTGGGGTGCCTGGGGGACCATCATCATTGCTACTCGCCAATACGGATGTCGTTTGCAGCAGCCCCACTACAAGAACTGCGCTGGGTGCTAAGTAAGCGCCGGACAGCATCAACGACGCCAATAACGCGCTGTGAATACGATTGGTTGGTTTTTGAATGCGATGTTTCATTGCGGTTCTCCTCTGTGCTGCTGAATTTGTAACATTTACAACTCTTAAAACCGTAACAATAAGAAATATGCGGACTTTTTAAGTCATGAAATATCAAAATTATTACTGTTTGTACTGATTTTGTTGACATTTGTCACAAAGAACAATACCCAACTTTGCACGCAAAGGGTGCGCGAATTTATTCAAAATTCGCTGCAAAAAAGATAGCGCACGTGTTTTCTCACATTGGTAAATGTGTGATTATGTGAAAAATTAAGTAAATTTTAAGCAGTCACAATTGCAATCGACACTATTTGTGTCATTCTGTATCAAATGAAACAGGTTGTCGTGTGCCAGTTAGAAGACCAGACAACCCAGCGAATAAAAAGTTTATTGCAACTAAATTTATATAACGCTTATTGGCGTGTGTTCCAGCGCAACGCGGTGACGCTTGGTGCGTAATTTGACAGCTACAAATATATAAATTGCTATGTTTTTAATAGCTATTAAATAAATAAATACGCCGGCTATAGGCGTATTTATCATAAAATTTACTGAATCTGCTCTGCCCTGTAAAAACCTGAACCTACCAGCACTTGTTTGATATTGGCTGCGTCAACCAAAACCGGTTTGAGCAAGAATGAGGGGATGACTTTGACGCCGTTGTTGTAGGTCTTGTTGTCATTCACTGTTGGCGCTTTGCCTTGCATCAAGGCTTCTGCCATTTGGGCAGTTACACGAGCCAGTTCACGGGTGTCTTTGAAGATGGTGGATGACTGCTGACCGCGCAGTACGGCGCGGGTCGACGGGATGTCTGCATCTTGCCCGGTGATAACTGGCATGGGGTTGCCAGGCTGGCCGTAGCCCACTTTGGTGAATGCGGTAATCAGCTCTGCAGCGATGCCGTCATTCGGCGACAACACGGCATCTAGACGCTGCTTGCTGTAATGCTTGGACAACAAACCGACCAAACGCGCTTTGGCCACTGCCCCGTTCCAACCTTTGGTAGACACATTGTCCATGCCTTCTTGGCCAGACTCAATGATCAGTTGCTTTTTATCAATGTAAGGCTTGAGCACAGACATGGCGCCGTCGTAGAAGAAAAAGGCGTTGTTGTCATCTTGCGAGCCCGCAAAAAGCTCAATACGGAACGGGCCTTTGCCGGCGGCTAGCTCCAAGCGTTTCACGATGTCAGCCCCTTGCTTCACCCCGACGTCAAAATTGTCGAAGGTGGCGTAATAGTCCACATTGGCGCTGTCGCGGATCAACCGGTCGTAGGAGATGACCTTGATTTTCTTATCTCCCGCTTTTTTCAGCACGGCAGTCAGTTTTTTGCCATCCACTGCTGCGACAACGAGCACTTTGGCACCTTTTTTAATCATGCCTTCAATTTGTGCAATCTGCATGTCTGCACCGCTACTGGCGTACTGCAAATCGGACGCAAGATTGACCTTGTTCAGCTCCCGCATGATGGACAAACCATCGTTCACCCAGCGCATATTGCTGAATTCCGGCATGGACACGCCGACGGCGATTTGCTCTTGCGCCAAGGTTGCGCTGCAAAAAGCGATACAAGTGACGGAAACCGCCATTTTTAATTTTAAAAATACCATCTTTGCCTTTTTGTCGTGTTTCATTAGTTTTATACTTTGTTCAATCATCGAACTAAGTGTTAACTAATTGTCTACAGACAAACGACGCAAAGAATCAGGACATACCCTTGCGTTTACAAATTAACGGGCGAGTTACTTTCTGCATCAGACTCTGTTTTACGCTCTGCTGCCCGCTCCGCATAGGTGTTGAAGCGCCAAGAAGTACTTTCCAGCGTGATGCGGTGCCAAGTGTCACGCTTTTCTACGGGCGACATGCCAGGCCAGTGTTGCACTTCTTCAAAAGTGCGGCCACAGCCTTTGCACATAGCGTCGCCTTGGCTGGTGGAGCAAATGGCGATGCAGGGCGTGTCGGGCGTGGTATGGTACCAAGTCAGCCAAGCAGTCATGGCTTTGGGTGGGAAGCCGTCTGCAGCGGCGGTGTCTTGGTGGTAAAAGACCATCAAGGCATAAACCTCGGCCAGTGCCCGCAACTCAGAGCACAAGGTGACACCATCGGGCGAAGGGCTGCGCTCGCGCCAGTAGTTGATGGCGGCTTCTATGTCGGTGATGTGCAAGGCGGCGTTCACGGTGAAATTACGGCGAAATAGAGAAAGACCAGGAGGGGAATATGTATAAAAAATCAGTGTTTACCATCATAGCGCAAAACTTTAATGGCATCAAAGTACTTACAAATCTAGTAACATAGCTGTATGAAACTTCTACTCAGATGGCTACTTTTAGCCGCAGCTCTCCTCTTTGTGGCCTATGTTTACGACGGCGTCACGCTCAAAGGCTACCAAGCCGCGCTGATTGCCGCTTTCGTCATTGGCTTGCTGAACACCTTTGTGAAGCCACTGTTGGTGATTTTGACACTGCCTGTCACCGTCATCACCGTCGGCTTGTTCCTCTTCGTCATCAACGCGTTGATGTTTTGGGGCGCAGCGTCCATGCTGGACGGCTTCAACGTCACCGGCTTCACCGCCGCGCTGGTGGGTTCGCTGATTTACTCGGTTTTGAGTTATTTGATCAACACGGCGATTGACAGTTTATTTTCCAAAAAATAGCAATTTAATTTACTATTAAAATAATTGCATAAAAAGCAACAAATACGCTGGCTACAGTCTTATTTAGCCGCCTCTTTCTCGTCTTTTATCTGTTGCTTCAGCAACTCCTGCACTTGACGGGTGCGCACATCGATGATGGATTCTTCCATATAGTCGCGCCCAGTACTCGTAACCACGTTCCCACTCCTAACCATGTCTTGCGCCGCTTTGAAGCGGTCTATGGCTGCGGTGAAATCAAGCAGCGCAACTTGCGCCTCAGCATCTGCCCGAATCGCACGAAGCGGCTGCCCGGCGGCGTTGTAGCTACGGGCTAAAAGCTGCCAAGCGGGTGAATCTGTGGGGTTCGCAGCCACCCACGTTTGCAAGTTTTGCACGGCTAAAGTAGCAAGTGCAGCTTGTCTGCTCGCAATTTGCACCTGCGTCTGCGCAAACAATTCTGGTCGACTTAAACGCTTGCCAGCCGTTTGGAGTGGCAGCATGGCCAGTGCAGCATCTGGGTTATTCATTGCCAAATGCAGTTCAATTGCTATTAATTTAGTAGCTTTTAAGGCAAACAAATCGCCGGCTACAGCACTATTTAACCTGTCTTTTTGCGCTGTTGCACGGGCAAAATCACGCAGTTTGATATTCGACAAAATAGCGGCGTACAAACTGGCGACTTGCCGCGCCTTGCTCAAGTTCGCAAAGCCAGTGGCTTGCGGCTCTGCGGCCCACAGGCGCAGCACATCGACGCCCGGCTCGGCCAACACGCGGGCGCGGGCGGACATCATGGCGTGCTGCAGCGTGGGTTCATTCTGCGGAGCAAATTTCGCCATATGCTGTTGAATCAGCAAACGCTGCTGCATGTCGCCCATGCGTTCGGTCGTCATCGGGTGGCTGCGCAGGTAGGGGAAGTTGCCGCTGTCGCTCAGCCGTGCTGACTGCTGCAGCTTCTCAAACATGGCGACAAAACCTTGCGGTGCAAAACCGGCTGGCTGCATCAGCCCCAGCCCGAGCCGGTCTGCCTCGCGCTCCATATCGCGCGAAAAGTTGAGCTGGCCTTGTATCGCCACGGCTTGCGAGCCGGAAATGACCGCGTTCAGCGCATCAGGGTTGTTACGCGCCGCGACTGCGCCCAAAATCATCGCCGCAATCATCACCGGCGTTTGCCGCCCTTGTTGGGTGATGGATCGGGAAATATGCCGCTGGGTGACGTGGGTGAGCTCATGCGCGAGGACGGATGCCAGCTCGTCCTGATTCGCCACCAGTCCAATCAGTCCCAAATGCACGCCAAAATAGCCGCCCGGCAGCGCAAAAGCGTTGACCGTGCGGTCTCGCGCCAGCATGACGCGCCAAGCGAAACGTTCGTCCATTTCCGTCGTTATTTCGCCTTTGGCTCGGGCAGCTTGCAGGAGCGACTGCCAAATACCATCGACATACTCGTTCAGCAACGGGTCGTCTAAATAATCTGGGTCGCGGTAGATTTGCTTGGCAATCGCATCGCCCATGCGCCGCTCGGCACCTAAGGACAAATCGCCGTCTTCACCGACGCCGACCAGCGGCGTAGATTGCTTTTTTGCGACGCTGCTGGTCTGGCTGAGCGTCAAACTTGGGCTGACTAAGCCAAACAGCAATAAAACGACAACGGCAAGCCTCTGTTTATGCAAAGGGTTTTGCGCTAGATGTTTGTTAAAAATTGATTTCACAGCCTTATGATAGCGTTCATGAGCATTAATTCCCCACAAAACACGTCTAGTTTCAACACATCGGCTAACACCTCCGGCTTAACCCATTTCGACGCCCAAGGCCAAGCGCACATGGTTGACGTCGCCGCCAAAGCCGCCACCCACCGCATCGCAGTCGCCCAAGGCCGCAT
>JANPIC010000044.1:0-7706 GCA_031424795.1 Polaromonas sp. | reverse complement strand
GTTGAGCAAGTCCAGCTCTGGGAAGTCGCAGACGTATTTGCCCAGTTTGCCAGCATCAAGACTTCTTTTGACGGCGGCGGAGTCGACAATTGTCTCCCGCGCAAAGTTCAGCAGCACCGCGCCTGGCTTGGTCAGCGCCAAGGCGGCGTCGTTGATCAGGTGCTTGGTCGCGTCCATGGCGGGGACGTGTAGCGAGATGTAGTCCGCTTTTGCCAGCAGCGCCTGCAGGTTTTCCATGCGCGAGACTTCGCTGGACAAGCGCCAGGCGGCGTCAATCGACAGCGCGGGGTCAAAACCAACCACCTTCATGCCCATGGCCAGCGCCATGTCGGCGACCATGGAGCCAATCGCCCCCAGCCCGACGATACCCAGCGTTTTGCCTTTGATTTCGCCGCCGGCAAAGCGGGCTTTTTCCTTTTCCAGATGAGCCGACATCTCGGTCGCATCGGTCATGGCTGTCAGCGAATTGACATACGCCATGCCCGGCAAAATGCCCCGCGTCGCCAGCAGCATGCCGGCCATCACCAGTTCCTTGACCGCATTGGCGTTCGCGCCCGGCGTGTTGAAAACGACGACGCCCAGCTTGCTGTACTCGGCAATCGGCACGTTGTTGACGCCAGCACCGGCTCGGGCTGCCGCTAATAAGGATTTGGGGACTTCCACGCCCTGCAGCTTTTGGCTGCGCAGCAAAAACGCATCGGGCTGGCTGATGTCGCTGCCCACCTCGAAGGATTGGCGAGGAAAGCGTTCCAGTCCTTTGACTGAGATCGCGTTGTAGGTTCTGACTTTGTACATGTGCAATCTCTTTAAAAGTGGTCAAAAAGGGTAAATGGAAGTAATTTAGGCCGTCACTTGCTGGTAAGCCCAGGTCAGCCAGGGCATCAGCGCCTTCAAATCCGACGCTTCCACCGTCGCGCCGCACCAGATCCGCAGCCCGGCCGGCGCGTCTTTGTACGCCCCAATGTCATAGGCCACGCCTTCCGTGTCCAACAGTTTGACCATCTTTTTGACTTGCTCCTCAGAAGCGGTCAGCGTCAGGCAGACGCTGGTGTTGGAGCGGGTGGCTTTGTCCTTGGCGAGGAAGGAAATCCAGTCGTTCGCGGCGACAAAGTCTTCCAGAACCTTGAGATTGGCCTCAGAGCGGGCCATCGTCCCCTTCACACCGCCAATGGATTCCACCCATTGCAGCGCGTCCAGATAGTCAGACACGCACAGCATGGACGGTGTGTTGATGGTTTCGCCCTTGAACAAACCCTCGGTCAGCTTGCCGCCCGATTTCATGCGGAACACCTTGGGCATAGGCCATGGCGGGTTGTAGGCTTCGATGCGCTCCACGGCACGCGGGCTCAAAATCAGCATGCCGTGCGCACCCTCACCGCCCAGCACTTTTTGCCAAGAGTAGGTGATGACGTCCAACTTCTCCCACGGCATCTCCATGGCAAATACGGCGGATGTCGCGTCGCACAGCGTCAAACCAGCGCGGTTGGCAGGAATCCAGTCGCCATTCGGCACTTTGACGCCGGAGGTCGTGCCGTTCCAAACAAACACCACGTCGTTGTCAAAATTGACGGGTGCAAAGTCGGTGATATCACCGTAGTCAGCTTTGAGTACATTGGTATTCGGCAATTTGAGCTGTTTGACAATGTCAGTCACCCAACCCGCGCTGAAAGATTCCCACTCCAGCACGTCCACCCCGCGTGCGCCCAGCATGGACCACATCGCCATCTCAATCGCACCGGTGTCCGAGCCGGGCACCACGGCGACGCGGTAGCCTTCGGGCAAACCCAAAATGCGGGCGGTTTCAGAGCATGCCAAACCCAGCACTTTTTTACCCAAAGCAGAGCGGTGCGAGCGACCCAGCGTGTCGAGTTGCAGCTTGCTCACGTCATAGCCGGGGCGCTTGGCGCAGGGGCCTGATGAGAAATTAGGGTTCAGTGGCTTGGTGTTAGGTTGTGCGGTTGGTTGCATGGCGTTCTCTGTTAACTCAAAAATAGACTAGAAAATCATTGTAGCAAGGGAATATTGCCCTTAAACCAACCCCATCTCCATCATCGACGCCGCTTGCCCTTGGCTCACAATGATGTGGTCCAACACCCGCACATCCACCAATGCCAGCGCAGCTTTCAAGGTTTTGGTCAGCGACTCATCGGCTTTGGACGGCTGCACGCCGCCGCTGGGGTGGTTGTGGCTCAGGACGACCGAGCTGGCGTTGTGGTGCAGGGCGCGCAGCACGATTTCGCGTGGGTAAACGCTGGTTTGCGACACGCTGCCGCGAAACAGCTCTTCCATCGCCAGCATGCGGTTTTGGATGTCCAAAAACAGCACGGCAAACACCTCGTAGGGCTTTTGCGCCAAGTGCAGTTGCAAAAAGTCTTTGACGGCGTTGGGCGTTTCAAAAACAGTGCGTTCTTTGAGCTGCTGCGCCAATGCACGGCGGGCGAGTTCGAGCACGGCGACCAATTCTGCCCGTTTGGCAGGCCCCAAGCCTTTGATGCGCTTCAAATCTTCGGCAGTGGTGTTCAACAGCCCTGAAATACCGCCAAATCCTAATTTGTCATGTAACAGTTCCTCGGCCATTTGAAGCACACCTTTGCCCACAATGCCTGTGCGCAGCAAAATCGCCAGCAACTCGGCATCGCTCAAAGCGCCTGGGCCACGGGCGAGCAGCTTTTCGCGCGGGCGCGAGTCGGCGGGGGTGTTTTTCATGGACATGGGATGATTTTTTAGGTTTTAAGCGAAGTTCATACAATAGAGGCAGTTTACAGAAGCCACAGCAGCATTTCCATGACCACAGTACAACCCGATTCCTTTTTAACCCTGCATTACCGCCTCTCCGGCGCATCTGGCGACGTCATCAACACTTTTGCCGGCAAACCCGCCACCTTGTCTTTGGGCACAGGCGAACTCGCTCCTGCTGTCGAAGCCAAGTTGCTGGGGCTGGCAGAGGGCACGCACACCACATTTGAGCTGCCCGCAGGCGCTGCCTTTGGTGAGCGCAACCCCGGCATGATCCAGTGGCTGGCTCGCAAAGAGCTGACGGCGATGGGCGACCCGCAAGAAAGCTACGCGATTGGCGACGTGGTGCAGTTCCCCACACCAGATGGCGCAGGCCAGTTCGCCGGTGTGGTGCAAGACTTCAAAGGCGATGGCTTGAACGCCGCCGTGCAGTTCGACTTCAACCACCCGCTGGCAGGTCAGCCGGTCACGTTTGAAGTGCAGTTGATCGGTATTCTTTAAGTTCTAAATATACTATGAATAATATAGCTGCTCAAGCAACAAATACGCCGGCTACAGTCGAAAATACCCTTAAAAACGGTGAAATCCTGCTGGCCGAGCCGCGTGGCTTCTGCGCCGGTGTGGATAGAGCCATCGACATCGTCGAAGCCGCTTTGCAAAAATTTGGCGCTCCCATCTACGTGCGCCACGAAATCGTGCATAACACCTATGTGGTGAACGATTTGAAAACGCGCGGCGCGATTTTTATTGAAGAATTGAGCGATGTTCCCCCTGGCGCAACGCTGGTTTTCTCCGCCCATGGCGTCAGCAAAGCGGTGCAAAATGAAGCGAAAATGCGCGGTTTTCAGATTTTCGACGCAACGTGTCCACTGGTCACCAAAGTCCACGTTGAAGTCGCCAAATTGCATGCCGAAGGCTTCGAATTCATCATGATTGGCCACCAAGGCCATCCTGAGGTGGAAGGCACGATGGGGCAGCTCAGCAGCGGCATCCACTTGGTCGATAGCGTGGCTGATGTGGCCAAAGTTAGCCCTTCGCAAACTGAAAAACTCGCTTTGGTCACCCAAACCACCCTGAGTGTGGACGACGCGGCCGAGATCGCCGCAGCTGTCAAAGCCCGCTTCCCATTGGTGCGCGTACCCAAAATGCAAGACATCTGCTACGCCACGCAAAACCGCCAAGACGCCGTCAAGATCATGAGCCCGCAGGTCGATATGGTCATCGTCGTCGGCAGCCCCACCAGTTCCAACAGCAACCGCTTGGCCGAACTCGCCTCCCGCCTAGGCACAGAAAGCCACATGGTCGACAGCGCCGACGAGCTGCAAGACGCTTGGTTTGAAGGTAAAACCACCATAGGCTTGACGGCGGGCGCTTCAGCCCCCGAGATTTTGGTGAATCAGGTCATCAAGCGCATCAAAGAGTTGGGCGCAGTGTCTGTTCGCAAGATGGACGGGGTTCAGGAGACGATGAAGTTTCCGTTACCGAAGGGGTTGAAGTTATAACGAAGGGGTTGAAGCTCTGAGGCTATAAATCCCCCCTAGCCCCCCTTTTTCAAAGTGGGGTACAAGTCAGAAGATGTGAACTGGTTTTGTTATCTTGTTGTTGTTAACGAGCAAATACGAATAAATGAAGTCGTAGGCAATGACTATGGCGCTAGTCTTCCCACTTTGAAAAAGGGGGATTGAGGGGGATTTATCTCTGGCAGATATACAAAATATCCGCAAAAATCGGGCTGCTGCACGGTTCTGAGCGGACTTTGAAGCCGTGTTCGGCAAACTTGGCTTCCCAGCCGGATTGGCTTTTGAAGCTCAGGTTTTCTTTGGCTTGGATGGTGTTGGATTGGGTAAAGCCCGTCAACGTCGCCATTTTTTCGTAGAACTGGTTGAGTTTTGAGATCAAACCACCTTGCTGGTTCACCTCCCGCGCTAGCAGCCAGCCGCCTTTTTCTAGATTCGCAAAGGCCTTGGCAATCATGGCGTCTTGCTGCTCGGGGCTGAAGTAGTGCAGGAAGTCGATCATCATGATGGCGTTAAACGTGCCGTCCGCAACGGGGCTGCCAGTGCTGACTTCGAACTTTAAATTTGGAATACCTTTGCCTGAATTTGCCGCTTGCATAGCTAATGCAATCCGCGCTACATCGTGATCTGTCGCTAAAACGCTGCGATTGGGCTCCGAAAGCGCCATTTCCATCGCCAAAAGGCCGTGGCCGCAGCCGACATCCAGCACTTTTCCCGACTTTGGCACATACGCCGCCATGCGCTCATAGGGCGTGAGCCACCAGCGCAGGTGCAAGAAAAGCTTGGTTCCTAGGCTGATGCCGGGGATGGCGTTGTATCGGCTGGCTAAGTTCATGGTTCGTGGTTCAGTAGCATGGATTCCCGCCTTCGCGGGAATGACGGCTCGCGTGAGTCATCTCAATTGGATGCTAAATTGATAAAAACCCAAGTGTAGCAAGCCAGTCACTTAAAATCACCTCTATGTTAGATATCAACAACCTCCGAAAAGACCTCGCCGGCGTGATCGCCCGCTTAGAGGCACGCAAGTCGCCGCAAGCGTTTTTGAACGTGGACGCGTTCACCGCGCTGGAAACCGAGCGTAAAACGATCCAAATCCGTACCGAAGAGCTGCAAGCCAAGCGCAATGCGTTGTCCAAGCAAATCGGGCAACTCAAAGCCAAAGGCGCTGCAGGTCAGGCTGAAGCTGACGCCGTGATGGCGCAAGTTGGCGAGTACAAGGTCGAGCTAGAAAGCTCTGCCGCCCGCTTGGAGGTGATTCAGTCTGAGCTGCAAACGCTGCTATTAGCCTTACCCAACTTGCCGCACGAGTCTGTCCCCGCTGGAAATGATGAATCTGGCAATGTAGAGGTCAAAAAATGGTCTCTAGCCGGTGTTAATACTTCCTCATCAGCTCTTAATTTTGTAGCAAAAGACCACGTTGATGTGGGTGAAAAGCTGGGGCTGGATTTCGATGCAGGTGCCAAAATTGCCGGTTCCCGTTTCGCCGTCATGCGCGGCCCTTTGGCTAAATTGCACCGCGCTTTGGCGCAATTCATGCTCGATGTACAAACGTCTGAACACGGCTACACCGAGTGCTACGTGCCTTACATCGTCAACGCGGACTCGCTCTACGGCACCGGCCAGTTGCCAAAGTTTGAGGGCGACCTGTTCGCCGCCAAAAAAGGCGGCCAGGACGGCGAAGCAGTGCCCGACAATGCGGCGCTGTATCTGATTCCCACCTCCGAAGTGCCGCTGACCAACCTGGTGCGCGACCAGATCATCCAAGAATCAGAGCTGCCCATCAAAGTCACCGCCCATACGCCGTGTTTCCGCTCGGAAGCCGGCAGCTATGGCCGCGACACCCGTGGCATGATCCGCCAGCACCAGTTTGACAAGGTGGAAATGGTGCAAATCGTCCACCCAGAGCGCAGCTACGAAGCGCTGGACGAGATGGTGACCCATGCGGAGGCGATTTTGCAGAAGTTAGGGCTCGCATACCGGGTGATGAGCTTGTGTACCGGTGATATGGGCTTTGGTGCAGCGAAAACTTACGATTTGGAAGTGTGGCTGCCGTCGCAAAATACCTACCGCGAGATCAGTTCCGTTTCTAATTGCGAATCCTTTCAAGCCCGCCGCCTGCAGGCGCGCTTTAAGAACGCGCAGGGCAAGATGGAGTTTGTGCACACGCTCAATGGCTCGGGACTGGCCGTTGGCCGCACTCTGGTCGCCGTGCTGGAAAACTACCAGAACGAAGACGGCTCGGTGACGATTCCTGAGGTTTTGCGTCCTTACATGGGCGGCTTGGAAAAGCTGACGCCAGCCTAAACATGGCTACTATGCAACGCGCTCCAAAACCAGAAATCGATCCCGCGAAAGCTGGCAAAGACGCAAAACCACGCGTTCGCCCACCCAGAACCACAGTCGCAGACCGCCAAGGCTTGCCGCGTGGTAGCGTCAGAGCGCCAGTTTCCCAAACAAAAACAAGTACTGAAAACAGATCAGATCGCGCCAAACCAGCCAATATCTCCGAGCAAAAGGTGGGTGATCGCTTGGCCAAGCGCCTCGCTGCGCAAGCCAACTGCTCGCGCAGCCAAGCCGAGCAATACATTGAAGGCGGCTGGGTGCGTGTGGATGGCCAAGTCATCGAAGCCGTGGGTGCGCGTGTGCTGGCGCATCAAACCATCGAGTTGGACAAAAACGCCAGCCTGGAAGCGCTGGAAGAAGTCACGATTTTGATGCACAAACCCGTGGGTTTTGACTCGGGTGAAGGCGGCAATCCGGCCTTGCTGCTGCTAGACCCTGCCAAGCAGTCGATTGACCCGAATCTTGCCGGCGGCGCAGCGGCGTCTACGCGCTTTTTGCAACGCCATTTCACCAATTTGACGCCCACCACGCCTTTGCCCGTTGAGGCCAGCGGTTTGATCGTCTTCACGCAAGATTTCCGCATTGCCAGAAAGCTGAACGACGACGCTGACCGCGTCGAGCAAGAGTGCTTGGTGCAAATTGATGCAAAAAGAGCATTGCAAGGCCTGTTGACCGACGATGTGCTGTACCAAGCCATAGACCGCCTGTGCCACGGCCTGAGCTTCAATGGCATCCCGCTGCCGCCCATCAAAGTCAGCGTCGCCCAACAAACTGAGTCTGAGCTTTGGCTGCGTTTCGCCTTCAAAGGCATACGCCCGGGTCAAATCCCGCAGATGATAGAACGCGTCGGCCTGCGCCTCTTGGCCATCAAACGCATTCGCATTGGGCGTATCCCCATGGGCGATTTGGCGGTGGGGGAGTGGCGGTATTTGCCGATTTATAAGCGGTTTTAAGGATGGTTTTGGGGTGTTTTTAGGGCATTTTTAGGGGTATTGGCTGCACAAATATGTAATCCGTGATACCGTGAGGCTGCGTTTTAGATAACAAGCTCACGATAACTTTCACAGGTGAACGGATGCGCAGATCTAGCCTTTACAGCAGCTCCAAGCC
>JANPIC010000043.1:0-2445 GCA_031424795.1 Polaromonas sp. | reverse complement strand
GGCAAGTCGGGAAGTTACACGAATCCGTAACTGTCCGACGACCAAAACGCCAGAACTTACTTTCTCGCTTACTTCCTCGACAGCACAGCCTTCAAAGCCACCCCCGTGTGGGTTTTCAGCCTGACCACGCCTTCGGGCGTCGTAGCTGCCACGACCTGACCACCGGCTTTGCCACCATCGGGGCCGAGGTCGATGACCCAATCGGCTTCGGCGATCACGTCCAGGTCGTGCTCGATCACCACCACGCTGTGGCCGCCGTTGACGAGGCGATGCAGCACGTGGATGAGTTTCTCCACGTCCGCCATGTTCAGGCCCACCGTCGGCTCGTCCAGCACATACAGGGTGTGCGGTGGTTTTTGGCCACGGCGGGTGATGTCGTCACGCACTTTGCTCAGCTCCGTCACCAGCTTGATGCGTTGCGCCTCGCCACCGCTCAGCGTGGGTGAAGGCTGGCCCAGTGTGAGGTAACCCAAGCCCACGTCTTTGAGCAGTTGCAGCGGGTGGCTGATGTTGGGCATGGCGGCGAAAAAGTCGACCGCTTCGTCCACTTCCATCTGCAGCACGTCGCCAATGCTTTTGCCGCGCCAGGTGACTGCCAATGTTTCGGGGTTGAAACGGGCACCGTGGCAAACCTCGCATTTGACCTTCACATCGGGCAAAAAGCTCATGGCAATGGTGCGGATGCCTTGGCCGTCGCAACCCGAACATCTACCATCGCCCGCGTTGAAGCTGAAACGACCGGCGGCGTAACCGCGTGCTTTGGCTTCCAGTGTTTCGGCAAACAGCTTGCGGATGGTGTCCCAAAAACCAATGTAGGTGGCGGGGCAGCTGCGCGGGGTTTTGCCGATGGGGGTTTGGTCGACTTCCAGCACCCGATCAACGGTCGAATATCCTGAGACGTCTGCACAGCCCACCCAGACCGGGTGTTTGCCAGCGGCAGCCGCATCGCGCCCGGCTTTGGTGGCCTGCTGCGCGACGGCGGCGTGGACGTTGGTCAGCATCACCTCGCGCGCCAAGGTGGATTTGCCAGAGCCGGACACGCCGGTGATGGCGACCAGGCGCTGCAGCGGAATTTGCACGTTGACGTTTTGCAGGTTGTGCATGGTCGCGCCTTGCACGTCAATCCAAGCTTGCGTTTCAACGTGCTCAACAACGCGACGTTTTTGCAGCGGGTGCTTGATGGCGTGCATCAGGTAGCGGCCGGTTTGCGAGTCGGCGGCCTGCATCACATCGTCCACCGTGCCTTCAGCCACCAGCCGGCCACCGCGCTTGCCGGCGCTGGGGCCGATGTCGATGATGTGGGAGGCGGCGCGTATGGTGTCCACGTCATGCTCCACCACCACCAGCGTGTTGCCTTTGTCGCCCAGCTTGTGCAGGGCGCGCAGCAAGATCTGGTTGTCGCGGGCGTGCAGGCCGATGGTCGGTTCGTCCAGCACGTAGCAGACCCCTTGCAGGTTGCTGCCCAGTTGCGCGGCCAGACGAATGCGCTGTGCCTCGCCACCACTGAGGGTGGGCGCGCCCCTGTCGAGCGTGAGGTAGCCCAGCCCGACTTCTTCCAGAAACTCCAGCCGGCCCTTGATTTCAGGGATCAAATCGCGGGCAATGTCCATCTCGCGCTGGCTCAGGCGGTTGGCGACTTGCAGTTTGGCGACCCATTGGCGGATATCTGAGACGCTGAGTGCTGCGATATCGGTAATTCCAATGCCTTCTATTTTTGAACTGGCCTTCTCATCAGAATAAGCACCAAACTTCACCGCACGCGCCATCAAATTCAGCCGTGTACCGCTGCAACTGGCACAGGCGTGGGTGGTGACATCGTCGGCATCCGGCTCGGCAAAGGTTTGTTCGCGGCCACCGTTGTCGCCCTTCACCGAATCATCAAACACCTTGCGCTGGTCTTTGGTGAGTTGCACGCCGGTGCCGACGCAATCCGGGCACCAGCCGTGCTTGCTGTTGTAGCTGAACAGGCGCGGATCCAGCTCGGCGTAGCTGGTGCTGCAGACGGGGCAGGCACGTTTGGTGGAAAACACGCTCAGCTTGCCAATGTTTGAGGTTTCAGTGCCGTCTTCCATCGCGCTGCGCAGACCGCTCAGATCGCTCAGCACATAAACCACGCCTTTGCCGTGCTCCAAAGCCACGCTCAGGGCTAATCGCAAGGCGACTTCGTTGTCAGCATTGATATCCAAACTTGCCACCGGCAGCTCGATACTGTGCTCTTTGAAACGGTCAATCCGCGGAAAACCGGTCGTCGGCAAAAAGTTGCCATCGACCCGCAGATGGGTGTAACCACGCGGGCGCGCCCAATCGGCCAGCTCGGTGTAGACGCCTTTGCGGTTGATGACCAAGGGGGCCAGCAAGCCGATATGCTGGCCTTTGAAGTTTTTCAGGAGCTGTGAGACGATGCTGTCTGGCGTTTGCGGCTGTACGGCGGCACCGTCGTGGATG
>JANPIC010000042.1:0-3968 GCA_031424795.1 Polaromonas sp. | reverse complement strand
GGCATAGGTCGCCTCGATGTTCAAATTGGCCACGTAGTACGGCAAAATCGCCACTTCATTGGCGTACAGCTCGTTTTTGTACTTGTGCTCCAGCTTTTTGGGCGAGCCGCGAAAGTGCTCCAACAGCTCACAAATGTAAGTGCCAGTGCCGGTTGCGGGGTCCAGAATATCGACGCCCTTGTCGATCAGGTTTTTCTCAAAATGGGTTTCGCACAGCCAATCGGCCCCGTCAATCATGAATCGGACAATTTCATTGGGGGTGTACACGACACCCAAACGGTCTGCCGCTTTGGCGTTGTAGACCTTGTAGAAGTTCTCGTAAATCACCTTCAAAAAGGTCTGCTTTTCACTATGGCTGCTGATTTGCGCGGCAGCGGCGCGAATGGCGGCGTAGTAGGTTTCCAAGCCTTTCAAGGTCTGCTTTTTAAGCGCACCGGTGAAAAATTCAGCTTCCAGCGCGTACAGCTCGCGGGCGACGTTGTTGTGTTGGTGAAAGTCGCTGTCGTCAAACACCTTCGCGAAGATTTCCTCGGTCAAAATGTGCTGAATCAGCATCTCGCGCACATCTGCATCGGTCAACGCGGGGTTAATGGCTTCTTGCGCATGCTCTAAAAACTTGGTCTCGGCAGCGCGAAATTGGGTGTTTTTGGTGTGCTCCAGCGCAATCATTTCGCGCAAAGCCAGCAAAACGGCGGGTAAATCGACCTTAAATTGCTCCACCGCACTGCGAAAACCGGCGATCTCAGGGCGCTCAAAGCTGAAAAACAGCTTGAGCAACTTGGACAGCGCCTGCGTATCCGTCATGTCGCAACGCAACACTTCGTTTTTATTCTGCCAAAGCACGGCTAGCGCATCGTCGCTGAAGATGATGTTGTCTTGCGGGTAGCCACTTTTGAATTTTTTGACGATTTCTTTTTCAATATCATCGTCTGCGTCCTTCGCCTCCCAGTAGCCCAGCGGCATGCGCAATTCGTGCAGCAAAGCGCCATCTACTGAAATATTCGCCTTTGCAGCGGTTTTCATGCCGTATTCGGCAATAAACGTCAGGCTTTGCTGCTTACCCCAAGCCTTGAGCAAGTCTTTAAACGCTTCTCGCACAATCGTTTCGCGCTTGCTGCCGCTGACTTTTTTGATGATGTCCAGCTGCTTGAGATAGTCGTTGATTAAGATTTGGCTCATTTAGTCAGTTTAGTATAAATTTTACTCAAAAAATTAGTTAAATTTGCATCTAGCCAGCGTATTTATTGCCTAAGCAGCTATTATTTTTATAGTAATTTGACGGCATTTTAATTTTTCAGAAAATGCTGAATGCTGTATGTATAATCAGTTATTATCAGCTTAACAAACGATCAACTGCACAGTGTAAGGTAATCTCAAATGACAGATCCCGATATTTTGCTGTTGCCGCGCATTGAGTACTTCATTTAAACCATTAAGGTCGCAGATTGCGACCTTTAACAAGGCGCAAGGACAAAGACCGGTAGATGCCAGCACCGTAAGGTGGTCACGGTTTGTGACCACCTCAAAACCATCGAATTTATGACTCATTTACGTCTATAGCCGGCGTATTTATTGCCTAAACCGCTATTTTATTTGCAGCAAAATACAGCTACCCCGTCGCTTCGCGCCACCCCTTCACTCTGAAGGGGAATTTTGAAGGCTTTACGCCGTATTCACCATATGTTCCGCCAGCCCCGCAAAGGATGCATGCAGGCTGTCGCGCAAGGCAGCATCGGGCACGTTTTCGGTCAACGACTGCGTCATGCACATCATCCACTCGTCTTTGGCGCTGGGGGTGACGGCGTAGGGGGCGTGGCGCATGCGCATGCGGGGGTGGCCTTTTTTGTCGGTGTACATCGTCGGGCCACCGAACCAGCCGCTGAGGTATTCAAACAGGTTTTGCTCGCTGTTTTCTAGGCTTTCAGGGTGCAGGCGGCGCACTTGGTGGGCTTCGGGCAGCTCGTGCATGAGTTCGTAAAAGCGGTGCACCAAGCGGCGCACGGCAGCTTCGCCGCCTAAAAGTTCGTACGGGGTTGCTTTCGGAGTTTCAGCAGCATTGGTTTGGGTTGTCATGCTGTTATTTTATGATTTGCGGCTGAAATCACGTGGAAACCTCGAATTTACCCCTCATTTATGCCTCTAACCGGCGTATTTATTGCCTGAGCAGCTATATTATTTATAGCAAAAATCCACCTTAAACCAACGCCCAAAATTCCCCTTCGCTGCGAAGGGGTGCCCAACGGGCGGGGTAGCCCCTCTTCCCAAGCAGCTACCCCGTCGCTCCGCGCCACCCCTTCAAATGAAGGGGAATTTTCATCCCCGTGCCCGTCCACCCTTCTCTGCCCACGTCCGCGTCCAGCGCAGCTGCATCACACGCAGCATGCCCAGCATGGCGATGGCGAGGACTGCAAAGACGATGAAGCCCCACATGTACGTACCTGTGTATTGTTTGGACAGTCCCATAGCGTTGGGCACTAAACCACCGCCTAATGCGCCGATTTCACCAATCATGGAGCCAGCCACGGCGGTTGACAGCGGCCAGCGCAGGGGGACGAGCTGAAACAATGCGCCGTTGCCCGCACCCAGCGCGGCAAAGCACAGGATGATGAGCAAGGTGGTGAGAGCCAATGATGTGCCTGACATGCCCGTTAACACCAGCGTGACGGCGATGGTAACGAGCACTATCGTCAAGGTGTTCACCCCACCCACGCGGTCTGAAATCCAGCCACCGACAACGCGCAAGGCCGCGCCCATGAAGGCGGCTAGCATGGTGAGCTGGCCGGCTTGCACCTTGCTCACCGCAAATTGGTCGTAGTAGTAAGTCGGCAAGAAGGTCGCCAAACCAATGAATCCGCCAAAAGTGACTGCGTAAATCAAGCTGAAAGCCCAGCCGTCTTTTTCAAACAAACAGGCGATGTGGTCTTTAAAACTGGCATGTTTGTCTAAATCTGGTGGCTCTTGGGCGAAGACGATCATCACGAGCATGGGAATCAAAATGCCAATCGCAGCGAAGCCATAAACGGCTGTCCAGCCAAACGCTTGTGCCAAAGGCGGTGCAATCAACACCGAAACGGCGGTGCCGACGTTGCCCGCACCGACCAAACCCATCGCCAAACCTTTGTGCTTGGGCGGAAAAGAACCTGAACCCAAGCTCAGCGCGACGCCAAAGCTCGCGCCTGCAATGCCCAACAGCACGCCCATAGCCAACAAGTCGTTGAAGCTCTTAACAAAGAAGAAGCCAAACAGCATCGCCACGCAGATCAAAGCCATCTCCACCAAAGTGGCGTTTTTGCGACCGATGTACTGCGACAAAATGCCCAGAGGAAAACGCATCAACGCACCGGCAATGATGGGTACGGACAGCATCAAGCCTTTTTGCGCAGGGCTGAGCTGAAATGCCTCAGAAATAAACGGCGCCATTGCCCCGTTCAGAACCCAAATACAGCACGAAAACGCAAAGTAAAAGAACGCAGCAAACAGCGTGGGCGAGTGCCCGCTTTTTAAGAAACTACCGAAACTTGATGAATTACCCGACATGGTGCACAGCCCTCTAAAAATTAACACATACCGCTATAAAGCGAGATTCGTGCCAATTTTTGGTGCAGTGCACCATTTTTGATAACTTTAGGCTGCCTGCTTCTCAACATGCCCTTGGCGGGTGTACAAAAAGTCAATCACCGCTTGACGGTAGCTGGCGTATTGCGGGTTTTTAGCCAAAGCGACGCGGTCGCGCGGTCGCGGCAGCTCAACGGTGAGCACTTCGCCGATCGTGGCAGCAGGGCCATTGGTCAGCATGACGATTTTGTCGCTCAAGAGCACGGCTTCGTCCACATCGTGCGTCACCATCACCACCGTGCTTTGGGTTTGCGCAACGATGGCCAGCAGCTCGTCCTGCAATTTAGCGCGGGTCAAGGCGTCTAATGCACCAAAAGGTTCGTCCATCAACAGCACTTTGGGCTCCATCGCCA
>JANPIC010000041.1:0-2189 GCA_031424795.1 Polaromonas sp. | reverse complement strand
TGGCTCGCCCAAGGCACCATTTACCCCGACGTGATCGAGTCCGGCGGTGCCAAAAACAAAAAAGCCGTCGTCATCAAGAGCCACCACAACGTCGGCGGTCTGCCTGAACAGCTCGGTTTGAAGCTCTTGGAGCCGCTGCGCGAACTCTTCAAAGACGAAGTGCGCGAGCTAGGCGTGGCGCTGGGTCTGCCGGCAGACATGGTCTACCGCCACCCATTCCCTGGCCCGGGTTTGGGTGTTCGCATTTTGGGTGAAGTCAAAAAAGAATACGCCGACCTGCTGCGCCGTGCCGACGCCATCTTCATCGAAGAACTGCGCAACTTCCCCTACGTGCCAGCTGCTGACGAGCCGGTCAACCTGCGCCACCCCAAAAAGACCTGGTACGACGCCACCAGCCAAGCCTTTACCGTGTTTTTACCCGTTAAATCGGTCGGCGTCATGGGCGATGGCCGCACCTACGACTACGTCGTCGCCCTACGCGCCGTCCAAACCAGCGATTTCATGACCGCCGACTGGGCTGAATTGCCCTACGCCTTGCTCAAAAAAGTGTCCAGCCGGATTATTAATGAAGTGCGGGGGATTAATCGGGTGACGTATGACGTGAGTTCCAAGCCGCCAGCGACGATTGAGTGGGAGTGAGTTTCTAAACAAAGGCATCAAATGGGCATTCAAGACCGCGATTGGTATCGTGAAGCGCAAAAAGAGCGAGATAGCAAATTTGCGCATGCTGAGATATCAAGGTTTGATTCTCAGAAAAAGCATTCTGTCATTTCCAGAGGCAATAGATGGGCGCCTTTAGGCATCGTGGTTTTTTGGTTGGCGATCATGGCAGCTTTGTATTTTGGCTTTAAGCAATACGAGCAACCCAAAACTGTTATTTCGGCAAACGGTGACGTCGTTATCAAAAGAGCCCGAGATGGACATTTTTACGTTGCTGGTCACGTCAACGGAAATCCCGTAAAGTTTTTGGTGGACACTGGAGCATCTTTGGTGGGTGTCAGCGAAATATTTTCTCAAAAAGCTGGGTTAGTTGGAGGTGAATCAACCGTTTTTAAAACTGCCAATGGCGATTTGCCCGGACGAATCATTGCAAATGTGCCTATCAATGTGGGTCCAATATCAGTTTCAGGTATTCGTGTCGGTGTTGGTCTTGAAGGCCATGAGGTCAATGATGCACTTTTAGGGCAAAATTTCTTATCGAAATTCGATGTCTTACTGCGTCAAGATCAAATGATTCTTCGAAAACGATAGTTGCGTTGAGTATGGTTTAACCGGGGAATCTACCTCAAACGACCGCCTGCATGTGACACAACCCACACGGAAAATTCAAATCAGCGTAAAATGTGTACACAAAGATTCACAATCTCAAAGGAATGCACATGGAAACGACAAAGGTAGGGATACGCGAGTTTCGGACTGATTTGGCGGAGTACATCGCTTCTGGCACGCCTGTGGCTGTTACGCGGCATGGACAAACGGTGGGTTACTTTATTCCGACACATGGGCAAATTGAAGCTGATATGGCAGCTTTGAAAAAGGCCAGCAAAACACTAGACAAACTTCTTGCTGCGCAAAGCGTGGATATCGAGTCTGTGGTTGCAGACTTTAAAACGGTTCGTAGGAAGGCATCGACTCCGAAAGCTAAAGTCGCATGACTGGCAAAGCCATCGTTCTCGATGCAAATATCCTGATTCGTGCAGTATTGGGAAAGCGGGTTCGCGAGCTGATTTTTGACCACTCACAGACTGTGAAGTTCTTTGCACCCGACCTTGCCTATGCTGATGCAAGGAAGTATTTGCCTGGATTGCTAAAAAAACGGGGTGTTGATGCCAGTGCTGCGATGTTGGTGCTTGATCACCTTGAGGGCATCGTTCAGTCCATTGATGCTGAACTTTACGAAGGTATGCAGCAACAGGCATTACAACGGATTGCAGTGCGTGATGCGGATGATTGGCCTGTATTGGCATGCGCCATGACCTTGGGTTGTCCCGTTTGGACGGAGGATGCTGATTTCTTTGGCACCGGCGTGGCCACTTGGACTTCTGATCGGGTTGAATTGTATTTTGCGTGAGCAGCCACAAGCTAGACCGAAGGCAGACTAACATGACCCAAGATTCCGACCTCTTCGGCTCCGTCCCGCCCCCCAAACCCACTGACCGCCTCTTCTTCGCCCTGTTCCCCAGCGAAGA
>JANPIC010000040.1:0-19891 GCA_031424795.1 Polaromonas sp. | reverse complement strand
TCTGCGCTGGGTGAGTTCATTGATATTGATGAATTGAATGGCTTGGGGCAACGCTCTGCTTTCGTGGGTGTGCGTGAAGGCAGGGCTTGGGCGGAGGATAGCTTTGGACTGCCTGCTGCTTTCAACAGCGAAAAAGCCGTTTCCATCTTGCGGCAAGGCATTTCTAGCCGGGCGATTGAGCCGCTGTCTGACCTGTTTGGCGTGGGCAAAGGCGATTTTGCGGCCTACCTAGACCTGGACCGCACCACCGCCCTGCGCCGCGCCAACAAAGACCAAGCACTGCCCATGCACGCGGCTGAGGGGGTTTTGCGACTGCTGGAGCTGGAGGCGATGGCTACTGACACGTTTGAGTCTGACGACGCCGCCCACGGCTGGCTGCGCCGCCCGCACGCTATGCTGGAGGGCGAATGCCCGCTGGAGGCGGCCAAAACATCGTTTGGCACGCGGCGGGTGAAGGACATGCTGGTTGCCATCAAATATGGCGGTGTGGTTTGATTGGAGGTTTGGCGGTTAGCGATACTGCCAAATCTGGCGTCCATGTTTGGCGCATCGCCTATTCGGGCGCTTTGAACCTCGCCAGCTTCGGCTTTGGCTCAACTTTGGGCGACGGCCGCTGGCACATGGGTGCACCGCAGTCGCCCCAAATCGTCTACGCCGCCAGCAGCCGCGCCCTGTGCCAGCTTGAAAAACGGGTGCATTGCAATGGTGCAGCGCCTAAAAACATGGCTTTGATGCGGCTGGAGCTGCCTGAAAACGCAGTCTGCCTAGACGCTGAAAATCTAGGATTGCAACCCGACTGGCGTGCCCAACAAGCCCGAACGCAACAATTGGGCATGCACTGGCTGGCATCCAAAGCCAGCCTAGCCCTGTGGGTGCCGTCGTTTGTAGAGCCGGCGGAGCGTAACCTGCTAATCAACCCAGCGCATCCCGATTTCGCACAGATCAAGCTGGTGGTTGAAAAAAACCCGTTTGTGTTTGATCCGCGGTTGTTTTAGGAAAAATTCCCCTTCAGCATGAAGGGGTGGCGCGAAGCGACGGGGTAGTTTTTCGCCTGCAGCTACCCCGCCCGTTGGGCACCCCTTCAAAATGAAGGGGAATTTTCAGCCTCTAGCCGGCGTATTTATTGCCTAAGCAGCTATTAAATATATAGCAAAAATCAACCTTTTAAAGCAATTCACACAACTCAGCCAAGCTCTTGACATGCCGTAACGATTGGTGATGGGGCTCTGGCTGGTAATCTGCATCATGCGGCCAGTCTTTGCCTTCGCGGTTAAGCCAGGCGGCGTGCATGCCGGATTGCAGGGCGCCTACGGCGTCTAAGGCGCTGTCGTCGCCGACGTGCAGGACATTCGCGACCGAGACGCCCACGGCTGCCGCAGCGGCTTTGAAAATGCGGGGGTCGGGCTTGGCGATGCCGAATTCATGGGCGCTGATCGCGCCTTTGAAGTATTTGACCAAGCCGACACGCTGGATATCTGCCGTACCGTTGGAAATGGCGACGATGGGATATCGGGCGGCCAGGTATTGCAGTGCGGGCAAGGCGTCCTCAAAAAGCTCGACACTGTTGCGGGCTTCGGTAAAGACTTCGTAGGCGACCACCGCCAAAGCTGGATCGTCCCCACCATTGACCAAGCTGCGGCGAATGGCTTCGGTGCGCAAAAAGTTGTAGTCGTGCGCTAGGTGGGGAAATTCAGCAATCAAGGTTTCGCGCCGGCCGCGCATGGTTTCTGGCGTTTCTAGCTGGGCGGCGGTGTTGGGCGCGTGGGCTTGAAGCCACGCGTGCAGCGCGGCTTCGGCTTTGCGGATGGTAGGCCAAACGGGCCAGAGGGTGTCGTCTAGGTCTAGAGTGATGGCTTGGATGGTCGAATAGGGCATGGACGGGTATGACTTTGCAGATGTAAGCTTAAACAATTGCTCTCATAATAGGCGAAATGACGAGTGCGGCTTCAACATCACATCTAAAACCTTTGCGGGTACCTCTGCCTGTACCTTTGCCGCAGCTGGGTGCGGGTGAGGCGTTTCCTGATGTCAATATTCAGCACGAGCTGAGCCACGAGATGCCGGGCTTGGTGGCTGTGGGCGGTGCGTTGGACGTGGCAACGCTGAAACGCGCCTATTCGCAGGGCATTTTCCCGTGGTTCAGCGCGGGGCAGCCGATTTTGTGGTGGAGCACGGATCCGCGCATGGTGCTCAAGGTGGCGGACTTTAAAGTGCAGCCGTCGTTCAAAAAGACGCTGAAAAAGTTTGCCAGCGGATTTAACGGGGCGATTGATTGCGAAGTACGGTTTGACACGGCTTTTGAACGCGTCATCGCGGCATGCTCCGCCGCCAAACGCGATGGACAAAGCGGCACTTGGATCGTGCCGCAGATGGTGGATGCTTACATTGCCCTGCACAAAGCGGGTTTTGCGCACAGTGTGGAAACGTGGGTGAACGATGAGTTGGTGGGCGGGTTGTATTGCGTGAACATTGGCAGTGCGGTGTTTGGTGAGTCTATGTTTTCACATGCGACGGATGCGTCCAAAATCGCCCTCGCCGCGTTGGTGTGTTTTTGCAGGGCGAATGGCGTTGAGTTGATTGACTGCCAGCAGAATACGTCGCATTTGGCGTCGCTAGGGGCAAGTGAAATGCCTAGAGCTGAGTTTGTGGCGCATGTGAAACCAAGGGTGACCCAGTTAATGCCGATGTGGCAATTCAACCCGCAGCTTTGGCACCAATTGCTGTAAGCTAAACGCTATCGACACTTACCAACACATCATGTCGCAACTTAAAGACCTGCCCCCGCAAACGCTGCAGTTTTATGCCACGGCTGAGTACGCCTGCAGCTACTTGGACGGCAAACAGGCGCGTTCGCAAGTGGCAACGCCAAGTTATTTGATTCGGAACGACGCGTATTCTGAGTTGGTGACGCAAGGTTTCAGACGCAGCGGCATGTTTACCTACCGGCCGCAATGTGACAACTGCCAAGCTTGCGTGCCGCTAAGGGTTTTGGTGAACGAATTTACGCCGTCGCGCAGTCAAAAGCGATCACAAAAGCAGCACGGCAACTTGCAGGCACGGGTGTTGGAACTGGGGTTTGATGCCGAACACTACGCGCTGTATTTGCGTTACCAAGCGTCGCGCCATGCGGGCGGTGGCATGGACCAAGACAGCATTGACCAATACACGCAGTTTTTACTGCAAAGCCGTGTGAATACGCGCTTGATTGAGTTTCATGAAACGATGCCTGATGGCGCTACGGGTGCGCTGAAAATGGTGAGCATTGTGGATGTGCTGAACGATGGCATCTCAGCGGTTTACACGTTTTACGAGCCCGATGCACAGGCAAGCTACGGCACCTTTTGTGTGTTGTGGCAAATTGAGCAAGCGCAAAAGCTGGGGTTGCCTTATGTTTACTTGGGCTATTGGATAGAGCAAAGCGCCAAAATGCGCTACAAAATGCGCTTTTCGCCCCACGAAACACGGCAACAAGGCGCTTGGAGGCTAGGCTAAACCCCAGGACTCTAATTTCACATGGTAAAATTCAAGCTGATGTCGAAATCGTTTTTTAAAATCATTTTTAGATTGCAACTTTGAACAGAGCCATGCCAAAAATAGACAAAACGCCGAAAAACTTGCCTGCTGCAACGCCCACCATTCAGGTGCTGGAGCGCATGTTTACCTTGATCGATGTTTTGGCCGAGCGCGACGAGGCGATGTCACTCAAAGAAATCAGCCAAAAAACGGGTTTGCACCCTTCGACCACGCACCGCATTTTGAATGATTTGACGTTAGGCCGTTACGTAGACCGCCCAGAGGCTGGCAGCTACCGCCTGGGCATGCGCCTGCTGGAGCTGGGAAATGCCGTTAAAAGCCGTTTGGACGTGCGAGATGCTGCGCTGGCTCCTATGCGCGAACTGCACAAGCTGATTCAACAGCCCGTTAATTTGTCCATGCGCCAAGGTGATGAGATTGTTTACATCGAGCGTGCCTATAGCGAACGCTCGGGCATGCAGGTGGTGCGCGCCATTGGTGGCCGAGCGCCGCTGCATTTAACATCTGTGGGTAAGTTGTTTCTGGCCGTAGATGATGCCATCAAAGTACGTGCCTACGCCAGCCGAACTGGTTTAGCTGGTCACACCAAAACAAGTTTGACCGATTTAACCGCTTTAGAACGCGAGCTGTCACGCGTACGCCAATACGGCACAGCGCGCGACAATGAAGAGCTAGAAATGGGTGTGCGCTGCATGGCCGCAGGCATTTACGACGACCAAAACAAGCTGGTGGCTGGCTTGTCTATTTCCGCACCAGCCGACCGGATTGACGAGGCTTGGTTGGCCAAGTTGCAGTCTACCGCCGCAGAGATTTCTACGGCACTAGGCTACAAGGGCTAACTAATCAGAAAATCAACGAAGTTGATTAGCCCTGTTTTTGCAAAGTAGGCATTGCTGGCGAATTAGACTCAACCCAACGGCGTACGCGCTCTGCGTCCCCCAAGCGGCTCAGTTTGCCTGCTGAATCTAAAAACACCATGATGAGTTTGCGACCCGCAATTTTGGTTTGCATGACCAAACATTGACCCGCTTCAGAGATGTAGCCAGTTTTTTGCAAACCAATCTCCCACTCTGGATTTTTCACCAAGCGGTTGGTTGTGTTGTATTGCAGCGTTCGAGCACCTACAGCCACCTCATAACCAGGCGATGTGGAATATTCGCGTACAACTTGATCTTTGTAGGCTGCGTTCACCAAAACTGCCAAATCTTGTGCGCTAGATTGGTTTTGACTAGACAAACCCGTTGGCTCGACATAGCGGGTTGCACGCATGCCCAGTTGTTTGGCTTTGGCATTCATCAAGCGCACAAACTCTGGCAAACCGCCAGGATAAGTACGACCCAATGCATTGGCAGCACGGTTTTCGCTAGACATCAGCGCCAAATGCAACATCTCAGCTCTTGTCAATGTGGTTCCCACGGTCAAGCGTGAACGGCTGCCTTTTTCAGTGTCCACATCATCCTGGGTGATGGTGATTTGCTCGTTCATAGGCAAACGCGCTTCAGACAACACAACGCCAGTCATCAGCTTGGTCAGCGAAGCAATCGGCAAAACCATATTGGCATTTTTATTAAACAGTACTTCGTTGGTGTCTTGGTCTATCACCAAGGCAACGCCAGATTTCAAATCTAGCTCGTCGCGTTCGCTATGCAAACCAGCCATTTCACCAAAAGATTGCTTAGGTGGAATAATCGGTATTGACGCTAAAACAATAGCGCGACGACGTGCTGCAACCAAGGCTTTGCCTTTGAGCGGGCGGCCGCGTGCGTCTTTCAACAGACGCGCGTTGACGACGACAGCTTGACCATTGCCTCTGACGCGCACCACCATCTTGCCATTCGCTTTACTGCGGCTGGATATGGCTACAACTTGTTTGCCGGCTTTTTTAGATTTTGCAGAAACTTTAATGTGCTTAATTGCAACGACTTTTTTGCCTTGCGCTTTGTTCGCTTTTGCAAGGCTTGAAATCGGGAAACTGAATGCCAAAAAGAGGGAGCTGATCAAGGCAACTTTGCCTACCAGTTGAAAGAAGTGTTTCAAAGTATGTCCAAAACCGAAATTATTGCGAATACGTAAGGGAAAAATCTGAGCAGAAGCCATAGTGGGTGTCTCCATGCAAATGAGTATGCATGGAGTGTACACAATTAAAAATACTACGCAAGATCAATCACTTGCGAATTATTGTTAACTCATAAAATAAATTATAAGTAATAACCCTTAGCCTTGCGCAGCTACTCTGTCAGCAGTACTTTGTAACTTGTTGAGGGCACTCAAATAAGCCTTGGCTGAGGCGACCACAATATCAGGGTCAGAACCCACGCCATTAACCACGCGACCGCTGTTTTGCAAGCGCACCGTCACTTCGCCCTGGCTCTCTGTAGATCCGCTTATGGCGTTCACAGAATAGAGCACCATCTCTGCACCGCTTTTGACGTGTGATTCGATAGCTTTGAGGGAGGCGTCCACGGGGCCGTTGCCGTCTGATGAACCTTTGAATTCTTTGCCATTGGCTGTAAACACAATGCTCGCTTGGGGGCGTTCACCTGTTTCAGAGTGTTGCGAGAGCGACACAAAAACGTATTGCTCGACGGCATCGCTGACACTTTCATCACTGACCAAAGCCAAGATGTCTTCGTCAAAAATGTCGCTCTTGCGGTCGGCCAATTCTTTGAATTTGGCAAAAGCGGTGTTGATTTCAGTTTCTGACTCTAACTGCACGCCCAAATCTTGCAATCGCTGTTTGAAGGCGTTGCGGCCGCTCAACTTACCCAAGACAATCTTATTGGCAGACCAGCCCACGTCTTCCGCTCGCATGATCTCATAGGTATCACGCGCTTTGAGCACGCCATCTTGATGGATACCGCTGGCATGCGCGAAGGCATTCGCGCCCACCACGGCTTTGTTCGGCTGCACCACAAAACCCGTCGTTTGGCTGACCATACGGCTAGCAGCAACGATGTGTATTGGGTCGATGTTCATCTCTAAATTGAAATAGTCTTTGCGCGTTTTCACCGCCATGACAATTTCTTCGAGTGAACAGTTGCCCGCACGCTCGCCCAAGCCATTGATCGTGCATTCCACCTGGCGTGCACCACCAATTTTGACACCGGCCAATGAGTTGGCGACCGCCATGCCCAAGTCGTTGTGGCAATGCACGGACCAGATGGCTTTATCGCTGTTCGGAACGCGTTCGCGCAAGGTTTTGATGAAGTTGCCGTAAAGCTCTGGCACCGCGTAACCCACGGTGTCGGGCACGTTGATGGTCGTAGCACCTTCTTTGATGACTGCTTCAATCACACGGCACAAAAAGTCCACATCGCTGCGATAGCCGTCTTCAGGACTGAATTCGATGTCGCCGACCAAATTGCGAGCAAATCGCACAGATTGCTTGGCTTGCTCAAACACTTCATCGGGGGTCATGCGGAGTTTTTTCTCCATGTGCAAGGCCGAGGTAGCGATGAAGGTGTGAATTCGTGCGCTGTTTGCGCCTTTCAAGGCCTCGGCAGCACGCGAAATATCACGGTCATTAGCACGAGACAACGAGCAAATGGTTGAATCTTTGATGTGGCTCGCAATCAACTGCACCGCTTCAAAATCACCATTCGAGCTTGCTGCAAAGCCAGCTTCAATCACGTCCACCTTCAAACGCTCCAACTGGCGTGCAATACGAAGTTTCTCGTCTTTGTTCATAGATGCACCGGGCGACTGCTCGCCATCACGCAAAGTCGTATCAAAAATAATGAGTTTGTCTGCTGCCATGATGAAGTCCTAGGTTAAAGAATGAAAATTAAAAAACGTTAAAAATAAAATCCGGTACGGAATGAGAAAATTCCGTTGCAACATAAAAAAAGCCCGTTGCGCTTTGTGCTAACGGGCTTCATTGGAAAAAGTGACGCGTGCGCTACCTAACCAGCCCTTTCAAGCTTAGCAGTAGTGTTAGCAACATTGTTTTCATAAAATAACTATATCACAGTTTTTAAACGCTGTATTTTCAAACCATGAAAGTGTTGTTTAAAGTCTCACTTTTCATGTCTTCTCAATGCAAACCACGCTCTTCCGGTTCGTCCTTTGAGGTGCTGATCACACTGGTGCGTATGCCTTTGGCTCTGCGCCATGCATAGATGACATAGCCGCTTAAGCCATAACCCACAAACAAGGCAAACAATACCGATGGCGGGTGAATGTTGATAACGGCGATACCCAGCGCAATTGCCACAATCACCGCAAAAGGTACGCTCTTTTTCATTTGCACGTCTTTGAAGCTGTAAAACGGGACGTTGGTAACCATGGTCAAGCCCGAGAAGAGCACCAAAGCGAACATTGGCCATGCAGCATCTGCGCCTTTGAAATTTAACTCAGTCGCCACCCATAAAAAGCCGCCCACCAATGCCGCTGCAGCGGGTGATGGCAAGCCTTGAAAGTAGCGTTTGTCGACCACCGCGGTATTGACATTGAAACGCGCCAAACGCAGCGCAGCACAGGCGCAATACACAAAAGCCGCAAACCAGCCCCAACGACCCAAGCCATTGAGTGCCCAAACGTAGGAAATCAAGGCTGGCGCAGCGCCGAAGGACACCATATCGGACAATGAATCCATCTGTTCACCAAAGGCGCTTTGGGTATTGGTCATGCGGGCAACCCGGCCGTCCAAACTATCCAGCACCATCGCGCAAAAGATGCCGATAGCGGCCAAATCAAAATGCCCATTGATCGCCATAACGATGGCGTAAAAACCACCGAACAAGGCTGCTAGTGTGAACAAATTTGGCAGAATATAAATGCCTTTGCGCCGTTTCTGCACATGCAAATTTGCCTTCAAATCGTCTGTAGCGTCTTTGACCGCATCTACTCCATCATGCATAATAAAATTATCCAAATATATGCCAAAATATGGTTCTAGCCAGCGTATTTATTGTTTAAGTAGCTATCAAAATAATAGTATTTTTGATAGCTTACACAACTTCAACGTATGCGCTAGATTTCATCAAAAAGTCAGTTTATACCGAACCATCCTGCAAAACAACAAAGGTCACCGAGGTGACCTTTGTTTATAAGTTCAAAACGACTGTACTGCTGTGTTTAAACTTAAATAGTCAAATTAATTGCGAGTTTGGTCAACCAGCTTGTTTTTCGCAATCCAAGGCATCATCGCGCGCAATTGGCCACCCACTTGCTCGATGCTGTGATCGGCAGTGTTGCGACGGCGTGCTGTCATGCTTGGGTAGTTCAAACGACCTTCTTGAATAAACATCTTGGCGTATTCGCCGTTTTGGATGCGCTTCAAGGCATTGCGCATGGCTGCACGACTTTGTTCGTTGATGACTTCTGGGCCAGTCACGTACTCACCGTACTCTGCGTTGTTAGAGATGGAGTAGTTCATGTTGGCGATGCCGCCTTCATAAATCAAATCAACAATCAACTTCAACTCATGCAAACACTCGAAATACGCCATTTCTGGGGCGTAGCCGGCTTCGACCAAAGTTTCGTAACCCATTTTGATGAGTTCAACCGCGCCGCCGCACAAAACAGCTTGCTCGCCGAACAAGTCAGTCTCAGTCTCTTCTTTGAAATTGGTTTCAATGATGCCAGCTTTGCCGCCGCCATTGGCCATGGCGTAAGACAAGGCCAATTCACGGGCTTTGCCAGATTTGTCTTGATGCACAGCGACCAAATGTGGTACGCCGCCGCCTTGCGCGTAGGTAGAACGCACAGTGTGGCCAGGTGCTTTAGGCGCAACCATCCAAACGTCCAAATCAGCGCGAGGCACAACTTGGTTGTAATGCACGTTGAAACCATGAGCAAACGCGAGTGAAGCGCCCTTTTTCAGGTGCGGCTCGATTTCGTTGTAAACGGCTGCGATATTCTCATCAGGTAGCAAAATCATCACAACATCTGCAGATGCAACAGCTGTATTGACTTCAGCCACGTTGAGACCGGCTTTCGCCACTTTGTCCCAAGAAGCGCCGCCTTTGCGCAGACCGACCAAAACTTTAACGCCACTGTCGTTCAAATTTTGTGCATGTGCGTGGCCTTGGCTACCGTAGCCAATAATCGCAACAGTTTTACCTTTGATCAGGCTCAGGTCGCAATCTTTGTCGTAAAAAACTTTCATCTCAATCTCCATTAAAAAAGGGGTGGGGAATTTATAAATATTAAAAATATTAACTGCGTATTTTATACGCGAAGGATTCTCTCGCCGCGACCAATGCCGCTTGGGCCTGTACGCACGGTTTCCAGAATAGCTGATTTGTCGATCGCTTCCAAAAAAGCATCATTTTTACCGTGATCACCGGTCAATTCAATGGTGTAGCTCTTGTCGGTTACATCAATGATGCGGCCACGGAAGATATCGGCCATGCGTTTGACCTCTTCACGCTCTTTGCCAACGGCGCGGATTTTGACCATCATCAACTCGCGCTCGGTGTAAGCACCTTCGGTCAAATCGACGACTTTGACGACTTCAATCAAGCGGTTCAAATGCTTGGTGATTTGCTCAATCACGTCATCAGAACCCGAGGTTTGAATCGTCATACGCGACAAAGTTGGGTCTTCTGTCGGTGCAACGGTGAGTGACTCAATGTTGTAGCCACGGGCTGAGAACAAGCCAACCACGCGCGACAATGCGCCGGGTTCGTTCTCAAGTAATACTGCAATGATGTGTTTCATGTGAATAATTTCCTCTTTTCGCCGCCCTCCCCCGCACACGGTAATGCGCAGGCTTGGCGGGCAATAGATTCAAAAAAATGTTGTTGATTAAAAGTATTGAAAAATTTGTAGATTTTAAAAATTACAAATCTTCAGAACCCAAAAGCATCTGGTCGATGCCCATGCCGGCTTTGACCATCGGGAACACGTTCTCGGTCGGGTCGGTACGGAAGTCCATGAACACCGTGCGATCCTTCAGCTTACGTGCTTCGCGCAAAGCGGGCTCAACATCTGCTGGCGACTCAATCAACATGCCAACGTGTCCGTAGGCTTCAGCCAACTTCACGAAGTCAGGCAATGCATCCATATAGCTGTGGCTGTAGCGACCTTCGTAATCAATTTCTTGCCACTGGCGCACCATGCCAAGGTAACGATTATTCAGCGATACGATTTTGATCGGCGTGTCGTATTGCAAACAAGTCGACAGTTCTTGAATGCACATCTGCACCGAACCTTCACCCGTCACGCAAAACACTTCTTTGTCTGGTTTGGCCAGCTTGATACCCATGGCGTAAGGAATACCCACACCCATGGTGCCCAAGCCTCCTGAGTTGATCCAACGGCGCGGCTCTTCAAACTTGTAATACTGCGCCGCCCACATTTGGTGTTGACCCACATCGGAGGTGATGTAAGTCTCTTCGCCTTTGGTCATATTGCACAAGGTTTCGATCACATATTGCGGCTTGATGACATCACCTTTGCCGTGGTCGTACTTCATGCAATCGCGCTTGCGCCACGTCTCAATCGTGCTCCACCACTCGCCTAAAGCTGTGGTATCAGGCTTGAGAGAGCCTTCTTTGATCATGGCGATCATCTCCAAGAGCACTTCTTTGACATCGCCGACAATAGGGATATCAACTTTCACGCGCTTAGAAATGCTAGATGGATCAATGTCGATATGAATAATCTTGCGCTCAACTTGTGCGAAATGTTTGGGGTTACCAATCACGCGGTCGTCAAAACGTGCGCCGACCGCCAAGACCACGTCTGCACTTTGCATGGCGTTGTTGGCTTCAAACGTGCCGTGCATACCTAACATACCCAAGAATTTAGGGTCACTAGCAGCAATCGCGCCCAAACCCATCAAGGTGTTGGTGCACGGGAAGCCCAGCATGTCTGCCAAGATGCGCAACTCTGCACTGGCATTGCTCAACAACACACCGCCACCAGTGTAGATGTAGGGACGTTTCGCCTTCAACAACAGCATCAAGGCTTTGCGAATTTGCCCACTGTGGCCTTTGCGCACAGGGTTGTAGGCGCGCATTTCAACGCTTTCTGGGTAGCCGTGGTACGGCACCTTGTTGAAAGACACGTCTTTAGGAATATCCACCACCACAGGGCCAGGTCGGCCACTGCGCGCGATGTGGAAAGCCTTCTTCATCGTTTCAGCCAAATCGCGTGCGTCTTTGACTAAAAAGTTGTGCTTGACGATGGGGCGTGTGATACCAACGGTGTCGCACTCTTGGAAAGCATCTAAACCAATAGCATGCGTAGGCACTTGGCCAGTGATGATGACCATCGGAATGCTGTCCATGTACGCAGTAGCAATACCAGTCACAGCATTGGTTGCACCGGGGCCCGAGGTAACGAGAGCGACACCCACATCGCCAGTCGCGCGGGCGTAACCATCAGCCGCGTGAACAGCTGCTTGCTCATGGCGCACCAGCACATGCTGCATGGTATCTTGTTTGTAAAGCGCGTCATAAATGTGCAAAACAGCACCGCCGGGGTAGCCCCAGATATATTTGATGTTTTCTGCTTGAAGGGATTTGACCAATATTTCAGCGCCGCGAAGCTCGGGCACGTTTGAATGGTCAGATTTTGAAGCTGCCGTAGCAGGTATTGATGTAGCGGCTGAAGCGGCCGACAATTCGGCTGTGTTGATTTCCATGATGGATCCTTTGCGTAAACCTTTGTGAATTTCTCTAACGAAATACCTTGGGTGCCCCTTCACTGAGCTCTTGTGGAGCCGCGTCGGGACTTGAGGCCGGCAACCATGAACGCACTTTTGTAGCGCTCTGTTGTGACCCGTTTGCTGTTTGACTTGCAAATCGCATTATCGCACTTCATTACGTAAAAATCTTCAATTGCCCTATTTTTAGCGGTTTGAAATGCCATAATCGCCGTTCTAAGACGTTGTAACCGCCTCGTAATTAGGTGATTACGACTAAAAACAAAGATAACCGACAATGAAGCGAAGGCCCAAAACGGCCCAAAACACTTGGCAACTGAACAAGAACTCTCTGATTTTCTGAAAAGCGTTGAAAAGCGAGCCTTCAAGCGCTCGATTTATCACGTTCGTAACGAAGAATCCGCGCTGGACATCGTGCAAGACAGCATGATGAAGCTGGCGGAGCACTATGGTGACAAGCCGCCAGCAGAGCTCCCCATGCTGTTTCAAAGAATTCTGTCCAATTGCACACTGGATTGGTTTAGGCGCCAAAAAACCCAAAGAGCGGTTTTTTCCAACTTTAGCGACTTTGAATCGGCTGGTGATGACGGTGATTTCGATATTTTGGAAACTTTAGAGCTTAAAAACGACTCAGATGGCACGGAAAGTGCTGAGTCCGTGACAAGTCGGACTCAAACTTTCCGCGAAATCGAAGCAGAAATACAAGAATTGCCAGCGCGTCAACGAGAAGCCTTCCTCATGCGTTATTGGGAGGAACTTGATGTGGCCGAGACTGCGGCTGCCATGGGATGCTCTGAGGGTAGCGTGAAAACGCACTGCTCCAGGGCCGTGGCTGCTTTAGCAAAAGCCCTGAAGGCGCGAGGAATACAACTATGAATAGCTTAAATTACAACTTATCCAAAATGGAGTCTATTGATTCTGCACAGTTAGCGCAAGACAGATTTGGCCTACGTGTCGCTGCACGGCTGTCTATTGGCAACACTGATTTGCCGCACGATATTTCTGAGCGCCTGCGCGTCGCGCGTCAACAAGCCGTGACTCAGCGTAAACGCACCCAACTCGTCTCGTCTACCAAATCGGCGACTGCAGTCTATGGCTCAGGCGGATCTGCCAGCATGAGCTTTGACGACGAAGGTCTGAATTTGTGGAACCGCTTGGCTTCTTTTCTACCGTTGATCGCACTCGTTGTCGGCTTGATCACTATTTCCGTCATTCAAAACGACCTGCGTGCCAACGAATTGGCTGAAGTTGATTCCGCCTTGTTGGTAGACGACTTACCACCTGCGGCCTACGCTGATGCTGGTTTTGCACAATTTTTGAAATTGCACGCTGACTACAACGCTACCCACCCAGGTGAAAACGCTGGTCAATAAAAGCTGTTGGTATGTCAGTCAATACAAAACTCGTTAAATTTGGACTCACAAGCGCACTTGCTGCTGCGCTTGTGGCCTTTGCGAGCTTGGCTAACGCGCAAAACGCCACCACTGCCGAATCAACAGCGGCAACGCCTCAAGCTCTCAAACCTGTCATTGCGGCAAAAACTGTAAAGACCTCCACTGATACCTGGGACAAATTGACGCCAGCGCAAAAAACAGCGCTACAACCCCTGAACACCAGCTGGACTGGCCTGACAGAAGGCCACAAACGTAAATGGCTTGCTGTTTCGGCAAATTTCGCGCAATTTAGCCCGGAAGACAAAGCAAAACTGCACAGTCGTATGACCGATTGGGCCAGTCTGAGCGCCAAACAGCGTGAGCAAGCCCGCATCAACTTTGCGCAAACCAAAACATTGACACCAAGCGACAAACAAGCCAAGTGGGAGACTTACAAGGCGCTACCTCCTGAGACCAAACAAGCTTTGGCCAGTATCAATGTCGCCCCAAAACCAACCGGGGCTGCCACAGCTGCTAAACCTGTGGCCAAAGACAAATTGGTGGCCAGCAAACCAAGCTCAGACAAAGCCACGGTTCGATGAGCGACGTTTTGGCTGAATCAGCAGCACCATTGGCAGCACCAACAACAGTAGTATTGTTTACACCCAGTTTAAAGCGCCGCATGGCCTGCTGGCTTTACGAAGGCTTGCTCATGTTTGGCGTCGTTTTCATCGCCGGTTACCTGTTTGGCACGCTCAGCCAAACGCGCCATGCCTTGAACAACCGCCACGCACTGCAAGCCTTCCTGTTCCTGATTTTTGGTATTTACTTCGCCTGGTTTTGGGCCAAGGGACAAACCTTGGCAATGAAAACCTGGAATATCCGTGTCGTCACTAGCTCTGGCCAACCCGTCACCCAAATGCGCGCCTTGGCTAGGTATGTGTTGAGTTGGATTTGGCTCTTGCCACCGCTTGCAGCACTGGCCCCTTTTTCGCTCAGCGGTGGTGAAACCGCCTTGCTTGTGATTGGCTGGGTGTGGGTTTATGCTTTGCTAAGTCGCTTTCAACCACAACAGCAGTTTTGGCACGATGTTTGGGCGGGTACACGTTTGATTGATTCCAAGCCACTGAGTCGATAGTTGATAATCGCTGCATGCAGCCTACAAACGACCCAAACACCACCAACAACATCACAACCGCCAATCCGCAAAAAGCGCGTACTGGCATCAACCGCATTGTCCACGCAGGTGGTTATTCCATTGAGGGTTTAAAGGCAGGTTGGCGTGAAACTGCATTTCGGCAAGAGACCATTGCAGCATTCTTTCTAGTCCCACTGGCTTTTTGGCTTGGCGACAGCTGGGTAGAGACTGCACTTTTGGCGGGCACAGTGTTGATGGTGATGATTGTGGAGCTGCTCAACACTGGCATAGAAACCGCGATCGACCGCATCAGCCCCGACTGGCATGCGCTCTCCAAACGCGCTAAAGACTTGGGTAGTGCCGCTGTATTGCTCAGCCTGTTGCTGTTAGGCGGCGTGTGGGGAGCTGCATTGCTGCAGCGTTTTTGTCTTTAATTTTTTAAATTAGAACTTAAACCGCAATCTCGTCCTGCTCACCCGTGCGGATGCGCACCACGCGCTCCACACTGGTCACAAAAATCTTACCGTCACCGATTTTTCCGGTTCGTGCGGCTTTGACGATGGCGTCAACGCACAAGTCCAAATCGGCAGATTTCACCACCACTTCGACTTTGACTTTCGGCAAAAAGTCAACCACATACTCCGCACCACGGTACAGCTCGGTGTGGCCTTTTTGACGACCAAAACCTTTGACTTCTGTGACCGTTAAACCCGTCACACCGCATTCGGCCAAGGCTTCGCGGACTTCTTCGAGTTTGAAAGGTTTGAGGATGGCGGTGATGAGTTTCATGGTTGCTCCTATTTAGATATTCTTAGATTTCGCAGACTGTGCTGACATCGTAACAAAAATTGCAGGTCTTTTTGCAAATCAGGCTGCAAGCCTTGGATTTAGGCTCTAAATTTGCTCGTAATCGGATACCGCCAATCTTTGCCAAAACTACGGTGCGTAACGCGAATGCCAATCGGCGCTTGGCGGCGTTTGTGTTCGTTGATTTTGATCAAATGGGTGACGCGCTGCACATCCGCGGGTGCAAAACCAGCGGCCAAAATCTCGGCAATGCTCTGGTCGTTTTCCATGTAGCGCTCCAAAATCGCGTCCAGCACCTCGTAGGGCGGCAGGCTGTCTTGGTCTTTTTGGTCGGCGCGCAGCTCGGCGCTGGGCGGACGGGTGATGATGCGTTCGGGGATGGGGTTGCTGCCAGTGCCGTTGGGGTCGTTTTGGTTGCGCCACAGGCACAGCTTGAAAACCATGGTCTTCGCGATGTCTTTGATGGCTGCAAAACCGCCCGCCATATCGCCATACAGCGTGCAATAGCCCGTTGCCATTTCCGATTTATTCCCCGTCGTCAGCACCATGCGGCCAGATTTGTTGGACAGCGCCATCAACAACGTGCCGCGAATCCGCGCTTGGATGTTTTCCTCGGTTGTGTCCTCGGCCAAACCTGCAAACTCAGGGGCTAAGCTCTTTTTAAACGCCTCAAATTCAGGCACGATGGAGATTTCGTCATAGCGCACACCCATGCGCTGTGCCATCTCGCGGGCGTCTATCCAGCTGATGTCTGCGGTGTAGGGCGACGGCATCATCACCGCTCTCACCTTGTCTTTGCCCAAAGCGTCCACTGCCAGCGCCAGCACCAGTGCCGAGTCGATACCGCCCGACAACCCCAAAATCGCACCCGGAAAGCCGTTTTTACCCAAGTAATCACGAATACCCAGCACCAAAGCGTCCCACAAATCAGCCTCATCACTGCGCAATGGCGCAATAGCATCCTTCTTACCATCAACTTCATTTACTATCAAATTAATAGCTGTTGAGGCATTATTTACGCCGGCTAGAGTGCTATTTATCCCTATATAAAGCAGTTTTTCCTTAAAACTCTCGGCCCTAGCCACTAATTCCGCTTGGGCGTTGAGCGCAAACGAGCCGCCGTCAAACACCACCTCGTCTTGCCCGCCGACCAAATGCGCATAAATCAACGGTAAACCCGTGGCTTTGACCCGGTCTGCCATGCGCTGCACCCGCTCGCCACCCTTGCCGACGTGGAAAGGCGAAGCGTTGATAACCGCCAGCACCTGCGCGCCCGCCTCCAAAGCCAGCTGCGCGGGTTCTTCAAACCAAGCGTCTTCGCAAATCAGCAGGCCGACGCTAACTTGACTTCCCTGCTCACCCACCTGAAACACACAGACGCCCTGCCCAGGTGTGAAATAGCGCCGCTCGTCAAACACCTGGTAGTTCGGCAGCTCGCGCTTGGCGTAGGTTTCCAGAATCCGCCCCTCGCTGATGACGCTGGCCGCGTTAAACCGCCGCTGAATCGCCACCGACTTGCTGCGCTCGTCGCCGCCCGTGGGGTGTCCTACCACCACGACCATGCCTTTTAACCCTGCGCAAGCGTCAACCACCGTTTTCACGGCATCATGGCAGGCGGAAATGAAGGCAGGGCGCAAAAACAAGTCTTCCGCCGCGTAGCCGCAGATGGATAATTCAGGCGTGAGTAGCAGCCTTGCGCCTAGCACGTAGGCTTCGTTGGCAGCCGCGATGATTTTTTGTGCGTTGCCATTCAAATCGCCAACAACGAGATTTAATTGAGCGACGCAGATTTTGAGTGTCATAGATCGAGCTGGTAAATGTCAGAAAACATATTTAATTTACTCGATTATGTCATTCACGACCACGGCTTTAGCCGTGGTCTTCCTGCAACACTCTCACGGTTTAAATCACATCAAAGCGGTCTAAATTCATCACCTTGTTCCAAGCCGCCACAAATTCATGGACAAACTTCTGTTGTGAATCACGACACGCATAAACTTCTGCAAGTGCGCGCAGTTGCGCGTTTGAGCCAAAAACCAGGTCAACCACAGTACCCGTCCACTTGACCTCGCCAGTCTGGCGGTCGCGCCCTTGCAGCACGCCTTCAACGCTGGATTTTTGCCAGGTCGTGCTCATGTCGAGCAAATTCACAAAGAAGTCGTTCGTTAAAGTCTCAGGCCGTGTCGTAAACACACCGTTTTGCGGTTGTCCAACATTCAAAACACGCAATCCACCGACCAACACCGTCATCTCTGGTGCGCTCAGGGTCAGCAATTGGGCTTTGTCGACCAGCAATTCAGCGGTGACCCCAGCCGCACCTGCGACACCTTGGTTCACGTAATTGCGAAAACCGTCAGCAACAGGCTCTAAAGGGGCAAACGATTCAACATCGGTTTGCGCTTGCGAGGCATCTGTACGTCCCGGTGTGAACGGCACCACCACCGCTTGCCCCGCTTTGTTAGCGGCAGCCTCAACCGCCGCACAACCGCCTAAAACGATGAGATCAGCCAATGAAACTTTCTTGCCGCCAGACTGCGCGCTGTTGAATTCTTTTTGAATACTCTCTAGCTTGGTCAGTACCTTAGCAAGCTCGGCAGGTTGGTTGGCCTCCCAGTCTTTTTGCGGCGCTAAGCGAATGCGTGCGCCGTTAGCACCGCCGCGTTTGTCACTACCGCGAAAGCTAGAAGCCGACGCCCAAGCTGTGCTGACCAACTGTGAAATAGACAAGCCTGAAGCGAGCAACTGCGTTTTCAAGGCCGCGACATCGTTCGCATCGACCAACGGGTGATCTACAGCGGGAACGGGGTCTTGCCAGATCAACTCTTCCTGCGGCACCAGTGGCCCGAGGTAGCGCGCAATCGGCCCCATGTCACGGTGCGTCAGCTTGAACCATGCACGCGCAAAGGCATCTGCAAAAGCTTGAGGATCTTGATGGAACCGGCGGGAGATTTTTTCATAAGCGGGGTCAAACCGCAGCGACAAGTCTGCCGTGGTCATCATGGGTGCATGTTTTTTTGATGGGTCATGCGCGTCTGGAATCATGTGCTCGGGTTTGACATTTTTTGCCTCCCATTGCTTGGCACCAGCGGGGCTCTTGGTCAGCTCCCACTCATAGCCAAACAGCATGTCGAAATAGCCGTTGTCCCACGTGGTGGGGTTGGGTTTCCAAGCGCCCTCAATGCCGCTGGTCGTTGTGTGTACACCCTTGCCGCTTTCAAACTTGTTGATCCAGCCCAAGCCTTGCTCTTCTAGCGCCGCGCCTTCTGGCTCTGCGCCCACCAATGCTGGATCGCCAGCGCCATGCGCTTTGCCAAATGTGTGGCCGCCGGCCACCAATGCCACCGTTTCTTCGTCGTTCATGGCCATGCGAGCGAAGGTTTCGCGCACATCACGGCCAGAGGCGACAGGGTCAGGATTGCCATCTGGCCCTTCCGGATTGACGTAAATCAGCCCCATTTGAACGGCGGCCAGGGGGTTGTCCAGTTTGCGGTCGCCTGAGTAGCGGCTGTTGGGCTTGTCACTGGTGGCTAGCCATTCACGCTCTGGGCCCCAATAGATGTCTTCTTCTGGCTCCCAAATGTCCACACGACCACCCGCAAACCCAAAGGTTTTGAAACCCATAGATTCCAGCGCCACGTTGCCCGCCAAAATCATCAAATCTGCCCACGACAGCTTGCGGCCATATTTTTGCTTGATGGGCCACAACAGGCGACGTGCCTTGTCCAGATTGCCGTTGTCTGGCCAGCTGTTCAGCGGTGCAAACCGCTGGTTGCCTGAGCCCGCACCGCCCCGACCATCACTGGTGCGGTAAGTACCTGCTGAGTGCCAAGCCATGCGAATCATCAAACCGCCGTAGTGTCCCCAGTCTGCCGGCCACCAAGCTTGCGAATCTGTCATGAAGCTCTTCAAATCATGAATCACCGCCTGCAAATCTAAACTTTTAAATTCTTCGGCGTAGTTAAAATCATTCCCCATAGGGTCAGACTTTGGCGAGTGCTGGTGCAGAGCGCTAATTTTGAGCTGGTTAGGCCACCAATGAGCGTTCGTTGGCGCGGAAGCCGTCATGGATTTGGTAGCTGCGGCCGAGAATGGGCATGTTGCTTCGGTTGTCATCGTAGTGCTCCTTAGGCGGTTAAAAATCTTGTCCTCAGTCTTCTGACTAATCTAAGCTTCCACTGTAAGTACAACAGATCAATAAGTCGAGTTAATTGAACCTATAAGCACAATAGCTTACGACTATGACAAAATGATGGACAAAAAAATAACCCGAAAATGACCGAAATATAACAACATTGCGCTAAAAATTCCTGCCACGACATGCCAACCCCGTCAAATTACGTCATTCGCGAACACGCCTCGCCGCTAGAGGTCGATGCCACCGCGTGGAACGCCCTGCTCGCCCAACAAAGCCACCCCAGCCCCTTC
>JANPIC010000039.1:0-1620 GCA_031424795.1 Polaromonas sp. | reverse complement strand
GTGCCGTCGGACAGGGTGAAGTCTTCTTGTGTGGTGCGTTTGATGTGGGCGGAGGGCGGGGCGGTTTCTAGTTCGGCGTTGGTCTGTTTGTTGCGGCCAATGGCTTGGTTTTGCTCTGAAGGACTCATTTTGGCGATGTTGTCCCACTTGTGCTGCCATTTTTGAACCGCTAAAAAGCTGCTGCCATCGGGTGCGAAGCCAAAATCAGCTGCTTTTTGTCCTTTGGGGTTTTCAGTGCCGTCTTCAAAACCAGTCAAATCGTGACTTTTTGTACTGTTTTTGGTTTGGTGCTTGAACGCATCTATCGCATCAGTCAAGGTGAAAACATCGCCTAGCAAGGCTTGAACTTGACGAGAGATCGCCAACAAATCGCCCCTGTCTTGCGAGGGCGTGCCACGCAGCCAGACCAGCAAATCGACAGACGTTTCAGGTAATTTCAGCTTGCTACCCGCTGGCGTTTGAAACGCACGCAGCGCTTTGGGTGCTTTGATGCCCAGCGTTTTGCAAAGCGCAGCGCTCAGGCCGACGACGATGCGCTGGCCATCAGCTGTTTGCAGCAGTTGCTTCAATCCGGCAATAGCAACCGTTTTGGCTGCAGCATGAGCGAGGTTGAAACTTAGGTAGGTGGCGAGGTGGGGAACGGGTTTGAGGATTCCAGTTTGCATAGATTATTATCCCGCAGCTTCCAAACCACTTTTAAAATGCGCCTTCATGGCCGCCACCGTTGCGGCGGCATCTCTGGCGTAGAGTGCTGACATGATGGCTCGATGCTCGTCTAGGGATTCGGCAATGCGCCCCGTTTTGAGCAGTGAATTATGGCGATTCAGCTTCATCACTTTGCGCAAATCGGCCACCATTTGGTCGCGCCAGCGGTTGTTGGCAATGGCTAAGAGGCGCATGTGAAACTGCTCGTTGATTGAAAAAAACTGGTCAGTATTGACGGTTTTTTTACTGGAAGGCGAGGGCACGGCGGCTTCCAGCGCTTCGTGCAGTTTGCCCAATTCCGTCATCTGCGCATCCGTTGCTGTGCTGGCAACCACGCCAGCGGCGTCGCTTTCTAGCAGGCTGAGCAGGTGGTAAACATCGGTCAAATCTTGCTCAGACACCTCGGTCACATACGCGCCGCGTCGCACTTTCATGGTGACCAGGCCTTCGGTGGCGAGCACTTTCAGCGCTTCACGCAACGGCGTGCGGCTGATGCCGTATTCTTCGGCGAGTTTGAGCTCATCAATCCAGCTACCAGGCTCTAAATCGCCCGAAGTTCGCTTAAAAATGCGCTGGCGCAGCAATTCAGCCACTTCTAAATAGAGGGCTTTGGTCGATAAAGTGTGCACAGGCGCTTGCATTTGAGGCGCATCTGCGTCTAAAGTGGCTTCAGATTGGGTTTTGAGTTGAATAACAGAGGGCATGGTGTGAATTGTAAGCTCAGAACAATATTTTGCATTAATAATTATAAATAACGTAGAATAAAACCAACAACCGTAAAAAGACCATGACTTCAGAATTCAAACCTGCCAATCTCGCCGATTGGCACAAAGCCGCCGCCAAATCTGCACCCAATGGCGATGTGAACGCCTTGAACTGGCACACGCCCGATGGCATAGCCGTCAAACCGCTGTA
>JANPIC010000038.1:0-11024 GCA_031424795.1 Polaromonas sp. | reverse complement strand
CTGGTCGATTGGTTGACCGAAAGCGCCGGCGGCGTGGTGCGCTTTCAGGGTGGCCACAATGCGGGTCACACCTTGGTCATCAACGGCGTGAAAACGGCGCTGAACTTGATCCCCAGCGGCATCATGCGCCCGGGGGTGAAGTGCTACATAGGCAACGGCGTGGTGTTGAACTGCGCGCACTTGTTCAAAGAAATCGCCGGTTTGGAGGCGATTGGCGTTGAAGTCCGCTCCCGCCTGCGCGTCAGCGAGGCTTGCCCGCTGATTTTGCCTTTCCATGAAGCCATCGACGTGGCGCGTGAAATCAAACGCGGCAATACCGGCGCCGAGAAAATCGGCACCACTGGCAAAGGCATCGGCCCTGCGTATGAAGACAAAATCGCCCGACGTGCTCTGCGCGTGCAGGATTTGAAGCACCCAGAGCGCTTTGCCGCCAAGTTGCGCGAATTGCTGGATTTGCACAACCACGTGTTGACCACCTATTTGGGCGCTGCAGCCTTGGAGTTTGAACCGATCTATGCCGATGCGATGAAGCAGGCCGAACTCATCAAGCCGTTGATGGCAGATGTGTCTCGCGAGCTGAACGATGCCCACAAAGCCGGCGTGAACCTGCTGTTTGAAGGCGCGCAGGGCACGCTCTTGGATGTGGACCACGGCACTTATCCGTTTGTGACCTCCAGCAACTGTGTGGCTGGTAACGCGGCCGCCGGTTCCGGCGTGGGCCCGAACTTGTTGCATTACATGCTGGGCATCACCAAAGCTTACTGCACCCGCGTCGGTGGCGGCCCGTTCCCGACCGAGCTGGAATGGCAAAAAGAAGGCACCCCCGGCTACCACATGAGCACGGTCGGTGCCGAGCGCGGCGTGGTCACAGGGCGTTACCGCCGTTGCGGCTGGTTTGACGCGGCGCTGTTGAAGCGTTCTGCTCAGGTCAACGGCATCACCGGTTTGTGTATCACCAAGCTGGACGTTTTAGACGGTTTGACTGAACTAAAACTCTGCACAGGCTACACCCTGGACGGCCAAACCATCGACATTTTGCCCATGGGCGCAGACGACATTGAGCGCTGCGTACCGATTTACGAAACCCTGCCGGGCTGGTCTGAGTCCAGCGTTGGTGTGACCGAGTACGCCAAGCTGCCGGCCAACGCCAAACGCTATCTGGAGCGCATTGGTGAGGTGACCGGTGTGCCGATCGACGTGATCTCCACCAGCCCAGACCGCGACCACACCATCATGATGAAACACCCGTTTGTGGCTTAAATGTACAAAATCTAGCGTAAATATTGATTAAATATGACTCTAGCCGGCGTATTTAATGCCTGATTAGCTATGAAATTAATAGTAAGCACTGTGGTTAATTATTTATAATAATTTAATAAAAGGAGACAAGCCATGTTGACTGAAGACGGCAAACACCTGTACGTGAGCTACGACGAGTACCACAACCTGATTGAAAAGCTCGCCATCAAGATCCACCAATCCGGCTGGCAGTTTGACACCATTTTGTGCCTGGCTCGCGGCGGCATGCGCCCGGGTGACATTTTGTCGCGCATTTTCGACAAGCCTTTGGCCATCATGTCCACCAGCTCCTACCGCGCCGAAGCGGGTACACAGCAGGGCAATTTGGACATCGCCCGCTTCATCACCACCCCTAAAGGCGAAATTGCCGGCAAGGTGCTGTTGGTGGATGATTTGGCAGACACTGGCCATACCTTGATCAAGGTGATCGATCAGCTGAAAAACAACTATGCACCTATCACCGAGCTGCGCAGTGCGGTGCTGTGGACTAAGGGTGTTTCCGCGTTTCAGGCCGATTATTCGGTAGAGCATCTGCCGACCAACCCGTGGATTCATCAGCCGTTTGAAGGTTACGATTCCACAAAGGTAGAGCAGTTGATCACCAAGTGGTCTGTGTAAATAAGTAAATTCAAGTAAATTCAGGGATTGGGTGATGGATAAAACAACGCAACTTATTCATCATCCCTACCAACCGCCAGAGGGCTACAGCGCACCACAACCCGGTGTGTTCAAAGCGTCCACCATCTTTTTCCCCAATGTGGCCGTCTTGCGTGAGCGTTACAAAGACGAAATCGGTCATCAATACACCTATGGCACCAAAGGCACGCCAACCACTTTCCTCTTAGAGGAGCGGCTGTGTACTCTGGAGGGCGGCAACCATTGCACCCTGGTGCCCAGTGGCTTGGCTGCGATAGTCCTGGTTAACTTCGCCTTGTTGAAAACGGGCGATGAGGTCTTGATTCCCGATAACGTTTATGGTCCGAGCAAGACATTGGCAGAAAATGAACTGGCTCGCTTTGGTATCAGTTACCAAGTGTACGATGCCATGAACCCCGCTGATTTGGCCGCTAAGATTACCGCGAAAACCAAATTGGTCTGGCTGGAAGTGCCCGGTTCGGTGTCGCTGGAGTTTCCTAATTTGCCCGAGCTGGTGGGTATTTGCAAAGCGAAAAATGTGCTGATCGCTTTGGACAACACCTGGGGGGCGGGCATCGCCTTCAACCCGTTTGAGCAGGGTGTTGACATGTCGATCCATGCCCTGACCAAATACCCCAGCGGTGGCGGTGACGTGTTGATGGGCAGTGTGATTACCCGAGATGTTGCGCTGAGCAGCCAGATCAAACACTGTCACATGCACCTAGGCTATAGCGTTGGCGTTAACGACATAGAGACCATCCTGCGCTCACTGCCTACGCTAGCCCTTCGATATGCAGCGCATGGTGCTGCTGCGTATGCGCTGGCAACGTGGTGTCAAAAACGGTCTGAAATCGTGCAGGTGTTGCATCCTGCATTACCGGGTTCGCCTGGGCATGCGCATTGGCAAGCGCTATGCACGGCGGGGCAATCTGCGGGGCTTTTCAGCATCATCTTGCACGAACGTTTTAGCAGCAACCAAGTTGATGCGTTTTGCGATGCCTTAAAAGTGTTCAAAATAGGTTTTAGCTGGGGTGGACCGATGAGTTTGGTCATGCCCTACAAAGTGCGACACATGCGAACATTGCCCTTGCCTGAATACTTGCAACGCGGCCATTTGGTGCGCTTTTCGATTGGTTTGGAGGCGGTAGAAGATTTACAGGCTGATTTGGTGCAGGCTATGCAAGCCGCCTTCAATTAAATCGCAATAAGCTGTTAAAGTCAGTGTCATAGTCAGTTTTTGACTGATCTCGACAAATTACCTGAAAGAATACCTTGGCAACTCCTAATTACGGCTTCGAAAAGCGTCAAAAAGAACTCGCGAAAAAGAAGAAAAAAGAGGAAAAGCTCAAGATGAAGTCTGAGCTGAAATCGGGTTTAAGAGCGGGTGACCCGATTGAAGGTGAACCAGAAGATGGCGTGCAAGACAATACGCCACCTTCAACCGATCAACCTGACGCCCCAGCAGCCGCGTAAACTTATTTGCGTTTTTTATAGTTGCTGTTTTGCGCCAACCTGATTTGCTCAATCGCACGTTGACCCGCTGTAAAACCCGCTGCAATCAACTGTGCACGGTTGCCAAAATCAGAGCCTGAAAAACCGCCCACATTGGGTTTGATCAGCACATCAGCCTTTTGGCCTTCTAGCCGAGAAATCGATTGCCCCATGATTTCAAACGATTGCATCACAATCTCGTAAATGCCCGCAGCGTGTGCATTTTGTGGTGCGGCACCTACATCAATCGCCACGATGGTTTCTGCACCCATTTGCCGAGCCACTGAAACGGGCAAGGGGCTGCTGATAGCGCCGTCCACCAGCTCCATGCCACCAATCATCGTTGGCAAAAACACGCCAGGCATGCTGCTAGAAGCCCGCACAGCTTGGCCAGAGTCGCCAATGCGTAATTGCACAGGATCGCCTGTTTTGAGGTTGGTCGCCATGGCGATGAATGGCGTTTTCAAGGCTTCCAGTGGCTTGTCTTTGACAAAGTTGTTGATGAGTTTTTGCAGGGCTTCACCACCTACCAAGCCGCGCTTGGTGTTGCTGGCGGCGTCAATCACATCTGCATCACGCACCTTCATCGCCACGTCTTCCATCTGCAAGCCGGTGTAGCCTGCAGCATAAAACACGCCAATCACACTGCCTGCACTTGCACCCACGATCAAATCAGGTTTGATGCCGGCAGCGTCCAGCGCTTTGATGATGCCGATATGCGCAAAGCCGCGCGCTGAGCCTGCGCCCAAAACCAACGCGAGCTTAGGACGCCCGACTTGTGCAAAACTGGAGGCGCTAACTGACGCCAAGCCAGCAGCCATAACGCTAGAAAAATGGCGACGATTGAGCATACTAAATTTCATAAATAGATGGATTGAGAATAGTGTGTGATTGTCAAAGAATACTGACTTGATTACTTGACAAATTAAGATATAGGTCAAGATAAGGTCAAGACACAGGACGTATTGTGCCTTTATCAACCATGGTCTTGAGCTTTGAAAAAGCTAACTGAAACGCATTGTTAGACGCATCGTCAGTTAGTTTATCCATAGTTTCATCTAAAAGTGTGATTTCAGTACGACGGTTTAAGGCACGACCTTGCTCTTGACTGTTAGACATAACGGGTCTATGAAAAGCAAGCCCCATCGATTTGAGACGCTTGGCTGGAACCCCACGCTTTTGAAGTGCTTCACTCACGACTTTTGCACGCGCATTTGATAGCTCTTGATTAACTTCAATGCTGCCGATGTTGTCGGTATAACCCTCAACAGCAACTTGTTTTGATGATTTGTAAATGATCAAAAAAGCTACTTTATCTAAATAAGGTACAGCTGCAGTGCTTAGACTGGCTTTGCCAAATTCAAAGAGCATGACGTTATTTTTCAATTTAACTTCAACGCCACGCGAGGTTTGGTCCATGTGATAGAGCGGCTTATGCATAGGCATTAAGTAATAACTTGCCACCAATGTCATAGCTAGGCAAAAGCCCAACCAAATTGGAAATTTGTGATGGCTTGAAGTTGTGTGTTTCATTCGATAAATAGTACCGAACACGACACACACGTAGCAATAATCCCGTCATCTTAGAAGGTGACAAAGCGTTACTGGAATAAACAAATCTGTATCTTTTCTCAAGGAAATGAGACTAAAAATTTTCATACAAAAAATGAAAGATAAAAATCAACAGTGAAAATTCTTTCAAGAAATATAAGTTGTTTGCTATCATTTTTGATAATTAATTTTTTCATTCTCTAACTGATGAACAATTAGAGAACAAAAGTTGTAGCATGAAATTTCTTACGATGATGATGGTAAGCCACATGCCTCTTGATCCAAACAATACGGTTTGATACTTAGAAAGTAGTAACCCATCTAAGCATCAAAGCATCAAAGCGCTTTAACCAAGCCAGCATCCACCATCGCTTTGAGCTTGGCAAACGCTGACTCAAACGCATTGGCCGGTTCACCAGCGGTGATGTTTTCAACCTTCTCATCCAAGATGATGATGTCAACGCGGCGGTTTAAAGCGCGGCCATCTTCGTTGCTGTTGGAAACTACGGGACGTTGGAAAGCAAAACCTTCAGCCTTCAAACGCTCTGCAGGCACACCACGTGCTTGCAGTGCATCTCGCACGACTTTGGCGCGTGCTTCTGAGATTTGTTGGTTAGCTGGCAATGTACCAACATTGTCCGTGTGGCCTTCCACCGCCACGGGTTTGCTAGATTTTGTTTTGATCAGCGTTGCGATTTTGTCCAAATAAGGATCAGCGGCTACCGTGTTCAAGTCTGCTTTGCCAAATTGAAATAATACCGTGTTAGGCAGTGGAATTTGTACGCCGCGGGGTGTTTGGTCAATGGCGATAACAGCTTTTGGTGCTGCGGCGACTGGTGCTGCAACGACTTCAGGTTTGCTGGCGCAGCCAGACAAAGCGAGAAAACCGCCAATGGCAGCCATGCCGAGAACAGAGCGAAGAATTTTTTTTGAGTGCATTTGAATTGATTATCGAGTTGGTTTGAGATGCTGCACGAGCATAAACGCAGACCTCGCAATTTGTAATCAATTGCAACGCAGGAAACTTCAGAAATCGTGCATTTATCACGATATTCAAATCAAATAAAAAAACCAGCGGCTTTTCAACACGCTGGTTTTAAAGTGGAGGGATCGATATAAGTGGCTTAAAACTTATATTGCAAACCCAAGCCTACAAATTTATCGTCACCCCACGCAAGATGTGGCTGATTTCTACTGCGTTTGAAGCTCATGTCAGCGTCGCCGCGCAAGCTGAGCGCTGGTGTCAAGTCATATGTAAAGCCAACGCCCAGCGTAGGTCTAGCTTCACTTTTTGAATCACCACCAAATTCATGCTTGACATAAGCAGCACCTACTTTAGCAAAAACGCGAGTTTGAGGTGTCAATTGAGTTCCCACTGTTAAACGCGCACCTATCGCAGATGTGTTGCTGGTTCCCGGCGTTTTAGTCCCGCTGTAAGTGTGACTTTTTGCAGCTTGGGCGTAAATTTCACCGCCAAACATGGCATTGAAATTCATACCGGCGCCAACTTGCCCAACCAAAAGTGTGGCGTTGTCGCCATCTACATGGCAAATCGCATCATTTTGAGCGCCAAGTACGCCAAATACGTACGGCTTTATAGGCGCTGGCGGCACAGGCGCTGGTTGCATCACAGGTGGTGGCGTAACTACTGCGACGGGTGCTGGTACAACAACAACGGGTGCAGGCGGCGGCGGAGCAATAACCACTGGCGGTGGTGGCGTTACGACAACGGGTGGCGGCACAGGCATGCTGACGGGTCTAGGCATCGCAGCAGAGAAGCGATTATCGCAACCTAGCATGCTGACGCGTACAACGTTACCACTGGCATCCAAATAGCTGTTCAGTGGCATTGACGGGCTGTAGGGCACATATTTACCTTGCAGCTTGCGGTCTACGCCAACGCGGCCTTTTTGTTTACCCACACCCACATCGCAAGCGCCTAGACGGTATTGATCACCCAAATCACTGATACGCGAAGTTTTGACGCTTTTTTCACCTTTTTGACGTAATGGTTTGTTTTTAGCTTCTGGCACGTAAAAGCGGGCTGTGCCGTTTTGCACAGCAGCGTCGCACTCGGCGGCGGTGTCATAAGCCGTGTTGCCACGTGCGTCTGTAGTTATGGCAGCAGCAGCATGGGTAGTTGCAAATATGCCTGCACTAGCGAGCAGCAAAGGCAGCGTTTTCAAGGCGGTGGTTTTATTTAAGACCATAAAGATTCTCCTAAAAAGTGGAAGTTGAATCTTGATACTATGCGTAAGCAGATGCCAATAATGCTACATCTTGTAAGGCAAGTAAGGCTTGTAAAAGATTGTCGTTTTTCAAGTCATAAGCGGCATAACACACAGAACCATATTTGGTTAATGGCTACGCTGTTCCCACGTCAAATCGCAGGCCAACTCAAAGATAGATGACGTATGGTGATCTTTAGGCGCTATTAATTTCGCAACACCATAATTTTTGAAATTGCGCTTCATAGACGCAAAATACACGGGGTCGTAATGGTCGACCAGCAGCTCACGCACCACCGTTTCGCAATCGTTCGCTTGCGCCAACGCTTGCCAGCGTTTCACAACTTCATGACCGCGCGCTGAGATAAGTGCCTCCAAACGGTCGCAGAAAAACGCCGTGTCTTTGACGAAAAAATCGTAGTCTTCCATCAGCAGTGTCACGCGCTCTTCCATCGGGAGTTGCAAATTCAAGCAGGTGCTGTTGCGCATTTTGTCCATCAACGACACGGGCACAACCACGTTGCCGACTTTTTTGCTCTCAGATTCCACATATACGGGGCGCGTAGGGTCAAATCGGCGCAAAGCGTTCCACACCAGCGTGTCATAGGCTTTTTGTGTGGGCTGTGGCAAACCTGGCAAAACGCCTAGGACAGAGCTGCGATGGTTAGCCAAGTCTTCTAGGTCCAGCACTTGCGGCGCTGCTTGGTCTTCGGTTGCGGGGATGCTTGCCAAAGCTTGCAGCAGCCGCGTTTTGCCCGAACCCGTTGGCCCGCAGATGACGATGAAACTCAACTTCTCGACCAGGCGCGGAATATCCTCTACCAGTGCCGCTCTGAAGGCTTTGTAGCCGCCGTCAATGATCCGCACATTGAAACCGATTTCGCTCAAAATCAGCGACAACGAACCACTGCGCTTGCCACCACGCCAGCAGTAGGTCAACGGCTTCCAGTCGCGCGGTTTGTCGATGACGTGTTGGTTGATATGTGCCGAGATGTTCGCTGCCGCCATTGCCGCGCCACGCTTTTTCGCCTCAAACGCGTTGATTTGCTTGTACATGGTGCCCACTTCAATGCGCTGGGCGTTGTTCAAGGTCGGCCAGTTCAGCGCGGCAGGCAGGTGGTCTTCGTCAAACTCGGCCTCGGTGCGGGCATCAATGATGGTGTCAAAGCTGTCTAGTTGCTGCAGCGCTTCGGCGGCGGGGATAGGGGTCAAACTCATTAGGGAAAACTCATTTTGTGGCTTACTTCCTGGCTTTTGATGACGATGTTGATTTGAGTTGCTTTTGCAATTCAGGCCAAATATTGTTCAAAATCGTTGGATGCGCCGCCTCGGTGGGGTGAATGCGATCAGCTTGGAAGAGTTTGGCGGCATCGGCTGCGTTTGGCACATCCGCCACACCAGCCAGCATGAATGGCACCAAGTCCACTTTGTTTGCTTTGGCGACTTTGGGGTAAGTTTCTGTGAACTGTTTTGCAAATGCTGAGCCGTAATTGGGTGGAATTTGGATGCCGACCAGCAGCACTTTTGCCTTGGATGTCAACGCGGTTTGCACCATTGCCGTCAAATTTTCTTCGGTTTTTGCCACAGGCAAGCCACGCAGAGCATCGTTTGCGCCCAGTTCGATGATGACGTGGGTGGGGTGATGCAGGTCTATCAGTGGTGCTAAGCGCGAGCGTCCGCCCGAAGTCGTATCACCGCTGATACTGGCATTAATGACAGTAAAATCAGGGGTAATTTTAGAGGTATTTTCGCCTGTAGCCGGTGTATTTAATGCCTGAGCAGCTATCTTATTTGTAGTATTTTTGACCGTTTTTCTAGGCTTCTCATTCCAATTCACCGATTCCGCCAAGCGGTTTTCTAGCAAGGCAACCCAGCCCGTACCGCGTTTCAGGCCATACTCAGCGCTGAGCGAATCGCCGAGGACCAAAATCCGCACAGGTTGCACATTTGACTTGGCTTTTCCCGTAACGGTTTCGGCGGTCTTGCTAAATGCAGGTGCAGCCACCATGTTCAATGCTAGAAAAATCAAAAATGGTTGTGAAGCTAATCGAGAAATCATTGAAGAAAGTAGTTGCATGAAAGATTCCATTATTGCCGTAGAGCACGTGTTCAAGTCAGTCACCGATTCCACCGGCACACTGGATATTTTGCGCGATATTGATTTCCAGCTGGCGACCAGGGAAACCTGCGCCATCGTAGGCGCGTCCGGTTCGGGTAAAAGTACCTTATTGTCCATCATTGCGGGCTTGGATACGCCCAGCAAAGGCACGGTTCGCCTGCGCGGGCAAGACATTTTCGCGGTCGATGAAGACGCCAGGGCCTTGTTGCGTGCCCAAAGCGTCGGTTTTGTCTTTCAAAGCTTCCAGCTCATGGGCAATTACAGTGCCCTAGAAAACGTGATGCTGCCCTTAGAACTGGCTGGTCGCAAAGACGCCCGCAAAGCCGCGAGCGAGATGCTAGCCCGCGTCGGCTTAAGCAGCCGCTTAAACGCCTACCCCAAAACCCTGAGCGGTGGCGAGCAGCAGCGCGTTGCCTTGGCGCGTGCTTTTGTGGTGCAACCGTCGGTGTTGCTAGCCGATGAACCCACTGGCAGCTTAGACCACGCCACGGGTGAGAGCATCATGAAGCTGATGTTTGAGCTGAACGCTGAGCTGGGCACAACACTGGTATTGGTGACGCATGACCCGGCCATTGCGGCGCGGTGTGAGCGCGTCATCACCATTGAAGCGGGTGAGATTGCTAAGGAAAAGGTTTAAGCTTATTTTGTAAGGATTTCCAGCTCAACGCGGGCTGTGCCGGTGTGCCGCAAACCAATCAGCTCAGCAGCAGCCCTAGATAAATCCACAATTCGCCCATGCACATGCGGGCCGCGGTCGTTCACGCGAACGATGACAGATTTCATATTTCGCAAATTAGTCACTTTCAGCTGTGTGCCAAACGGCAAGGTGAGATGCGCCGCTGTCATCAGCTTCGGGTTGAATTTCTCGCCACTCGCCGTGCGCCTGCCGTGAAATCTAGCCGCGTAATAGGACGCTATGCCAACAATGGCCTCTTTTTGAGCTTCGTCTGTCTGTACTACTTCTATTTTGCTTTCTTCCTTCTGGGGTGATTCCTTTTGGGGTGATTCCAGCTGCGGGGCTACAGTTTCCTGTGCGCCCACAGCCAAGCTCAGGCAAAGAACTGCGCAGGCGACCACGATTTGGCCTAGGTATCGTTTATTATTTAAGCTCTTCATCTATACAACTGATTGTCCACCATGTCATCCACAAACCCCAAAACCTACGAATCTACCCCATCCAAAAAAGTCGCCTTCCTTGGACTAGGCGTGATGGGCTACCCCATGGCGGGGCATTTGCATTTGGCGGGGCATCAGGTCACGGTCTACAACCGTTCTACTCCTAAATCTGCAGCGTTTTGTGCAGAATATACGTCGGCTACACACGGTTTAACCCCTAAATTAGCCGTTCAAGATGCCGACATCGTGTTTTGCTGTGTGGGTAACGACGACGATTTGCGCAGTGTCGTTTTAGGTGAAAACGGCGCTTTAGCTGGCATGAAAAAAGGGGCAGTTTTGGTCGATCACACCACTGCGTCAGCCAATATCGCCCGCGAACTGTACGCTGCAGCGCAGGCTGCTGGGCTGCATTTTGTCGATGCACCCGTGTCTGGCGGACAAGCTGGTGCGCAAAACGGCTTGTTGACGGTGATGTGCGGCGGCGACCCAGCTGCTTTCGACGCCGTGCAGCCCACCGCCATGGCGTTCTCCCGCGCCTTCACCCGCATGGGCGAGGCGGGGGCGGGGCAGCTGACCAAGATGGT
>JANPIC010000037.1:0-64254 GCA_031424795.1 Polaromonas sp. | reverse complement strand
CGCGGGATCTCGGCGACTTGGAAGATGTCGTTGGGGACGAAGCGGGGGGAGAGGGCGGTTTTGATGGCGTTTACCAGTTTTGTGCGCAGGGCGTCGTCTAGGGTCAGGCCAGTCTGCAGGACGACGAAGAGGGGCATGTAGCTCTCGCGGCCTAGGTATTCGAGGTCGACGACCATGGAATCCATCACTTCGGGCAGGGCTTCGACGGCGCTATACAGCTCGCTGGTGCCCATGCGCAGGCCGTGGCGGTTGATGGTGGCATCCGAGCGGCCATAGATGATGCAACTGCCGTCCAGACCGACTTTGAGCCAGTCGCCATGCCGCCAAACGTTGGGGTAGCTGTCGAAGTAGCTTGATATATAACGCTTTTTATCCACATCGCCCCAAAAATACAGCGGCATGGACGGGATGGGTTGGGTGCAAACCAGCTCGCCCACTTCGTTGATGACGGGCTCGCCTTGCTCGTTCCACGCTTCCACCGCGCAGCCCAGCTCGCGGCATTGCATTTCGCCCGCTTTGAGGGGCAATTCGCGGTTGCCGCCAATGAACGCGCCGGCAAAGTCTGTGCCGCCAGAGATATTTGCCCAAAAGATATTGGGTGTACCCAGCTTTTCAAACTGCGCGGTCCCCCAGTTTTGCGTATCGGCTGAGAGGGGCGAACCTGTTGTTCCCAGCGCTCTGATTTTTGACAAATTGCCGGCTGGGTCGTCAATTGTGGTCAAATCAATGCCCGCTTTTTGACAATTCGCAAAAAAAGCCGCCCCAGCGCCAAAGTAAGTCACGCCCAGCTCGGCGGCGAAGCGCCACAGGGTGGTGTAGTCGGGGGCGATTTTGTTGCCTGCTGCGTCCACGCTGTTGCCGCCTGGGCTGCCGTCAAAAATGCAGCAGGTTGTGCCGTTCAGCAGGCCGCTCATTTGCGCGTTCCACATCACCCAGCCTGTGGAGCTGTACCAGTGAAAGCGCTCACCCAAGTTATTCGGCGCATAGCTGCAGCCCACGTCGTTGTGCAGCACTTTGCTGGCTAGGGCGACGATGACGATGCCGCCGTGGCTATGGACGATGGGTTTGGGCAGCCCCGTGGTGCCGCTGGAGTAGACAATCCATAGCGGGTGGTCAAAAGGCAGCCAAAGTGGTTCAAAAGCGGCTAAAGCAACTAAATTGGCATCATTTTTGGCTGTAGCTGACGTAAATGTTGCCTGAGGTGCTATTATATTTGTAGTATTTTTGGGGTTTTCAAGGTAAGCATCCAGCGTTCCTAAGTTGTCTTGCAAAATCACATGCTGCACGCTAGGCAGCGCGGCACACAGCTCGGCAATGACGTCTAGTCGGCTATGGTCTTTCCCGCCAAAGGTCACGCCGTCGCAGGCAATCAGCACTGTGGGTTCAATCTGTTTGAAACGATCTAGTACCGCATTGGTACCCATGTCTGGCGCGCAAATGCTCCACACGCCGCCAATGCTTACGGTGGCTAAAAACGCCACCATCGCCTCTGGAATATTCGGTAAATACGCGGCTACCCTGTCTCCCGGCTGCACACCCTGCGCTTGCAGATGCAGGGCGAGGGAGGCGACTTGTTGTTTCAGCTGCGGCCAAGTCATCTCCTTGGCGGCTTGCTTGCCCAAGCTTTTCTCGTTGTGGCTGATGATGGCGGGGAAACCTGCCGCGAAACCTGACTTTTGCCCTTCGGTAACAGCAGCTTCAACATGCCGAAACACCTGTTGCGCGTAGTTACCCGTCGCACCAGTGAACCATTTCACGTCAATCATGCGCTCAGAAGCAGAACGGTCACACACGGCGGTGTAGGGCGTGGAGGACTGTAGCTCAAAATAATCCCAAATGCTCTGCCAAAACGCGTCTAAATCCGTGGTTGACCACTGCCAGAGTGCGTCGTAGGAGTCAAACTTCAAGCCGCGTCGGTCATGAAGCCAGCGTTGATATAGAGTGATTTGAGGGAGGAATGGCGAAGACTGAGTTTTTTGCATGACAGTATATTGCCATGAAGTAGGCAAAGTTTGAGGCCTGTTGGCGACAAAGTTTTTTACAAAATTGCTGGTTTCTACTTAGTGATTTTGTTGAACTTAGCCAGATGCAACAGAATCTACCCGGCTTAACAACAAGGAGAAAACCATGAACCGTTCACTAAGTAAGCTTGTCAAAATCGCCTGTATTTCCTCTGCGGTCTTCCTCTTGGGCGCATGCGCACAGAAAACGGTGACATCTTCGATGATGGATTCAAAAAATCCAATGTCTTTCTTTTTAACCAGTGAAAACGCTGGCAAGGGCGCAGATTTTGGTGGTTTGGCGGGAGCGGATGCTTATTGCAACAAGCTGGCGACCGCTGCTGGTGCAGGTGGCAAAAATTGGCGCGCTTACCTCAGCACCACTGGCGCAGGCTCGGTCAACGCACGTGACCGCATTGGCAAAGGCCCGTGGGTCAACGCCAAAGGTGTGGTGGTGGCAACCAGTGTGGATGATTTGCACAGCGCGAACAACAAGTTGGGCAAAACCACCTCATTGACTGAAAAGGGGGAAACCATCAGTGGGCGGGGTGATGCGGTGAACTTTCACGATGTTTTGACTGGCTCGGGTGAAGATGGCCGCGTGGATGCAGTTGCAGCAGCCAAAGGCGACACCACCTGCGGAAACTGGACGCTCAGTGGCGCGGGATCAGCCATCGTCGGTCACCATGACCGCGCTGGGCTGGACGAATCTGCGCCAGCCAAGTCCTGGAATGCCTCACACGGCACACGCGGCTGCGACATGGCGTCGCTCAAAGCAACGGGCGGCGGCGGGCTGATGTATTGCTTTGCAGCTAATTAATTCCGCCTAGTATTTTTTTAAATTTCAATTCTGGGTTATCAAGACTGGGCTGGATGGAAAGTTATGCATTTCCTTAGAATCTATGAATGTCTAAACCAGAATTGAATTTCACCGCTGGCGATGCCTCCAGAATCATCGAAATGGCGTGGGAAGACCGCACGCCGTTTGAAGCCATAGAACGCACTTATGGTTTAAACGAATCTGCGGTGATTCATTTCATGCGCTCCAACATGAAAGCAAGTTCCTTCAGAATGTGGCGCAAACGGGTGACGAGTCGCACCACCAAGCACGCGGCGCTGCGGCCAGAAGGCGTTAAGCGGGCTTATTGCCCGACGCAATATAAGCGGATGTGATGGTGGCATCGCTTTTGGTTTCTGCTTCTGTTTTCGCTTTCGCCGCTGGCTTGGAGTCGCACATTTTCTCGCCATCCCACTGTTGGCCGCACCAGCATAGACCATCTGCATTGATCATGCAGTGACCTGTGCCGCAACAGCGCTCATCTTCTTCACTCATTGTTGACTCCCAATTTGTTATAAATATTTTGATTTATTTTTTAAATGACTAAATTATCAAATCCAGTCGATTCTTTCAAAACAATTATCCCGCCAATCGTTGCATGGTTAGGTTATGGGGGCTTGTTGCCGTTCGTGGTTTTGGCTGTCGCTGTGTGGGTTGATATCAGCCACAGCAGTTTGTGGCGCGACGCGCTAGTAGGCTATGGCGCGGTGATTTTGAGCTTTGTCGGTGCATTGCACTGGGGTTTTGCGATGAGTCAGAGCGATATGACGACGAATCAACGTACGCACAGCTTTGTGTGGAGCGTTGTACCGTCTTTGCTGGCTTGGATAGCGCTGTTGATGACGCCTAAATATGCGGTCATGCTGTTGGTCGCCGGGTTTTTGATCCACTTTTGGCAAGACAGGCGTTTGGTTCAGCTGGTGAATCTGCCTGCTTGGTATTTGCCGCTGCGCTTGAAGTTGACGCTAGTAGCGTGCGTTTCGCTACTTTTTGGCTGCTTCTCATAGCGGGAAGCTTTAGGAAACATCGTTTGCAGCGCTGCTTGCACCATCGCCAAGCGCGGGTCTAGGTTGTCGGCGTCGTCGGTGGTGTCGTTGATACAAAAGAAGTCGAGCCGGCCTTCTGCGGCGAGGAAACCGTCTAATTGTGCCGTGTTTTGCACGTCGCCAGTGGACAGGTAGATATGCGAGTAGTCGCGCACAGTGGCTTGGCCGTTGACCAGTGCCCAGCGCATCACAAAATCAGAGACGATGGTGGGTTTGTTCCAGGCGCGAAAGACGGTTGAACGGACTGAGTCAAACAAATCTGCAGCTTCGGTTTCTAGTGCTACCAGCATCGATTTCAACATCGGTCTGGGGGAGTGGGCGAAGGTGCGGTAGGTGTGTGTGTCATCTGCAGTTTTGGCGGAATGAGCTTCTAGCCATTGAATCGACAAACGACAAGCGTTTTCTAGCGCGGTGGCGTCAGGCTGCAAACCTTGGTTACTGACCGGTAAATCGTCTGACCAACCGACACAGATGCCGTCTTGTGTGCCTTTTTGACTGAACCAATGGCTCACGTCAACAGGCGAGCCGAAAAAAACATCGTCGTTCAGGTAAAAATACCGCTCCGACAAGTTGGGAATACGGTGAATGTAAGACTCAATATTGGCGGAATCAAACGTGGGGAGTTTGCTGGCGGGGATCAGGTCTTTGTGGTCGATAACTGAGATTTGTGCAGATGCATTTGCTGAATTTTGAAGCCAAGTTGGCGTTTGCCCATCGGTAACGATGTAAACGTGTCCGCAATCTGGGAAATACTGCTCCAGTGCGCGCAGGCTGTAGCGTAGCTCGTCGTTGTCACGAAACCGACCTTCGACGTTGCCGTATTTGGCGATGCTACTGCGGTCTTCAGCGCTCAGTTGGTTCAGTGAAGTTTGGCGCTTTTGTCGCCAAACGGGGTCATTGCCGTCCACCCATAGGTAAACAATGTCGATTTTTTCAGGGTTAAACATCCGCAGACTATAAATTCTTTCAAGTAACCACACCGAAACTAGCGTTTCCCCTAATACTTTCGATAAAAAAAAAGCAGATACTTCGTTTTCTTGCTGAACTAAATAGCGTTCTGCTGTTGAAGTAAGCAGGTTTTAGCTAAAACTTAACGCCCTTTGGGGTTTATTAACTGGAGATAAAAGAATGCAATTTAAACGTACTCTGACCGCTTTGGCTTTGGCCATGGCTGCTGGTTCATCTTTCGCACAATTGGTCGTCGGCGTGAGCTACGACGCGTTCCAAGAAGAGCGTTGGAAGACTGACGAAGCTGCTATCAAGGCAGAATTGGCTAAGTCTGGTGCTAAATACATCATGGCTGATGCTGGCGCTTCTTCTGAGAAGCAATTGGCTGACATCGACGGCTTGATCGCTAAGGGCGCTAAAGTTTTGATCGTTTTGGGCAAAGACAAAGACGCGATTTTGCCAGCTGTGAACAAAGCTGCTCAATTGAAGATTCCAGTCATCGCTTATGACCGTTTGTTCGAAGCTCCAGGCGTGACATACATCACGTTTGACAACAAAGAAGTGGGCCGTATGACTGCTCGCGCTATTTTGCAAGTCAAACCAAAAGGTAACTACGCCATCATCAAAGGCGACCCAGGTGATAACAACGCCGCATTCTTGCGCGAAGGCCAAGGCGAAGTGTTGGCTGACGCTATCAAAAAGGGCGACGTGAAGATTGTGGGCGAAGAGTTCACCTCTGGCTGGAACCCACAAAATGCTCAGAAAAACATGGAGCAGATTCTGACTAAGAACGCCAACAAGGTTGACGCTGTTGTGGCGCAAAACGACGGCATGGCCGGCGGTGTTGTGGCTGCTCTGACAGCCAAGGGCTTGCAAGGTATTCCAGTGTCTGGTCAAGACGGCGATCACGCTGCTTTGAACCGTGTGGCTGCTGGTACACAGACTGTGTCAGTCTGGAAAAACTCTGCTGACCTCGGCACAGCTGCAGCTAAAGCTGCTGTTGAGTTGGGCGCTGGCAAGCCAGTGACTGGCGCTGTTGACTGGGCAGGCGGCCCTAAGAAGATGACTTTGAAGTCTATCTTCTTGAAGCCAATCCCAGTGACCAAAGACAACTTGGATGTTGTTTTGAAAGCCGGTTACATCAAGAAAGACGTTTTGTGCAAAGGTATCGATGGCGCGAAAGTTGCTGTCTGCAAATAAGCAAAACAATGCTTGAATAAGTGTTGATTTTCGAATCTGCAGCTTAAGAAGCAGCTTAGAAGTTACGCCGCGGGCCTAGCGCCCGCGGTGTCGTTTGTGACCCATGGATTTGGTCATGAAAAATCGGTTTTTTCGTTGGTTTTATTGGTTCAGTAGAGGTGGGAGTAAGTATCATGAATCTTGCAATTCAATCAATCAAGCGTGCCCAGGTGGACTGGCGCATGGTTTTGATGTCCGGTGTGTTGGTAGCAATCGCACTCGTTTTTAATATTCTTTCTGACGGTATCTTTTTATCGGCAGAAAACTTGTACAACATCGCCCAGCAAACGGCTGTGGTGGGTATTTTGGCAACCATCATGGTGCTGATCATTGTGGCGCGCCATATTGATTTGTCGGTGGGCTCAGTCATGGGTTTTGTCGGTGTGTTGATTGCATTTTTGATGTATACCGCTAATTGGTCTTGGCAAGCGGCGTCGCTTGCTGGCTTGGGTGCAGCCATTGCTGTGTCGATGTACCAAGGTGCATTAACAGCGTTTATTGGTGTGCCATCTTTTGTGGTGACCTTGGGTGGTTTGATGTCGTTTCGTGGCGCTGCTTATTTGGTGGCAGATGGCAAAACGCAGCCTTTGGCAGACGAATTTTTCCTCAAACTCGGTGGTGGCTTTAACGGTGGCATTGGCACCAAAGCCAGTTGGGTCATTGGTTTGCTGTTGTCTGTGGGCTTGGTGATTTCATTGATCAGTAAACGCCGCGCCAAAAAAACCTATGGCGTTCCTATGAACCCAGCTTGGTTGGATGCGGTGATTGTGCTGATTCCAATTGGCATTATTCTCGCTTTTGTTGCGGTGATGAATGCTTATCAAATTCCTAACAAACCAGAAGCGCAAGGTATTCCAATTCCAGTGCTGATTTGGGGTGCTGTGGCTTTGTTTATCGCATTTTTGGTGCATCGCACACGTTTTGGTCGCTACATTTACGCGATTGGCGGCAACCCTGATGCTGCCGCTTTGGTGGGTATTCCGGTCAAAAAAGTAACGATGTTGCTGTTTTTATTGTTGTCAATTTTGATCACAATTGCCGCTATTGTTGCGATATCGCGTTTGAATGCAGGTACCAATTCTGTAGGTAATAACTTAGAGCTGTTGGTCATTGCTGCAACTGTTATTGGTGGCACGGCTTTGGCTGGTGGTAGCGGAACGATTATTGGCTCTGTGCTTGGTGCATTGATCATGCAATGTATCGACAGCGGCATGTTGCTGCTGGACATTTCTATTGGTACCCGCTACATCATCATTGGGCAGGTTTTGATTGCTGCGGTCGTTTTTGACGTGGCTTATCGCAAGTGGACAGGAGACACAGTATGAGTAGCTTAAATACATCAGTTAATACTTCTGTGGATACTTCCAAGTGTTTGGTTGAACTGCGCAACATCAAAAAATCATTCGGTGGTGTGCATGCGGTTGACGATGTCAGCATGACCTTATACCCCGGCGAAGTGGTCGCAGTGTTGGGGCATAACGGTGCTGGTAAATCAACGCTCATGAAAATGCTGGCTGGTGCGTACCCCATTGACAGCGGTGATGTGGTTATCTCGGGTGAAAAAGTTCATGTGCGTTCGCCAGCTGATGCGCAGCATTTGGGTATTGAATCCATCTACCAAACCTTGGCTTTGGCGGATAACCTTGATTCTGTGGCCAATTTGTTTTTAGGCCGTGAACTGTTGACAAAATGGCGTACGCTAGACGATCACCGCATGGATGCGGATGCGCGTAAAGTGTTTCATCGTTTGAATAAAAACTTTACCAATGTGCGTATTCCTGTGCGCCGTTTGTCGGGTGGACAGCGTCAAGTGGTTGCTATTTCTCGTGCCATTTACTTCAATGCTCGCATTTTGATCATGGACGAGCCTACAGCAGCGCTTGGCCCTGAAGAGACCGCAATGGTCGGTAACTTGGTGCGCCAACTCAAAGCAGAAGGCGTTGGCATTTTCTTGATCAGCCATGACATGCATGACGTGTTTGCTCTCAGTGATCGCCTAGTCGTCATGAAAAACGGTAAATCACTTGGCATGTATAAAACAGCTGATGTGACTGAAGATGAAGTGCTAGGCATGATCATTTCTGGCAAGCAGCCTGTGGGTAAACCACAAACGGATAGGCCTGCTCAGTAAATCTGATGTGTTATGAAAACCACGGGCGACCAGCAACTCCTTAAACGCATCAATCGCAGCGTCTTGCTGCGGTTGATGCGCTCTGAGTCTGGACTGTCACGTGCAGATTTGGCGCGTAAAAGTGGGTTGACCAAATCAACCGTCAGTGCGCTGGTGCGGGAGTTGGTTGCTGAAAAATGGATGGCAGAAGCTCGTGCGCCAGTAGCTGTGGAAGGTATGGGTCGGCCATCAACGCCATTGCAGCTAGATGCGGAAACGCGGGTGCTGATGGGGGTTGAAATTGCGGTGGAGTGCCTGCGTGTTGTGTGCGTGACGCTGACTGGTGTCGTCGTATCACACGCGCAAGTGCCCTTGGCGTCAAACCTGCCTGCGCGCGTGTGCCAACAAACAGCGCAATTGGTTTTTGAACAATGTCAGCAACTGGCAGCGAAGAAGTTGCTTCTCTCAGGCGTAGGTGTTTGCTTGCCGGGTGCCATCAATGAGGAAGCTGGCATGGTTAGGTTTGCACCTAATTTAGGCTGGCGAGAAGTGCCGTTTTTGAGCATGATTTCTACGGCATTTATCAACATTGGTGTACCTCAAGTTCCTATCCATCTTCAAAATGATGCGGATGCGGCAGCTTTAAGCGAGTATGAGTTTTCAACCAGCGAAGGTGAAGACCCTTTGATCTTTGTCAGTTGTGACGTGGGCGTGGGCGCTGGCATTATTCTGAATGACAGGCTGTTTGTGGGGGCGATTGGTATGGCTGGCGAGATAGGGCACACCATCTTGCAAATTGATGGGCCACTTTGCTCCTGCGGAAGGTTGGGATGTGCCGAAACTTTCATTGGCTCACGGGCATTGAAGACCGCAAAAAACACTGATTTGGCTGGTAAGTATCTAGGCGTTTTGATTCAAAACTTAGATGTCATGTTTAATCCGCGTACGATTGTTTTGGGCGGCCAATCATGCGTCAACAACCCAGAAATGATCGATAAAGCAATTGCAACATTGACTAACTACTCGAAATTAGCAGACATGCCGTTGACGACGGTGCGTGCTGCACGATATGGTTTATTGGCAGCTGCTGTGGGTTCTGCTGCGCTGGTTTGGCACCGGTTCTTACGACCGATGCCAGTTGGAAAGTCTGCGCCGCAGCAACAAATGGTTGAGAACACAACAGTTACGGAAGCAGAAGCAGAAGAAGTTAAATACGCGAGATCACTGAAACCTCAAGCTAATCAATATGTGGCGCCAGCAAAGCCACTCAAACGTCGCGGCTCGCCCGCGCAAGTTCTGGAGCAATGAATGTTTTTAGGCATTGACGTCGGTACGTCGGAAGTGAAGGTTTTGCTGCTTGATGCGGAGCATCATGTGGTTGGTGTCACAGGTTCGTCTTTAGAAGTTTCCAGACCACATGTGGGTCACAGTGAGCAAGAACCTGCAACTTGGTGGTCGGCTACGCAATCTGCATTGACGCAATTGAAAACCAAGTTTCCTGTGCAGTATGCAGCAATAAAAGCGATTGGACTGTCCGGGCAAATGCATGGTGCAGTTTTGTTGGGTGCAAACAACCAAGTGCTTCGCCCAGCAATTTTGTGGAACGATACCCGTTCTGCAAAAGAATGCGAAGAGATGATGGCTGAGTTGCCCGCATTGCCACAAATTGCCGGCAGCTTAGCAATGCCAGGTTTCACAGCGCCCAAGTTGCGTTGGCTTGCTAAACATGAGCCAGCTGTGTTTACAAAGATTGCTAAAGTCATTCTGCCTAAGGATTACATTCGCTTCATGCTCACGGGCGAGTTTGTTTCCGATATGTCTGACGCCAGTGGCAGTATGTGGCTGGATGTTGAAAAACGCGCGTGGTCAGCAGAGTTGCTCAAACTCACTGGCTTGACCGAAGCACACATGCCAAGCTTGGTTGAGGGCAGCGCTGCAAGTGGCAATTTAACGCCACAAGCCGCTGAAACACTTGGTTTGCCGGTTGGTATCGTCGTTGCCGGTGGTGCTGGCGACAACGCTTCCAGCGCAGTGGGCATGGGTGCCGTCAATGCGGGGGAAGGCTTTTTGTCTTTAGGCACAAGTGGTGTACTGTTTGTGGTGACGCCAAAGTACCAGCCTAATGCATCCAGTGCAACACACGCATTTTGCCATGCCGTGCCAGATCGCTGGCACCAAATGAGCGTGATGCTCTCGGCTGCCAGTTGTTTGCAGTGGGTGACCAGGCTTTTGGGCGCAAGCTCTGAAGCTGCCTTAGAAGCGCAAGCCAGTGGATTAAATGCTGTACAACGCGCCAAGGCACCTCTCTTTTTACCGTATTTGAGCGGTGAACGCACACCGCACAACGATGCTGTAACGCGTGGCAGCTTTCATGAACTCAGCAATGACACTGATGCTGCAGCACTTGCATATTCTGTGATTGAAGGTGTTAGCTTCGGACTTGCAGACGGCATGCGTGCCTTGCAAGAAGCGGGTTGTGGCGTGACGCAACTTTCATTGGTGGGCGGCGGTGCACGTAGCGCTTTGTGGGCACAGCAATTGGCTACCTTGTTGAATATCAACATCGTCACGCATGAAGAATCTGCCGCTGGCGGCGCGCTGGGTGCTGCACGTTTGGCTTGGCTGGCAACGGGCGCTGCAGTCGCTGATGTGTGTTTGACACCAAAAATATCAAAGATTTACAAACCAGATGCTGAAGGATTGAAAATTCTAGCGCCTCGTTACCAGCGTTTTCGCGCCATTTATCCCGTTTTGAAATCTATTCAAAAATAAAAATAACTATAAAAATAAGTTATAAAAAAATAAGAAAACAGAAAAACTGTACGTAGAGACTACTAGACTTTTACTTAACCACAACTGCTTCATCAAGGACAAGACATGAGCTCGTATTTCAACGCAGTCGCCCCAATCAAATTTGAAGGCGCCGAATCTAAAAATCCTCTCGCCTTCAAATGGTACGACAAAGACCGCATGGTTTTGGGTAAACGCATGGAAGACCATTTGCGTTTCGCTGTTTGCTACTGGCACAGCTACTGCTGGAACGGCTTTGACCCGTTTGGCTACGATGGCACGTTTGAGCGCCCTTGGCAGCACATTGCCGACCCGATGGCGGCTGCGAAAGCCAAGGCAGATGCTGCATTTGAGTTTTTTCAAAAACTAGGCGCGCCTTACTATTGTTTCCATGATCGCGACGTTGCACCAGAAGGCGCAACACCGCGTGACAGTGTCAATAATCTGCACGCGATGGTTGATGTGTTGGCTGCTAAGCAACAGGAAACTGGCATGAAGCTGTTGTGGGGAACAGCTAATTTGTTCAGTCACCGCCGATTCATGTCGGGCGCTTCTACAAATCCAGACCCAGAGATTTTTGCACTTGCTGCTTTGCAAGTTAAAGAAGCCATGGATGCCACGCTCAAGCTCGGTGGTGAAAATTACGTTTTGTGGGGTGGTCGCGAAGGTTATGAGACATTGCTGAACACGCTGATGGGGCAAGAGCTTGACCAAATGGGGCGATTCTTGAACATGGTTGTGGACTATAAACACAAAATCGGCTTCAAAGGCGCGATTTTGTTGGAGCCAAAACCACGTGAACCGACCAAGCACCAGTACGATTTTGACGTTGCTACTGTGTATGGCTTCTTGCTCAAGCATGGCTTGGAAAAAGAAGTCAAAGTCAACATCGAAGCCAACCATGCCACATTGGCAGGGCACAGCTTTGAACATGAAATTGCGTCCTCCATCGACATGGGGCTTTTCGGCTCTATCGACATGAACCGTGGCGATATGCAGTGCCAGTGGGATACCGATCAGTTCCCGAACAGCATTCCAGAAACTGCTTTGGTGATGTACCAAATTATGCAAGCGGGTGGGTTTACAACGGGCGGTGTGAATTTTGACAGCAAGGTGCGCCGTCAATCGATTGACCCTGAAGATATGTTCTATGGCCACATTGGTGGCATGGATGTGACAGCGCGTGCCTTGTTGATTGCCGAAAAGATGATCAACGACGGTCGTTTTGAGAAAGCGCGTCAAGACCGTTATGCGGGTTGGAAGTCAAGTTTTGGTGGCGACGTCATGGCTGGCAAGTTGAGCTTGGATGCGGTAGCGGCACGTGTGCTGCAAAGCAATGCAGATACGCGCCCAGTTTCTGGACGTCAAGAAAATCTAGAGAATTTGCTCAATTCGTTTATTTAACTTAACTCAGTCAAATTCATTCAAATTTATTTGAATGAATAGTTAATATTTTATGAACAAAATGGCGTCTAACCGGCGTATTTATTAGGATTATAGCTATGAAAAAAGTAGTATGGGGTATTCTTAGTACCGCCAAAATTGGTTGGGAGAAGGTTATCCCTGCTATGCAGCAAAGCGAGTTTTGCGATGTGCGAGCCATCGCCTCGCGTGCGCCCGGTCGTGCTGATGAGTGGGCGGCCAAGTTGGGTATTCCCAAGGCCTATGGTTCTTACGAAGCATTGTTGGCTGACCCTGAGATTGAAGCCATCTACAACCCTTTGCCGAACGACTTGCATGTGCCATTAACGCTGCAAGCTGCGCGCGCCGGTAAGCATGTGCTCTGCGAAAAACCGTTTGCCATCAACGCCAACGAAGCGGCGCAGCTGCGCGAAGTGGCCGACAAAGTGCACATCATGGAAGCCTTCATGGTGCGCTTTCATCCGCAATGGTTGCAAGTGCGTGATCGTGTGCGCAGTGGTGAACTGGGCGATTTGCGTACTGTTCAAGCATTCTTTTCATACTTCAACCGCGACACCAACAACATACGCAACAAGTATGAAATTGGCGGCGGTGCGCTGTATGACATTGGCTGTTACCCGATTGTTACGGGGCGATTTTTGTTTGATGCCGAACCTAAACGCGTGATCGCTTTGGTTGACCGCGATCCTGACTTCAAAGTCGATCGCACCGTGAGTGCCTTGCTCGATTTTGGTGATGGAAGACGCTTAGATTTCACCGTGTCGACACAATCTGTGACGCACCAGCGTGTGCAAGTGGTTGGTACAGAAAAACGCATTGAAATTCAAATTCCTTTCAATGCGCCTTTGGGTGGCGAGACCGATTATTTTGTAGATGATGGCAGCACCTTGAATGGCTCATCCATGCAAAAGCACACCTTGCCCGCGTGCAATATGTACGGTTTGCAAGGTGATGCATTTTCAAAAGTAGTGCGGGGCGAAATGACCTTGCCCTATGGTGTTGAGGATGCGATTTTGAATATGAGAGTGATTGATGCTTTGTTTGCATCTGAAAAGACGGGAGCTTGGGTGAATGTCTAATCTATTGAAAACCATCTTGATAAGTTCTATAGCGCTGCAAACGGCTATAGCACCAGTTTCAGCGCAAGTGACCGATCACGTTGCAGCACCCATTCCTGCTATTCCCAAGTTTATTGAAGAAACCGACAGTGCAGGCTTACAAAGTCGCTTTGAAGGGGAAGACGAATTCATGGTCGGTGGTGGTGTGGCTATGTTTGATTGCGATGCGGACGGGTTGCCTGAAATTTATGTCACTGCTGGCGTCAACAAAGCCAAGTTTTATCGTAACAAAAGCGCCCGTGGCGGTGCTATCAAGCTCCAGGAAGAGCGTACAGGCTTAGAGTTAAGCAACGCCATTGGTGCGTACCCTTTGGACATAGACAGCGACGGCAACACCGATTTGGTCGTGCTGCGCGTGGGCGAGGTTGAAGTGTTCCGTGGTTTAGGCGCCTGCAAGTTTGAGCGAGCTACGAGCAAGTGGAATATCAAAACCGGCAACGAATGGCATACCGCTTTTTCTGCGACTTGGGAGCGCGGACAAAAATGGCCGACGTTGGCGATTGGTACGTATATCGACCGCACCAAACCCGAGTTTCCTTGGGGCAGTTGTACGCCCAGCGTGTTGTTTAGACCGAATAGTGCTGGCAACGGCTTTGCTGCGCCGGTTAAGTTAGAGCCATCCTATTGCCCTTTGTCCATGCTTTTTTCAGACTGGGGGCGCAAAGGCACACCTGATTTGCGCGTCAGCAACGACCGTGAGTTTTACAAAGGCGGCCAAGAACAGCTGTGGAAAATAGCCACAGGCCAGCCACCAACGCTGTACACAGAAGCGCAGGGCTGGAAGCCTATGCAAATTTGGGGCATGGGCATTGCCAGCCAAGACATCGATGGCGATGGCTACCCAGAGCTGTATTTGACCAGCATGGCTGACAACAAATTGCAAAAATTGCAGCTTGATGCCTCAGGAAAAGTTTCGAAACCTGACTATGTAGATGTTGCTTACAAACGCGGCGTCACGGCACATCGCCCCTATGTGGGTGGTGACATTCATCCTTCTACCGCTTGGCATTCGCAGTTTGCAGATGTTAACCACGACGGATTGGCGGACATTTTCATCGTTAAGGGCAATATTTCAACGATGCCTGATTTCGCAGCGCTAGACCCAAACAACCTACTGCTGCAACAAACGGATGGTCGGTTTTTTGAAGCGGGGCAACTCGCCAATATTGCCAGCGTACGGCGTGGCCGTGGTGGCATGCTGGCGGACTTGAATGGTGATGGTCTGCTAGACATGGTGGTTGTTAACCGTTGGGACAAGGCCCAACTCTGGCGCAATATAGGCACAGGCACGGCAGACAAACCGCAGCAAATGGGTGCGGCGGGGCATTGGTTACAACTCAAACTAAAGCAAAACGGCAGCAACAAAGACGCCGTAGGCGCATGGGTGGAGGTTGACTTGGGCGATGCCATGAAGCACTTGGGCAAGCAAAGCATCATCCGCCAAGAGCTCACCGTGGGCGGTGGCCACGCGAGCGGCCATTCGGGTTGGATGCATTTCGGTTTAGGTGCTGCAACGACAGTCAAAGTTCGCGTGCAGTGGCCTTTTTCAGACTTCGGTCCGTGGCAAACTGTATCGGCTGATGGTTTTTATGTGGTCGACAAAGCCTCAGGCAAAGCGGAAGTTGTTAATGTGGGGAGAGCACCATGAATATGCATAAATTTTTAACCCATACGTTGATTGCTGCTGTCGTCGTCCTCGGTTTGACGGCCCAAGTTCAAGCTCAAGCACAGACAGGACAACAAACTGCAAGTCCAGCTACCCGCACGGCAGACGCTTACAGCGCCGCAGTCGCGACCGAATGGACGTCGCTGGCGTTGTCGTTAACTCAGCAAACCCCGGGTTTTAGTCCTCCTGTCGCATCGCGTGCTTTTGGGTATTTGGGTTTGGCGCTGTATGAATCCATCGTTCCAGGTATGCCAGGTTACACCAGCTTGGCAGGGCAGTTGAACGAGCTCAGCTCCTTGCCTGTTGCGCAACCCGACGAGCCTTTGCACTGGCCGACAGTGGCAAACGCATCCATGGCGATGATGACGCGCATGATGTTCAGCAACGCCACGCCCGAAAACAAAGGTCGCATTGACCAGCTAGAGCGTAGCTTACCCCTCAAATACGGGCAAGATTTTGACCCCAATACCTACACACCAGAAATCATCAACCGCTCCGACTCCTTCGGTAAGCTGATGGCCATGGCCATTATGACCTGGGCGCGTACCGACGGTGGTCACGAAGCTTGGGGCCCACTACGTCGTAACCGTGCCAACTATGTGCCGCCAAGCGGTGCAGGGCTTTGGACGGCCACACCGCCTGCATTTGCCAAGCCGCTGTTGCCGTATTGGGGTGAAAATCGCCCCTTTGTCTTGAAATCCGTGCAAGACTGTCCCGCGCCGCCGCCGCCAGAGTATTCAGAAGACGCCAACTCCAAGTTTTACAAAGACGCGCAAGAGGTTTACCGCATCAGTAATGCCGCGACCCAAGAGCAGCGTCAATTTGCTCTCTATTGGGCGGATGACCCAGGTAAAACGCCCACACCGGCCGGGCATTGGTCGTTCATCGCCAACGATTTGCTTAAAACCCGAAAAGCCAGCTTGGCGGAAGCCGCCGTTACCCATGTGCGTTTGAATATCGCCATGGCTGACGCTTTTACCGCTGGCTGGGCCACCAAATACGCCCTCAACGTGTTGCGCCCCGTCACCTACGTGCAAGGTTCGTTTGACAGCAACTGGGTGCCTAGCTTGATGACAACGCCACCGTTCCCAGAATACCCCTCAGGCCATTCGGTTCAATCCAGCTCTGCGGCAGGTGTTTTAGAGCAAATATTCGGTGCAAATACAGCTTTCACTGATAACACCCATAATGACCGAGGCTGGGGTCCAAGAACCTTCCCAAGCTTCAGTGCCGCCGCAAACGAAGCCGCGTTATCTCGTTTATACGCCGGCATTCACTTCCGCTTTGGCGTTGAAGGCGGGCAAGTGCAGGGCAGGTGTGTGGCGGCTAAAGTCTTGGCTTTGAAGTTTAAAACCAACTGATTTACCGAAAATTGGTTAAATTTAGGCATAAATATGACGTTAGCCGGCGTATTTATTGCCTAAATTGCTATTAATTTAATAGCAAACTCAAGCTTGTAAACCGTTTGAACTTGACAAGTTTCGTATTCATCAGCAAAATACATGTCATCAGACAACCGATGACTATAATCAGCGGTATTTTCTAGATTCCCACAAAAGATTGAACTTGCTCCCATGAAAATTTCCGCCGTTCGGGTTACGCCCATCGCCATCAAAGACCCTGCTTTACTTAACGCCGCTGGGGTGCATGAGCCGTTTGGCTTGCGCTCTATCATTGAAGTTGTTGGTGCAAACGGCATGGTTGGCTTGGGAGAAACCTATGGCGACGCGCCTGTGCTGGACTTGTTGACACGGGTGAAAGACAGTTTGGTCGGTTTGTCCGCTTTTGACTTGAACGGCTTGTTGGCGAAGGTCATTGCCGAGTCCAAGTTCACTAAAACAGCCCATGTCGAGATGGAGCTTGCTCCAGGCTCTATGGGCGACAATCTGACGAGCAGTGTGTTTTCAGGCTTTGAGGTGGCGTTTTTAGACTTGCAAGCGCGCACGTTGGGCATTCCTTTGGTGGAGCTATTGGGTGGGGCAGTGCGCAACAAAGTGGCGTATTCGGCTTATTTGTTCTACAAATGGGACGCTAGCGTTGACCCCGAATACGCGCCTGACCCGTATGGCGAAGCAGTGAACCCAGCGCAAATCGTTGCGCAAGCCAAGAAGATGATTGACCAATATGGTTTTGAGAGTATCAAGCTCAAAGCGGGGGTGTTTCCGCCCGATGAAGAGGCCGATGCGATCAAAGCCCTCAAAGCCGCTTTTCCGAATCACCAGCTGCGGATTGACCCCAATGGCAATTGGTCGATTCCAACCAGCATCCGCATTGCCAAGCGGCTGGCGAATGACTTGGAATACTACGAAGACCCGACGCCGGGTTTGGAAGGCATGTCCGAAGTGTACAAAGCAACGGGTTTGCTGCAGGCGACGAACATGGTGGTCACGTCTTGGGACCATTTGAAGCGCAGTGTTGCGCTGAATTCTGTGCAAATTGTTCTGTCAGACCACCACTATTGGGGCGGTTTGCGGGCGACGCAGGCATTGGCGCGCACTTGCCAAGCGTTTGGCTTGGGGCTATCCATGCATTCGAACTCGCACTTGGGCATCAGTTTGATGGCGATGACGCATTTGGCGGCTTCGGTGCATCATTTGACTTACGCGTGTGACACGCATTACCCGTGGCAGAGCGACGAAATTTTGGTCGGTGGCAAAGTGCCTATCGTCGGTGGCTGCGTGCATTTGACGGACAAGCCAGGTTTGGGCGTCGAGTTAGATCAAGCTAAATTGGCGGAGCTGCACCAAGCGTTTTTGATTTGCCGCATTCGCACCCGTAATGACGTGACACAGATGCAAAAGTTCAGACCCGATTGGTCAACTGTCAAGCCACGGTTTTAGTTTTAGATGGAGTTTTTAGAGTTTAGAGTTGGTTTTATAAATTAGGAGACAGAGATGAAAAGAGTATGGTTAAAAGTAGTCAGCGCAGCAGCGGTGGGCTTGATCGCGCTGAGCGCTTTGGCGCAAAGCGATTACCCAAGCAAGCCAATCAAGCTGCTTGTGCCGTTTCCACCAGGCGGTACCAGCGACGTGATGGGGCGAATGATGTCTGAAGAATTAGGCAAAATTTTGAAGCAACCCGTCATCGTCGAAAACGTGGGTGGCGCCGGTGGCGTGATCGGCACTGAAAAAGGTGCTAAATCTGCACCGGATGGCTACACCATTGTTCAAACAGGTGTGGGTCAAAACGCTGTGGCGCATGGTTTGGATGCGAATTTGAAGTACAACTCCAACACCGACTTTATCCACCTGACGCAAGTGCATTCTGGCCCCAACGTGCTGTTAGTACATCCAAGCTTGCCTTTCAAAACCTTGAAAGAATTGGTTGACTATGCAAAGGCTAACCCAGGCAAGATGGACTATGGCTACACGCACGCAGCTTCAGGTCACATGGCAATGGAGCTGTTCAAGCAAACGGCTGGCGTCTTTTTAACAGGAATTCCCTACCGTGGCGGTGGCCCTATGATGACAGATTTGATTGGCGGCACCGTGAAAATTGCATTCATTAACCAGGACGTTGCTTTGCAGCATGTGAAGGCAGGCAAACTGCGTGCTTTGGCTGTATCCAGTGCACAGCGCAATGCCTTGTACCCAGATGTACCAACGGTGGCTGAATCTGGCTACAAGGGTTTTGAGGCTTTGTCATGGTCGGGTTTGTCAATTCAAAAGGGCACACCTAAAGCAGTGGCTGATAAGCTCGAGGCGGCGATGACGCAGGTTATGCAATTGCCAGCTATTAAGCAGCGCATGGATTCACAAGGTTTTGTGATTCCAACCCAAGGCGCTAAGCCGTATAGCGCGTTTGTGGCTAGCGAGTTGACGCGTTGGACCAAAGTGATCAAAACGGCGGGTATCACAGCACAGTAATACTTTTACCAAGCTAAGTAAACAAGAAATCGGGTAGCTTGCACAAGTACCCGATTTTTTTATGTGATTTATGTATCTAGCCAGTGTATTCATTAATTTAAAAGCTATTAAATTCATAGCATAATTTGTATCCTGCGATGTCAAACTCCACTATGAATGGTCAATTTTCAGTAAGTAAATTGTTGCTTTTTTAGGGTTTTCATGTGCAAAATGAACTCGTACTAAACTGTTGAATCAGATATAGTTATATGTGTTTAGATGAATAACTATATATCAACTGAAATATAAATATGATTGGAGACGACCCCATGATGAATAAGCAAATGAAAATTCGGTTAGCTACAGTTTTAGTAGCTGGCTTGTCAGCTTTTGCGGCGACTACAGCCTCAGCGCAAAGCAAAGACGAGTTGTATGTGGCTAGTGTTTCTGCCACTTGCGCCACTTGTCATGGTACCAAGGGCGCCGCTACGAATGGTTCGGCCGTTGTCTCTTTGGCTGGTATGCCTGCTGCCAACATTATTTTGCAAATGAAAGCTTTCAAAGATGGTAGCCGTCCTGCCACGGTGATGCATCAGCTCAGCAAGGGCTACAGCGATGCACAAGTCGCCATGATTGCCAACTATTTTGCCGCACAAAAGAAATAAGGACGGGACTGACATGACAAACTCAAACAATATGCAATGCCCATTACGTCGTCGTGAGATTCTGCAATCAGCTGCAGCACTTAGTTTGCTGGGCTTGGCCGGTTGCGCGACAACTTCTATGCCTTCTAAAGCCAAAGTCGTCGTTGTGGGTGGCGGCTTTGGTGGCGCTACAGCGGCTAAATACGTCCGCTTGCTGTCGCAGTACAAAATCGACGTGGTTTTGATCGAACCGAACGCTTCTTTCATCTCTTGCCCAGTTTCTAACATGGTGTTGGGTGGTCACAAACAGATGGCTGACATCACCAGCTCTTACGGGCATTTGTCTAAAAAGCATGGTGTGACAGTGGTGCAGGACATGGTAAACAGCATTGACGCGGCCAAGAAAACGGTGACTTTGGCCCGCGGTGGCGGCATTGCTTATGACAAATTGATCGTCTCCCCCGGTATCGATTTGATGATGGGCAGTATTGAAGGCTTGGCTGCTGCAAATGCCAGCGGTCACATCGTGCAGGCTTGGAAAGCGGGCGCAGAAACGGTGACTTTGCGTAAGCAGCTAGAAGCCATGTCAGACGGGGGCACCTACGCCATCACCATTCCCGTCGCGCCATACCGCTGCCCGCCTGGCCCGTACGAGCGCGCCAGCCAGATTGCGTCTTACTTCAAAGTAGCCAAGCCAAAGAGCAAGATTCTGATTTTGGACGGCAACCCAGACGTGACGTCTAAAGGTCCGTTGTTCAAAAAAGTGTGGGCAAGCGAGTACAAGGGCATGATCGACTATCGAGGTGACCACAAAGTAACGGCAGTTGATGCCAAAACTGGCACCATCAAGTTTGAGATTCAAGAAGATGTGAAAGCGACTGTGATCAACGCCTTGCCAAATATGCGCGCTGGTTTGATAGCCGTCAACTCAGGTTTGAACAACATGGCCAATGGACGTTGGTGCGGTGTCAACTATCTCACCTTCGAGTCAACCGCTGCTAAAGACGTCCACGTTTTGGGCGACTCCATCCAAATCGCACCAGGTATGCCAAAGAGTGGCCACATGGCGAATGCGCAAGCCAAAGTGGCTGCGGCCGCCATTGTCGCGCAGCTCAACGGTTGGGAAGTTAACCCCAACCCCATGCTGACCAACACCTGCTACAGCATGGTCGATGCGAAAAACTGCATCCACGTGGCAAGCGTGCATGAGTACGTGGCGGCAGAGAAGACATTCAAAGCGGTTGCGGGCTCAGGCGGCGTGTCGTCGATTGATTTGAAGCCAGAGGTGACCATGCTGGAGGGTGCTTATGCTGAGAGCTGGGCGCAAAATATTTGGGCTGATACGCTAGCTTAAGTCAGCGGATTAAAACGAACAGAGGCGCGAGTGATTCGCAATAGCCTCTGTTTTTTTTCGTCTGCAAACAAATGAAAACTAGGGAAAACACTGATTGTTTGATTTTAAATGCATTAAATAATATAAGCATATTCTATATATCATTATAAATATAATTATATATTAACATTAGCATATAAATCAATCATGTCATACAAATCAGTCATTTTGAAATTAGTAGCCGGTTCAATCACGGTATTTGCTTCTACGATACCAGCGCATGCTGATTTGGCGTTGGCACAAAAGAATGCATGCATGGCCTGCCATGCGGTCGATAAGAAGTTGGTCGGTCCTGCTTACCAAGCTGTTGCTGAAAAATATGCGAAAGAGAAAGATTACGTTGCCAAGTTGGCCGCAAGTATCAAAGCGGGTGGTTCTGGTAAATATGGCCCTATCCCCATGCCTGCACAAGCAGCGCTGCCTGATGCGGATGCGGCAAAGCTCGCCAATTGGATTTTGGCGGGCGCCAAGTAAAAGATATAGATCATGAGAAATAATCGCTTTATTCAAGCCGCTCCCGAGGGTTTCCTCGGCAGTGAGCAAATCAAATCCGTTTATGCTGGCAGGCGCGGCTTCATGGCGGGTGCTTTTGCTGCCGCTATGGCTGCTACAACGGCCGCTAGGGCACAGTCTTCAAAAGACGATCCCAATATTGTCAATCTACCCGCTCACACCAAGGGGCTGGGTCAAGGCGTCGCAGCTCGCGGCTATGGCGTTCCTAGCGTTTACGAAAAAAATTTACAGCGTCGAGAAAGCCCAGGCTTAACCGCGGTGAGTGCTTCTGGTGTTAGCTTTGCGCCCTTGCAGGGCTTGTTTGGTATCGTCACGCCCAGTGGTTTGCATTTCGAGCGTCATCACCAAGGTTGGTGGGACATTGAACCGGACAAACACCGTTTGATGGTAAATGGTAGCGACGAAAAAATGCTGAAAAAACCTATGGTCTTTACCATGGATGATTTGATGCGTTTGCCATCTGTCAGCCGCTTTCACTTTATCGAGTGCGGTGCAAACACCGGCATGGAGTGGGGCAACGCGGCTGTCCCAACCGTGCAATATACGCATGGCATGGTCAGCTGTAGTGAATTTACTGGCGTGCCTTTGCGTTTGCTGCTTGAAATGTGCGGCGCAGATATGAAGCGTGGTAAGTTTGTATTGGCAGAGGGCGCTGACGGCTCAAGCATGACGCGCACCATTCCCATGAGTCTCATCATGAGTGGCGAAGTCTTGGTTGCTTACGGTATGAATGGTGAAATGTTACGTCCCGAAAATGGTTACCCATTGCGTTTAGTCGTTCCCGGTGTGCAAGGTGTGAGTTGGGTGAAATACTTGCGCCGTATTGAGCTTGGCGATGAAGCCTATGCTACAAAAGATGAAACCATTCATTACATTGACTTGCTACCAAGTGGCATGCATCGTCAATATAGCAGCACACAAGAAGTTAAATCCGTGATCACCACGCCAAGCGGCGGCCAAGTTATTTTGGACAAGGGCTTTTTAAACGTTACAGGTTTGGCATGGAGTGGCCGAGGAAAGATTACCAAAGTAGATATCTCTGCTGATGGTGGTCGTAATTGGAAGCCGGCGCGCTTAGAGGGGCAGGTCATGTCTAAGTGCTTGACCCGCTTCAACATGGATTGGGCTTGGGATGGCAAACCAGCGCTGCTGATGAGCCGCGCAACCGACGAAACAGGCCATATTCAACCTACCTATGCTGAAAACAGAAAAGTTCGTGGGACGCGGAGCATTTATCACAACAACTCCATTCAAACGTGGTTGTTGCAAGAGTCTGGCGAGGTAAAAAATGTTCAGCTATCCTAAATTGACCATTGCGTTATTGTCTGCCGCTGCGATGACAGCGTTTGCGCAAGGCCGCAAAATTGAAGGTGTTGGCCGTACTGCAACTCCAAATGAAGTTGCAGCGTGGGACATCGATGTACGCCCAGACTTCAAAGGTTTACCCAAAGGCATGGGAAGTGTGTCACAAGGCGAAAAAGTGTGGGAAGCGCAGTGTTCTTCTTGCCACGGCAGTTTTGGTGAAAACAACAGTGTTTTTAGCGCCTTGGTGGGGTACACCACCAAGAAAGACGTTGAAGCGGGTCGCGTAGCTAGTTTGATGCCAGACGCGGCAACGCCAACGCGCACCACGATGATGAAAGTCTCCCAGTTGTCTACGCTGTGGGACTACATCAACCGTGCCATGCCTTGGACGGCGCCTAAGTCGTTGAAACCTGATGAGGTTTATGCAGTAACCGCGTACTTGCTAAATATCGCCAATGTGGTGCCAGATAATTTCACGCTCAGTGATAAAAACATGGCGGAAACGCAGAACAAATTGCCAAACCGCAACGGCATGATGACCAAGCATGCCATGTGGCCAGGCAAAGAATTTGGTGGCGTCACAAAACCTGATACACAGGGTTCTAGCTGCATGACTAACTGTGTGGCAGAAGCCAAGGTTGCTAGTTTGTTGCCAGAACACGCACGCAATGCGCATGGCAATTTAGCAGAGCAAACGCGTGCTTTTGGTCCTTCAGTAGGCGCGGATACAACCAAGCCAGCTGCAAGCTCTGGAGCTGATGCTAAGAAAGCGGTCGCCATACCAGCTGCAGTGGCTAAAACAGCTGAAAAATCTGCGGAATCGTCTGCGTCACTAAAGAGTGCAGATGTTTCTGAAATTTTGAGCAAAAATACTTGTTCAGCATGTCATGGTGTTGACAATAAAATCGTCGGCCCAAGTTTCAAAGAAATTGCTGCAAAGCAAGGCGGAAAAGCAGATGCCGTCACCTATTTGTCCACAAAAATTAAGAGCGGTGGTTCTGGCGTCTACGGTAGCATGCCCATGCCAGCGCAAGGTATCAACGATGCGGAAGCGAAAAAAGTGGCGACATGGATCTCACAAGGCGCTGCTAAGTAATATCCCTGCCAACGTGAAAGCGGGAAATGTGTTAATTTAAGTGGGTTAGAGAAAAGATTTTTAAAGATTTCAAATTAGGAGTGAATTATGAAACGTCGTGAATTTGTACAAAGCACAACAGGTGCAGCAGCTTTTGGTTTGTCGGTTAGTGCAGGCTTGTTTCCTGCTGCTGCATCAGCGCAAACAGCTTGGAATAAAGCTGCTTTTGAAGCAAAGAACTTGGCAGACGTTGTCAAAGCATTAGGCGGCGCCGCTGCAGCTACTGAGAGCAAAGATGTGACTTTGAGCGCACCAGAAATTGCTGAAAATGGTAATGTTGTGCGCCTTGGTGCACAAAGTGCGATTGCTGGCACAACGTGGCTTGGTTTGGTGGTTGAAAAGAACCCAGCCGCTTTGACGGCCGGTTTTGATATTCCCGCAGGAACTGAACCTAATATGTCTACCAACGTCAAGATGGGTCAATCAACCAATGTTTACGCACTAGCAAAAGTGGGCGATAAGTTTTTCTATGCCGTGAAAGAAGTCAAAGTCACCCTCGGTGGCTGCGGCGGCTAAGCCTGGATAAACTTGGTTTGGTCTTTGTTGATATTTGCAATTGAAATTAGAAATTTAGGAGTTCAAGATGAGTGATCCAATGCGCATTCGTGCTGCCGCAACTGGCGATAAAGTAACTGTTCGTGTGCTCGTTAGCCACGAAATGGAATCTGGCATGCGTAAAGACGCTGCTGGTAAATTGGTACCGGCTATGTTTATTCAAACCATCACTGCTGTGCATAACGGCAAAACCGTGATGAGCGCCCAATGGGGTCCAGCCGTCTCTAAAAACCCGTTCATTCAATTTACATTTACTGGCGGCAAAGCTGGTGAAAAAATTGCGGTGTCATGGGTCGACAACACTGGCGATAAGCGTACCGACGAAGCGACTATTTCCTGAGCTTAAAACGTGTCATTCAAATGCTAAGCCAGTAAACTACTTTGGTGGATTACTGGCTTTTATATGGATGGATAGTTAGTGGGCTGCGACAACAATATTCAATTCAAATGGAGGTAAAGATGAGTTTTGAAAATAGATTTTTTATATTGAGAGCAGCAAAGTTGGCTGGTTTAATCATTGCTGCAGTATTGGTAAATGTTGCCAATGCGCAGCAAAAATCTGCCAAAGATGCCATCGACGACTATCGCGCCAGTTTGCAAGATGGTAACCCAGCAGACCTCAATGCAGCTAGGGGAGAAGCTTTGTGGAAAACAAAACGCGGCCCCAAAAATGCAAGTTTGGAGGCCTGCGATTTGGGTTTGGGTGCAGGAAAAGTGGCTGGCGCTGTCGGGTCACTGCCACGTTATTTTGCTGATGTCAACAAAGTGATGGATGCTGAAAGCAGGTTGGTTCATTGCATGGTCACTTTGCAAGGCTTTAAAGCTGAAGATTTCAATGCTAAAAATTTCACCAGTGGCGCAGCGCAAAAAGCAACGGTGATTGAAGATTTGGTCGCCTATATTTATGACGAATCGCGCGGTGTAACGATCAACGTGCCGCAAAATCACCCTATGGAAAAAGCGGCTTTTGCAAGAGGCAAGGATACGTTTTACTTCAAAGGCGGTACGCATGACTTTAGCTGCGCATCTTGTCATAACCAAGACGGTAAGCGTATTCGTTTGCAAGAACTACCAAATTTAACCGGTCCGAGCAAGGCTTCTCAAGATGCTTTCGCACAGTGGCCAGCATACCGAGTCAGTCAAGGTGGCTTGCGCACCATGCAGTGGCGTGTGCAGGATTGTTTGCGTGGTCAACGCATGCCTGAGTTGAATTACCTGTCTCAAACCTCTGTGGATCTGATCACCTTCATGGGTGTGAACGCTAATGGTGGCAAGATGGCTGCACCAGCACTTAAACGTTAAATTGAAAAGAGGAAATCATATGAATAATAAACCTCTAGCCGGCGTAAATATTGCCTATAAAGCTGCTAAAAATATAGCAAAAATAACTGTATGCGTATCAGCTATTGCCGTTCTTGCAAGCTGCGCAGCACCTTCTGGGGGGAGCATGCCAAGTGCAGCAGAATTGTTGGCAACTCTGAAAAGCAGCTTCTCTGAGCGCGGCCCCGCGAAAATGGATCGTTTAGATCAAAACGAAGTGCAGCGCATTTGCACTGAAGCTGATAAAACAGGTAGAGCTGTTGACGAAGCGACCCGGAAGAAAATTGAAACAGCTCTCTATGCTGGCATTCCTTATCCAGCAGATGCCAAATACATCGGTAACTGGCAAGAAGGCGAAAAAATTGCACAAGATGGAACGGGTTTGCAATTTTCTGACGCTATCGGTAAACCAAGTGGTGCTAACTGCTATGCATGTCATCAAATTGCACCCAATGAAATTAGCTTTGGTAACTTAGGCCCTTCGCTTTACAAGTATGGTGTTAACCGCGGTGTCAAAGACCCGAATGCAGCTGAGTCGGAAGCGATTGTTAAGTACACCTGGGCACGACTTTGGAATACCCATTCTGTAAATCTGTGCAGCAGTATGCCGCGCTTTGGTGATGCCAAAATTTTGACAAATACGCAGCTCAAAGATGTCATGGCGCTATTGCTTGATCCGCAATCACCAGTGAATAAATAAAACCATTCAGCTACTCATTTAACCCGTTTATTTCTCTAAGCTCTAGTCAGCAAATCGCACACCATGAATTTATCGCGTCGTGAATTTACATCCGTTTTGACTGCTGCCGTCGTCGCTGGTTTCCCTTTGGGTCGTGAGGCCAGTGCGCAAGAAGCCGATCAGCTTTACAACGTGCCCAAGACTGGGAATGTCCATTTATTGCACATGACAGATTGCCATGCTCAGCTTTTACCCATTTATTTCCGCGAACCCAGTGTCAACATTGGTATCGCGGGCATGACGGGTAACGTGCCGCACTTGGTGGGAGAGCATTTGCTGAAGTATGCAGGTTTAAAGGCTGGCAGTGCGAACGCACACGCTCACACGTATTTAGACTTTGAGCGTGCTGCGCAGCAATACGGCAAAGTAGGCGGCTTCGCGCACTTGTCTACATTGGTAAAACAATTGCGCGGAAACAGACCAGGTGCATTGCTGTTAGATGGTGGCGACACGTGGCAGGGTAGTGCGACTAGTTTGTGGACGAACGCGCAAGACATGGTTGACGCTTGTAAGTTGCTGGGCGTGAACGTGATGACGGCGCACTGGGAGTTCACCTACGGTGAAAAGCGGATGATGGAAATCATCGAAAAAGACTTTGCTGGCAAGATTGATTTTGTGGCGCAAAACGTAAAGACCAGAGACTTTGAAGATCCAGTTTTTAAACCCTATGTTCTCAAAGAAATGAACGGTGTGACGGTAGCGATTGTGGGCCAAGCTTTCCCGTATACGCCGATTGCTAATCCGAGCTGGCAAGTGCCAAATTGGACGTTTGGTATTCAAGACGCAAACATGCAAAAAACAGTCAACGAAGCGCGTGCAAAAGGCGCACAAGCCGTGGTGCTGTTGTCTCACAACGGTATGGATGTTGACTTGAAAATGGCGTCACGCGTGACAGGTATTGACGTCATCTTGGGAGGTCATACCCATGATGGCGTGCCCGTGCCAACGATGGTTAAAAATACGGGTGGTCAAACACTGGTGACCAATGCCGGTAGCAATGGTAAATTTTTAGGAGTGCTTGATCTTGATGTTCGTGACAAAAAAGTTGTCAATATTAATTACAAACTACTTCCAATTTTTGCAAATTTCCTGCCTGCGGACAAAGAAATGGCCGCATTGATAGACAAAGTACGTGCGCCTTTCCTGTCTAAATTGACTGAAAAATTAGCGGTTACAGAAGGCGTGTTGTACCGTCGGGGCAATTTCAATGGCACGTTTGATCAGCTGATTACTGACGCACTCATCAATGTTCGTGGTGCTCAAATTGCGTTTTCGCCAGGCTTCCGTTGGGGAACTTCGTTATTGTCTGGGCAAGCCATCACGCGTGAACACGTCATGGATCAAACAGCTATTACCTATCCCTGGACGACAGTGTCAGATTTGAGCGGTGAAGCCATTAAAACGATTTTAGAAGATGTTTGCGACAACTTATTCAACCCTGATCCGTATTACCAGCAGGGCGGTGACATGGTGCGAACGGGGGGCATGACTTACACCTGTGATCCAGCCGGTAAAGCTGGCTCACGCATCAGTGACATGCGATTTGGCGGCCAGCTGATGGACGCTAGCAAAACATATAAAGTTGCAGGTTGGGCACCTGTTCAAGAAGCCAGTAAAAATGCTGGTCCGCCAGCATGGGAAGTTGTTGAAACTTATCTGAAAGATAAAAAGACAATTGCACCTATCAAACTCTACAACCCGAAACTGCTTGGGTTAGATGGCAATCCGGGCGTAGTTCTGTAAATTTAATCAGGAGTCAAGTATGAAGTCAATGCTGAAAATGTGGGTCATGAGTGTAGCTTTTCTTATGAATGTGAGCGTTGTTTATGCACAAGACAAAGCGGTCTATCACATTGATAACGCTGAGACACAAGCAACAAAAGGTTTGCGTAATGTTCGGAATCACTTAGATGTTGCGCCAGATACGAAAATCACGGTAGTGACGCATGCAAACGGGGTCGATTTTTTGATGGAAGGCGCTAAAGACAAAGCAAATCCGAATATTGACTATTCGGCTTTGGTTAGTGATTTGAAATCTAGGGGTGTAAAGTTTGAAGTTTGTGAGATCACGCTCAAAAATAGAAATTTAAATAAAAATCAATTTATATTAGATGCAGAATTTACACCTTCAGGAGTGGCGCGAATTGGGCAGCTGCAATCACGTGAAAAGTACGCCTATATTAAACCGTAGCTCGTTAGTATGACATTTTCTCGGTTTTTATTTACAGTAATTTTCACGCTTTGCATCTCCAGTGCCCATGCTCAAAATATTCAAGATATCGCACTAACACCAAAGCAAGTCAGTCCCTCCGTTTGGTATGTCGAAGGCTTGACAGCACTAGGAAGCGTACAAAATAAAAATTTCATTTCGAATGCAAGCTTCATTGTTGGGCCAGACGGAATTGTTGTTATTGATGCACTAGGTTCACCAGCTTTGGCGCACGCTTTGGTCGAAGCTATCGGTAAAGTTAGTAAAAAGAAAATTACCCACGTTATCGTCACCCATTACCACGCAGATCATATTTATGGTTTGCAAGTGTTTCAAGAGATCGGAGCAAAAATAATTGCTCATCCTGCAGCGAAAGAGTATTTAAATTCAGAAACAGCGACGCAAAGATTGTCGGCATCACGTGCTGAACTTCCACCTTGGGTGAACGAAAATACAAAGTTAATAGAAGCGGATATTTGGATATCGAGCGAAACTAAGCTCACCTTAGCAGGTATTGAATTGGTTGTTAAACCCGTTGGTCCTGCGCATACACCTGAAGATGTCGTTATATTCTTCCCAAAAGACAAGGTATTGTTTGCTGGGGATTTACTTTTTAGGGGGCGTCTGCCTTTCATTGGTTCAACAGCAGATACAGGCCCTTGGATACTAGCCTTAAATTCCTTTTTGGACTTCAAAGCAACTGTCGCTATTCCAGGACACGGTCCTGCGTCTGAAAGTGCCGATGCGGATATTGAACTGCTGCGTGATTATTTGGTATTTCTCAGAAAAAATATGGGTAAAGCCGTGGAAGAGTTAGAGCTATTCGATGAGGCTTACGCAACGACAGATTGGCGTCGATTTGAAAATATGCCTATGTTCAAATTCGCAAACAGAATGAATGCTTACAACACGTACTTGCAGTTGTTGGATAAGAAAAAATGATCATGCGTTTGAGTCACCGTCATGCGTGAAAGTAATTTCACACGTCGAAGCTTCCAAATTCGTTTTGGCGCAATTGTTGCTGGACTTTGTTCATTAGATGCTTTATCCGCATCTTTGAGAGAGATTCCTGCTGCAAAATCATTGCAGGCTGAAATTTTTGCAGCGCAAAAATCGGCATCTCCACTGATCGTATTTGTAAGTCTAGATAACTGCCCTTTTTGCATAATCGCGAGAGAAAACTATCTACTTCCACTGATGAATGAGCAATCGATTCCCGTCGTGCAAGTGAACTTTCGCCATCTTACATCTATAGTAGATGCACGTGGTAATGTGCTGACGCAAGATCAATTGATACGTGGATGGGGTGTCAAAGTGGCTCCAACTATCTTATTCTTAGGCAAAGAGGGTAGAGAGGTTGTGCCACGACTCACTGGTGGATCAACCTCAGACTTCTACGGCACGTACCTTGATGAGCGCATACGCATTGCGCAAGCCGCGATAGCGCGTGATTTAGGCTTGAGATAGTCACTTTTTGTGACGGCGGTGAAGTGCTATGGCTTTAGGCCGTTTTCTCGAGTATTGAGTTCTTATGAGACACACTGTAAATTTTGGTATAAGGGTTCATATGCAAAACACACAGGTAAAGATATTTTTCATATTTGCCTTCTTGGTTTGTGAAATGGCGTATTCGCAAGTGCCATCAATCTTTAAAGGTGCAGATCTTAAGTTAGGCGAAAAACTGATCGAGGAGCATAAATGCACCGCTTGTCATGTTCAAAAGGTTGGTGGCAATGGATCTGCGATCTATAAACCATTAGGTCGAATCAACACACCCGGTTTCTTGCGTGGCATGGTCGATCAATGCAATACTGAAATGAATTTGGGAATATTTCCGGATGAGGTTACGTCTATTGCAGCAGTACTTAATCGTGATCATTACAAATTTAAGTAAAACCACAGATTTCTTTTAGGCGGCCGCAGAATAAATTTTTGCGGCTGTTTTTTGCTTAAAACTTCATACCAAACTGTATGCCCAGAGAATTCTGAGACATGCGAATCGTTTCAGTCCCGGCCAAAAGCGATTGCCCCGATACAGATTTCTTTGGCGCATGCATGTAAGCAACAGTTAGCTCTGTGGTTGGGGATAATGCATAAGTTCCACCTAAAGTTATGTGTATCGTTGTCACGCCTGGAGCAACAATGTTAAATGACACATCTCTAGATTGGATAGGATTGTCTGAAATATTCAAACCTGCTCGTAGCGTTAGCACTGGCGTTGCTTGCCATTGCACGCCAGCTTTAAATACATTGATATCTGACCAACCAAAACCGGGGCCACCGGAAAAACCTAGAGGGACACGGTTGGTGCTTGGGTTAGAAATTGACGTCACGCCAGAATAATTGATGCGTTGATAATCCAATGCGACGTTAACGGTTGGCGTCGCTTGGAAGCCAATACCAAGCGTGTAGTTTTCAGGAATATCAAACGAACCTTTGTCTGCAAAGAGGCCTGAATACTTTTCAAACTTACCCATTTTTATTTTCGGCGCGTAAGAAGCGCCAATTGAAATGCTGTCGTTGAGTTTTCCTAAATATCCAAGTCGGACGCCAACACCTGAACTGCTGTCTGTACCCGTGTTACTTACGTTGTTTGGAGTTCCAGAGTTTTGCGCGAAAGCTTGCAATCCTTTTGCTTTGAATTGCTGATACACCAATAAAGGCGAAATACCAACAGAGTGGTTCGCATTTAACTTATATGCCACGGTTGGTGCAACGACCAGCTGCATCAAATCAACGCCTAGACCGTTTGCGCCGCATAAAACGTTGGCAGCTCCTTGCCCGCAGTTGATTTGACCGCCAGCATAATCAGTGTTCATACCACCGTTGCCATAGACAGTGACACCCGTACTGATGTTGTCGCTGACAGTTTTGTTATACCCCAGTTCTGGGATAAAGAAGGTTTTACTGTCACTGGAGACATCCGCATTGAGAGGCCCTGCGCCAGTGCGGCTCATGCCACGGTCTGGCATAAAGATATCGACACCCCCCTCAAAACGATTACCTGCAAAGGCCGCTGCCGCTGGGTTGTTCGCGCCTGAAAACGTGTTGTCAGTGGAGGTCACAGATGCGCCTCCCATGCCTTTTGCCTTCATGCCTGTTCCGTGAGAGAAATAACCATCAGTCGCAAGGGCAGACGTCAATGGAGCGCCAATGGCAGCCAGTACGGCGAGATGGCGAAATGTTTTCATGCTTTTCATATCTTGATCTTTCGTTGGATTTATGGACTTTAAATTTCGCCTTTTGACGCGCGTTCCATCATTTCCCACATGGTGTCTCGTACTTTCATGGCTTCCTCCTTCAGTGGAGACGGTAATTTCCGTCCCATCTTGACCATCATGTCCATGTTCAAGGTGTAGAGCCACAAACTGCCATCATCTTGTTCAACCAAAGATATGCGGCATGGCATATATGCGGCCATGTGCGGACTGAAGTCCGTCATCATGCGCGCCGTTGTGGGTGTGCAAAAAGAATAAATCGTCAATAGTTTTTCTTTCTTGCCAGAGCGTGCCGCCAGTTCTTTAGAAAGTGGCAGCACACCAACATCACGCATGTTTCTTTCAGAGGAAACCTGCGTCAAAATTCCTTCGATATCCTTGACGGTGACACCGGGCTTGACTTTACGTTCCCACGTCGTGGCAACAGCGATGTCACCGTTGCCCTCAATCCATCTATCCCACATGCGACTCGCTTCCGCACCCGCACCGTTTTCTAATTTGCTTAAAGTTCCAATGGTTCCGCATCCTGTCAAAGTCGCTATTGCAGCAATCGCAATCCATCCCACAAAGCTATTTTTCTTGATCATGTCTCGCTCCGTTATTCGATATATGGTTGTATTTTTTTGTTTTAGTTGACCTATTCAGCTAAATTCAAATACGATATAAAGATATATTAAAAATTATCTAAATAACATGCGTATATACCCTAGGGGGTAAACTAAAAAATTTCTACGAAATTCTATTCGTAGAAAAGATAGCCTCTAATAGACTAGTGCGATGGTTATTAGTGTTGCTAGACAGGCTCGCTCAGTTCATTTTGAGCCAATTTGACCAGGGTTAGTTTTCCGCGAGTCCTGATGACGAATCCATCAAGATGCTGAATGATTGTTTTCGTTAATAAATAAACGGCTTGCTAAGAAATCACTGGCGTTCAAGGTTGTTAAATCGATAGCAGTGAGCACTTTTTCTCGATCCGCGAACAGTCGGCTTGCTTGTCTTAATCGAGCGCGGTCAAGGGCATTTCGAACACTACGCGCATTGGCGAAGTGTGGTTGAGCAATACGCAAGCCCAAATATTTGACGAATGCAGCTTCAGCATCTTCGCCAAACTGGTAATTTTGTTCTCTTAGCATTTTTTTCGATATCACAGTCAATTCATCGACACTGTAATCTGGAAAGTCAAGATGATGGGCTATGCGTGAACTCATACCTGGGTTTGATTGAAAAAAAGTGTCCATCCTATCTTTGTAGCCTGCCAAGATCACAACCAAGTCGTCGCGGTGATTTTCCATGACTTGCAATAAAATTTCTATCGATTCTTGACCATAATCACGTTCATTTTCTGGTCGGTACAAATAATAGGCTTCATCAATAAACAACACGCCCCCCATTGCTTTTTTTAGCACCTCTTTGGTTTTCGGTGCGGTATGGCCGATGTATTGACCTACCAAATCGTCGCGCGTAACGGCAACCATATGCCCCTTGCGGACATAGCCTAGCTTATGCAAGATGGTTGCCATCCGCATGGCTACCGTCGTTTTACCGGTGCCTGGATTCCCAGTAAACGACATGTGCAAGCTAGGTGCTTGCGAGGTTAAACCTAAATTTATACGTAATTTATCAATGACTAACAAGGCCGCAATGTCTTTGATTCTATTTTTTACAGGCGCTAGTCCCACCAAATCGGCGTCAAGTTCTGCTAATACAGACTCGACTTGAGATCCGGCTAACACTTGTTCAACTGTTCTCGCTTTATCAATGGCGCTGACTTCTGCCTTGACTACCTGCTCCGGTTGATCAGTGTTGGTGCTGCTCGTTCTGGTGCTGCCTGGAATCGCGTACATAAGGGCCTTGTTTTTTTAATAACTATTAAAACGCAGTAATGAATTACTGGCGTTCCATTTCTGGCTTATCTGCAATATAGCTGCGCGTTGTGTAAACCATATTGCGGCCTTTGCCCTCTTGACGCTCAAGCATGAAACCAGGTTCATTCTTAGGACGACCCACGACGATGCTCATCGCAATTGATTCAATATTGCGTGTCGAATCAAAAGCCATGATGCGGATATAGTGTGATGGAAAAGTTTTGCGACAAGCGTTCAATTCCATCAGAACGCCTGCCGCGTCTTTCATATCAAACATCGGTGCACCGTACATGTCCCAGTATGTGTTGCGCGGATGCGGGTCATCGGTGTATTCAATGCTCCATGCATAGCCTTTTTTAAGGCCATATTCAATTTGCATTGTTACTTCTGCATCGGTCAAGTCAGGTAAAAAGCTGAACTGACCTTGCGTCAGGCGACCAGTTGGGTTAGTTAACATAGTGTTCTCCAGTTTCTAAAATTTGAATTAGTTAGATGCGCTAGGCGTATTGGCATAGTCACTGCTGTCAGTCGATGCATAGTTGAAGCTAATGTCACCCCACGTATCCAAGGCAGCTTTGAGAGGACCACATGTTTGTGCTGCTTTCTTCAAAATTTCAGGACCTTCGTTTTTAATGTCCTTGCCTTCGTTGCGCGCCTTGACCATGGTTTCCAGAGCAACTCGGTTTGCCACCGCACCGGCTTGAATGCCTTGTGGATGGCCGATCGTGCCGCCACCGAACTGCAAGATCACATCATCACCAAACAAGTCTAAAAGTTGATGCATTTGACCAGCGTGGATGCCACCTGATGCAACAGGCATGACTTTTTTGGTGTCGGCCCAATCTTGATCAAAGTAAATACCCCGTGCTAAATCAGTATGGGTATAGCTATCACGGCAAACGTTGTAGTAACCTTGCACCGTCATTGGATCCCCCTCCAGCTTACCAACGGCAGTACCAGTATGCAGATGGTCAACGCCAGCCAAACGTAACCACTTGGCTATCACGCGGAAGCTCACACCATGGTTCTTCTGGCGTGTATACGTGCCGTGACCTGCGCGGTGCATGTGAACGATCATGTCATTTTTACGCGCCCAGTTGGCCATACTCTGAATGGCAGACCAACCAATCACCAAGTCCAACATAATCACCACAGAACCCAGCTCTTTGGCAAATTCTGCACGTTCGTAAATGTCTTCCATCGTCGCGCCAGTGACGTTGAGGTATGAGCCTTTAATTTCACCCGTTACAGCTTGCGCCTTATTCACGCCGTCCATCACATATAAAAATCGATCACGCCAATGCATGAACGGCTGAGAGTTGATATTCTCATCATCCTTCATGAAATCCAAACCACCCTTGAGGCCTTCGTAAATCACGCGACCGTAGTTACGGGCTGACAGACCAAGCTTAGGTTTGGTAGTCGCACCCAACAGCGGGCGACCAAATTTATCCAAACGCTCACGCTCAACTATCAAACCCGTTGGTGGTCCCTTGAAGGTCTTCACGTAGGCTACTGGCAGGCGAATATCTTCTAAACGCGCGGCTTTGAGTGGTTTAAACGAGAACACATTGCCAATCAAACTGGCCGTCATGTTCGAGATGCTGCCTTCTTCGAACAAAATCAAGTCGTAGGCTACGTAAGCAAAATACTGCCCTGGCGTGTTTGGCACAGGAATGACTTTGTAAGCTTTTGCGCGATATTGATCACAGGCTGTTAAACGATCCGTCCATACAACTGTCCAGGTAGCGGTTGAAGACTCACCTGCAACGGCTGCTGCTGCTTCTTCTGGGTCTACGCCGTCTTGAGGGGTAATGCGAAACAAACACAATGTATCGGTATCTTTGGGTACATAGTCGGGCATCCAATAACCCATCTGTTTGTACTTCAGCACACCAGCGGTGTAGCGCGTTTTGGCATCGGTAATTAGCGTATCGCCCATAAAAACTCCTTCTTTGAAAACGTTGCATACAAAAACAAGCCACATGAGTGGTTTGTCGTTAGACACCCTTTGTCGCTGTGTTTAAGCTAGCGGTTGGGGTTCTGGATGCAATCGTAGGAGGATTTGTTCATAAGTAATATTAAAATTTATTTTTAAATAAATCAGAATTTACTGATGATTATAGATTTCTCTTATTTTTTTGCTTTAACCATAGTGCCGGGTTAAAGCAAGCTCAGAAGTATCGATTGAAGCGCTTAAGACGTTACATAATAGCTAATTTAGCTATAAATTTAATAGCTACTTAATCAATAAATACGCCGGCTAGGTGTCAATTTTATGCCCAAGAATCAATCAAGGCACCGGCTTGCTCAATCAAGAAGCCTTTGAACGCTTTGGCAGCAGGTGACAGCTTCTTTTGCTTCAAATGGGTCACGTACCAATTGCCCACAATCGGCATGCCGGTGATATCTACGAGCGCCAAATGACCCGCTGCCAGCTCGTGCCGGACGGTTCGGAGCGACAAAAAGCTCATTCCCATACCCGCCATCACAGCTTGTTTGATGGTTTCATTACTTGGCATTTCCATGGCGACTTTGATGGGGATATCGTGCTGTGCAAACAGCCGTTCCATGGAAGCACGTGTGCCAGAGCCTTGCTCGCGCACGACGAAGGGGTAATCTTTGAGTAAATCAAAAGCGGCTCTTTTGCGGCGTGACAAGGGGTGATCGGGTGCGCAGACAAAGCCCTGTGGGTTGGTGGCGAAAGGCGTTGCCTCGCACTCCAGCGTGCTGGGTGCGCGGCCCATCATGACCAAATCCACCTCGTTGCGTGACAGCATGCCCAGGATGTTTTCGCGGTTATCAATGCGCAGTTTGACATCGATATCTGGTAGCAGTTTGCTGAAACGCACCAAGAGCATGGGCACAAAGTATTTGGCGGTGCTGACAATGGCCAAGTCAATTCTGCCTTTTTTGTTGCCCACATGCTCTGCCATGCTGGCTTCCAAGTCTTTGAACTGACCAATCGCACCAATCGCGTGGGTTAAAAATTCTTCGCCCGCATGGGTGAGGCGAATATTGCGCCCAGAAGGCTCAATCAAGGCCAGCCCAAACGTGTCTTCTAACTGCTTGATTTGCATGGACACGGCGGGCTGCGTCACAAACAGCCGCTCTGCTGCCTTGGAAACCGAGCGTTCGCGGGCGACTTCGATGAAGGTTTGGATCTGTTTAAGCGTGTAGTGAATCATGGCGAGGCTTCAGGTGTTAAGTGCTTACTACTAAGTGTTATGCAAATTCAACAAAATAAATTGAATTAAACAAATCAGAAAAATCTGATGATTTAAAAAATAAATGTTATTTGAGTTTATGTGTGATGCTCGCTAAAGTCAACCCCACTATGTTACGAGCACTTATATTTGATGTTGATGGCACCTTGGCAGACACCGAGTCAGCGCACCGCGCTGCCTTCAACGGTGCGTTCAAGGAGTTTGGCTTGGATTGGCATTGGGACGAGGCGCTTTACACCGAGCTTTTAGAGATATCTGGCGGCAAAGAGCGCATCTTGTACCACTGGCGCACGGTGCATCCAGATATGCGCGAAGTGGGCAATTTGGCCGTGCAAGACACCATTAACCGTTTGCATGAGCTGAAAACCGCCGCATACGAGCATGCTGTGAGCGACGGCGCTGTGGTGTTGCGCCCAGGTGTGCTGAAGCTGATTAACAACGCGTTTGAGCAAGGTTTGTCCCTAGCTATTGCTACCACCACTTCGCCTGTCAATATTTCGGCCTTGCTGCGCAAAGCGATTGGCATCGACTGGCGGGATTACTTCCTGGCCATTGGTGACGCTTCTACCGCACCGCTGAAAAAGCCGCACCCGCAGGTGTATTTGCAAATGCTAGATAGCTTGAAGTTGGTGCCACAAGAAGTAATGGCGTTTGAAGACTCCAGCAATGGGCTGCGCGCTGCCACTGCGGCAGGCTTGGCAACTGTCATCACCCCGACCCAATTCACAGCGCACCATGATTTCCGCGACGCGATGCGCGTGGTCAATGATTTGTCTGGTTTGAATGTGCCGCTGCTCAAAGAGTGGCACCAGTCGTACTGGGCAAGCTAAAAAATATTAACTTTCAATAGTCATTGAATCACTTCATACATAACCTCATCAATGGCACACATGGCTAACATCGCAAAACCGCTACGCATCGCTCCTTCCATCCTCTCTGCAGATTTCTCTCGTTTAGGCGAAGAAGTCCGCGCCATCGAAGCCGCCGGTGCAGATTTGGTTCATTTTGATGTGATGGACAACCACTACGTGCCCAATTTGACAATCGGCCCACTGGTTTGCGAAGCGATTCGTCCGCATATTTTCATTCCTATCGACGTGCATTTGATGGTTGAACCGGTCGATAGCATCATCCCGCTGTTTGCCAAAGCCGGTGCCAACATCATCACTTTTCACCCCGAAGCGTCCAAACACGTGGATCGCACGCTGTCCGTGATCCGCGAATTGGGCTGCAAAGCAGGCTTGGTGCTGAATCCCGCCACCTCGATTGAGTGGTTAGACCATGTGATGGACAAGCTGGACATAGTGCTATTGATGAGCGTCAACCCTGGTTTTGGGGGGCAAAAGTTCATTCCATCAACACTTGCCAAGCTCCAGCAAGTCCGTGCCCGCATTGATGCCCACATGGCCGCCGGTGGTCAACCCATCTGGTTGGAAGTCGATGGTGGCGTCAAAACCGACAACATTGGCGAGATTGTCAGAGCGGGTGCAGATACCTGTGTGGCGGGTAGTGCGGTGTTCGGGGCGCCGGATGCTGACAAAGGCTATCGCACGGTGATGAACGAGTTGCGCCGTCGGGCAGCTCGGTAAATACGCGCAAATACCTGACAACGAATCACACATCCTGAAAGTACAGCATGCCATTAACCAACAGATCAACCTTGACGCAATTTTTGATTGAAGAGCGCCGCCGATTTCCCGCTGCCAGTGGCGACTTCAACGCACTCATCTTGGATGTCGCCTTGGCCTGCAAAGCCATCGCACGCGCAGTCGCCTTTGGCGAGTTGGGCGGTGTCATGGGCAACCATGCACCCGAGGCGGGCGGTTCGGTCAACGTGCAAGGTGAAACTCAGAAAAAACTGGACGTGCTGAGCAACAACGTGTTCATCAAACGCACCGAATGGGCTGGTAACTTGGCGGGCATGGCCTCCGAGGAAATGGATTTGCCCTACCAGATCCCCGGTCAATACCCGCGCGGAAAATACCTGCTGGTGTTTGACCCGTTGGACGGATCCAGCAACATCGATGTGAATGTGTCCGTGGGCAGCATTTTTTCGGTGCTGCGTGGTCCCACGAACGCCAGAGACGTGACGGAAAAAGATTTCTTGCAAGCCGGGGCAAAGCAGGTAGCAGCTGGCTATGCCTTGTATGGTCCCACCACCATGCTGGTGTTGACGGTAGGCGATGGTGTGAATGGCTTCACGCTTGACCCAACCTTGGGTGAATTCATGCTGACGCACCCCAAAATGCAAATCCCCGCGGATACCAATGAGTTTGCCATCAACGCCTCCAATTCGCGCTTTTGGGAAGCGCCTGTGAAACGCTATGTGGACGAATGTCTTGCCGGAAAACCTGGTTCTCGCGGTAAAGACTTCAATATGCGCTGGATTGCCTCCATGGTGGCTGAAGCGCACCGCATTTTGATGCGCGGCGGCGTTTTCTTATACCCCCGCGACACCAAAGATGCCTGCAAACCAGGCCGTCTGCGCCTGTTGTACGAAGCCAACCCCGTGGGCATGATCATGGAGCAAGCCGGCGGCCGCGCCAGCACAGGTGAAAAGCCCATGCTGGGCGTACAGCCCACCTCGCTGCACCAGCGCATCGGCTTGGTGTTTGGCTCGAAAAATGAAGTAGAGCGCATAGAGCGCTACCACGCAGAGCCTGTCCGAGTTGAGCTGAACAACCCCCTGTTTGCCGAGCGCAGCTTGTTCAGAGATTGAATCGATTTAATTTGCTATCAAATTAGCAGCTAAGCAGGCAAATATGACGCCGGCTAGATGCTTATTTCACCCTGTTTTATAACTCTTGGAGACAAACCATGTCTGAAAAGCACCCCATCATCGCCATCACCGGTTCGTCCGGTGCGGGCACGACCTCGGTCACGCGAACCTTTGAGAATATTTTTCGGCGTGAAGGCGTCACAGCGGCCATCATCGAAGGCGATAGCTTCCATCGCTACGACCGCAAGGAGATGAAAATCCGAGCGGCCGAGGCTGAAAAAAGCAACGATCAGCATTTCAGCCACTTCTCTGAGGCGAACAATATGTTCCCTGAAATCGAAGCCCTGTTTCGCGACTATGGCAGCACTGGCAGCGGCCAGCGCCGCAAATACCTGCACAACGCCCAAGAAGCCGAGCCCTACAAACAAGAAGCGGGTACGTTCACACCGTGGGAAGTTTTGCCGAATGACTCTGACATGCTTTTCTATGAAGGTCTGCACGGCGGTGTGGTGACATCTACTGTCAATGTGGCGCAGTACCCAGACTTGTTGATTGGCGTGGTGCCCGTCATCAACTTGGAATGGATCCAAAAACTGTACCGCGACAAAAACCAGCGCGGCTACAGCGCCGAAGCGGTGACGGACACCATTTTGCGCCGCATGCCCGATTATGTGAACTACATTTGCCCGCAGTTTGCGCACACGCATGTCAATTTTCAGCGCGTGCCCATGGTGGACACGTCCAACCCTTTCATTTCGCGTGATATTCCCTCGCCAGACGAGAGCATGGTGGTGATTCGCTTTGCCAAGCCCAAGGGCATTGATTTCCAATATCTGAAAAACATGATTGGCGACTCCTTCATGTCCCGCGCCAACACCATCGTGGTGCCTGGCGGCAAGATGGAATTGGCCATGCAGCTCATCTTCACCCCCTTTGTATGGCGAATGATGGAGCGCCGCAAACGTGCTTTAGGAACCAATTGAAATGATGACCATGACCAAAACGCCTGACGCTAAACTTGCCCAAGACATGGCGAATGCCATCCGCATGCTCGCTGTCGATGCGGTCGAAAAAGCCAAATCCGGTCACCCCGGTGCGCCCATGGGCATGGCCGATATTGCCGAGGTGCTGTGGAATCGCCACCTCAAGCACAACCCCGCCAACCCGCAGTGGGCTGATCGCGACCGCTTTGTGCTCTCCAACGGCCACGGTTCGATGTTGATTTACTCCTTGCTGCATTTGACGGGTTATGACTTGCCGATGAATGAGTTGAAAAACTTCCGCCAGTTGCACAGTAAAACCGCCGGCCACCCCGAAGTGGGCATCACCCCCGGTGTGGAAACCACCACCGGTCCGTTGGGGCAGGGCATCACCAACGCGGTGGGCATGGCACTGGCTGAAAAACTGTTAGCGGCAGAATTCAACCAGGCTGGCCACGCCATTGTGGACCACCACACCTACGCGTTTTTGGGCGATGGTTGCATGATGGAGGGTATCAGCCATGAAGCCTGTTCATTGGCAGGCACCTTGAGACTGTCTAAATTGGTGGCGTTTTATGACGACAACGGCATCTCGATTGATGGCCACGTCGAAGGCTGGTTCACCGACGACACGCCCAAGCGTTTTGAAGCCTACGGCTGGCATGTCATCCCCGCAGTGGATGGCCACAACCAGGCTGCGATTGATGCGGCCATTCAAGCAGCAAATGCCCAAAGCACACGCGCTGATGGCAAACCCACGCTGATCTGCTGCAAAACCGTCATCGGCCAAGGCTCGCCCAACAAAGCCGGTACGCACGATGTGCACGGCGCGGCATTGGGCGCTGCCGAAATCGCAGCAACTCGTGCCCAACTGGGCTGGACTGCAGCACCGTTTGAAATCCCAGCAGACATTACCACTGCCTGGAACGCGGTCGAGCGCGGCCAAGTGGCAGAGCGTGCCTGGCGCACCCGCTTTGAAGCCTACCGCTCGGCTTATCCCGCACAAGCCGCTGAGTTTGAACGCCGCATGGCGGGCGATTTGCTGCCTGAGTTTGCAGCGCAAATCAATGACGTCTTTGCCACTATCGCCGCCAAGCCTGACGCTTTTGCCACCCGAAAATCTAGTCAAAATTCCTTGGACTTGCTCGCTCCTTTGTTACCTGAGTTTTTCGGCGGTTCGGCGGATTTGACAGGCTCGAATCTGACAAACTTCAAAGGCTGCGTCAAAGCGGGCCCAGACAAAGGGAAAGAGGGCGCTTTTCAGTGGGGCAACCACCTGAGCTACGGCGTGCGCGAGTTCGGCATGGCCGCCATCATGAACGGCATCACGCTGCATGGCGGCTATATCCCCTATGGTGGCACGTTTTTGACCTTCAGCGACTACTCGCGTAACGCCATCCGCATGGCCGCGCTGATGAAGCAACGGGTGATTCACGTTTTCACTCACGACAGTATCGGTTTGGGTGAAGATGGCCCGACGCATCAGTCGGTCGAGCATGTGCCGTCGTTGCGCATCATTCCGGGGCTGGATGTTTGGCGTCCAGCCGATGGTTTGGAGACGGCAGTTGCCTGGGCTTGCGCGGTTGAACGTCGTGATGGGCCAAGTGCACTGGCCTTGTCACGCCAAAATCTGCCGCGTTTGACAGATGTGAGCATGGTGGCTGCGATTCGCAAAGGCGGCTACATCTTGGCTGAGGGTGCTAATCAACAGCCGCCGCAAGCCATCATCGTGGCCACCGGCTCAGAAACCTCGCTGGCGATGGAGGCGCATGCTGCTTTGGCCGTTGAAGGCATCTCCACCCGCGTGGTGTCCATGCCCTGCACCAATGTGTTTGACCGCCAAAGCCAGGCCTATCAAGACGAGGTATTGCCCTTGAACCTGCCCACCGTGGCGGTGGAGGCGGCACACCCAGACTTTTGGCGCAAATACGTGGGCCGCCTGGGCGCGGTGGTCGGTATTGCCACGTTTGGCGAATCCGCGCCAGCCAAAGACTTGTATCAGCACTTCGGTATCACGATGGAGCATGTTTGCGAAGAAGTGCGCCAACTCATCTCGCGTAAAGATGCGCGGCTGGAGAGTCGTTTACCTGCGCAAATAATCAAATCCAGCAACTGAACTGTATGAGCACTTTTACAAAAAAGAGGCCGCCGTTCGATGCCATTTTGTTTGACTTGGATGGCACTTTGATTGAAACCGCCCCCGAGATTTGTGATGCAGTGAACGACACCTTGGCTCACTACGAGATGGGTTTTGTGTCGCAAGAACTCGTAAATAACTGGATTGGTCACGGCACACGCGAGTTGCTGATTCAAGCCCTGTCTTTCGTGGGCAAAACCAGTGAAGAAAAAATACGTCAATCACCTGGTTTAAAACCCATAGCTGCCGAATTTGACCGCAATTATCAAAAGCGCTGTGGCACGCGTAGTCATCTCTATCCGCAAGTGCGCGAAGTTTTAGCAACTTTACGTGCGCAAGGCGTGAAACTTGCCGTAGTCACCAACAAGGAAGGACGCTACACCCAGACGATTTTGGAGGTCCACAACCTGGCTAATCAGTTTGACGCAGTCATCAGCGGCGACACCTTGCCGGTTAAAAAACCGAATCCGGCAGGTATTGAGCATTGCTTGGCGCAATTCAATGTACCCAAAGACCGCGCTTTGTTTGTGGGCGATTCATCCATTGACGTGGCTACAGCGCGGAATGCGGGCATTGCCGTTTGGGCACTGCCGTATGGCTACAACATGGGGCAGCCCATTGAATCGTGCGAGCCTGATCGCGTGATTGCAGATTTTTCATTGCTATTTAATTAATAGCAATTAAGACAATAAATACGTTGGCTATGGCCGTATTTATGCCTTATTTTAGCATTTTTGAACGTTTGCAACCATTTTTACACCTTTCAGGAGACTTTCATGGCTTTCGTATCCCTTAGACAAGTGCTAGACCACGCAGCCGCCAACAGTTACGGCGTACCAGCTTTCAACGTCAACAATCTGGAACAAATCTTGGCCATCATGGAAGCGGCGCAGGAGACGGACAGCCCTGTCATCCTGCAAGCCTCCGCTGGCGCACGCAAGTACGCGGGTGAGGCCTATTTGCGCCACATGATGCTGGCTGCGGTTGAGACGCATCCTGATGTGCCTGTTGTGGTGCATCAAGACCACGTCGCGTCGCCAGCAGTGTGCATCCAGTCCATCCGTTCGGGTTTTATGAGTGTGATGATGGACGGCTCCTTGATGGAAGACGCAAAAACACCGGCCAGCTACGAGTACAACGTCGCCGTGACTCGCAAAGTCTGCGAAATGGCACACCCGATTGGTGTGTCTGTGGAGGGTGAATTGGGCTGTTTAGGGTCGCTGGAAACCGGCGAAGCAGGTGAAGAAGACGGATCAGGTGCAGAAGGCAAGCTGACCCACGACATGATGTTGACCGACCCCGTGCAGGCCAAAGACTTTGTTGAGCAAACCGGGGTGGACGCCTTGGCGATTGCGATTGGCACCAGCCACGGCGCGTACAAATTCACCCGCAAGCCCACAGGCGACATTTTGGCGATGGACCGCATTGCCGCCATCCATGCGCAAATCCCCAACACCCATTTGGTCATGCACGGCTCCAGCAGCGTGCCGCAGGAGTGGTTGGCCATCATCCGCCAGTTTGGTGGCGACATCAAAGAAACTTACGGCGTGCCGGTGGAGGAAATCCAGCGCGGGATCAAGAGTGGCGTGCGCAAAATCAACATCGATACCGACATCCGCCTGGCGATGACGGGCGCGATGCGCCAGGTGTTTGCGCAGCAAAAGAGCGAATTTGATCCGCGCAAAGCCCTGCTTGCTGCCAAAAACGCAGCGCGCGGCATTGTGAAACTGCGGTTTGAAGCTTTCGGCTGTGCAGGGCAGGGCAGCAAGATCAAACCGGTGGCGATGGATGACATGGCGAAGCGTTATAAGTAAGTAGGTAGATCGGGTAAGGCCTTTCGTGGGGTATGCGTGATTGACGTCGTAAGTCGTAACGTGCACATATAAAATTAGTCAACCACTCATCTGTTTAGTAGGAGTAATTTTGATCACTTCACGCTTTATCCGCCGACTACTTTTACTCATTACGGCGCTTGTTCTTATGTCCAGCGCAGCACACGCTGTAGAGGTTGAGTTCAAACCCGTGTCGGATGGTGTTTATGCCTACATCGGTGATACGGATGGTCGCAACTATGAAAATGAAGGTTTGAACGCCAACATTGGACTGATTGTTACCCCAGCGGGGGCGGTTTTGATTGACAGTGGCTCTAGCTTTCAGATTGCTCAAAAAATTCACAAAGCAGTTCAGAAAATCACGCCACAACCGATCAAGTGGGTCATCAACACAGGGGATCAAGATCACCGCTGGCTAGGCAATGGTTATTTCAAAGCGCAGGGTATAGAGATCATCGCCCATGCAAATGCCGAAGCTGATATGAAAGCGCGCACATTTGAACAAATGGAAGGGCTCAAAGTTCTCAAAGAGCGACTTGACGGCACCGTGCCCACTTTACCGACTCGCTTTATCAAAGACAAAGATGCAAAGCTGGAGTTAGGTGGTGTAGCGATAGAACTCAAGTACCGCAATGGTGGTCATACGCCAGGTGATATGTTGGCATGGTTGCCGCAAAAAAATGTATTGTTCGCTGGAGATGTGGTTTATGTTGACCGTGTGTTGGGTCTGATTCCTGTGAGTCGGTCTAAAAACTGGTTGGAATCGTTTGCCGCGATTGAATCGCTGAAACCCCTAACGATCGTACCCGGACATGGGAAAGTCACGGACTTGGCAACGGCACAGTTGCAAACTCGCGATTTGCTATTGGCGCTGCGCGCGCATATGAAAAAAGCCGTGGAGGGTGACGGAGATATGAACCGTGCCATTAAAAGCTTTGATGCCAAGCCGTTTGCGCACCTCAAGCATGCTGGTGTGTGGATTCCTCAATTGGCCAACGCCACTTATTTGGAAGTAGAGCGCGAGTAGGACTTCTTTGTAAGAACTTGCTAGTTTGATTTCAAGGTGTTTTTGCTATATTTTTTATAGCTTAATGGGAAATAAATACGCCGGCTACAGGCATGGAATATGCATCAAAAAGGACTAATATGGCATACACAGAAAAATTTCAAAATTTGGCCGATGCTGCTATGTCGCGCGTTGCAGCTGTTGCCCCTGATCAAGTCGATGCTCTTATGCGAGAAGGTGCAATTGCACTAGATATTCGCGACAAAGAAGAACACGATGCGGATCATATTGCGGACTCACTGCACGTTAGCAGAGGCAAACTGGAGATGAACGTTGAAAGCGTCATACCTGACCTGAACACGCGCATCCTGTGCTACTGCAACGCCTACAACCGGGGTGCGCTGTCTGCAGACACTCTGCGAGCTATGGGTTATGTTAATGCTTCATTCATTGGTGGTGGACTGAAGGCATATCGTGCACTCAATTCCTCTAAACAGCGCTAAACGATACTGGTTTACGGAAAACGCGGGTAAATACCAGTAGCTGTCTCGAACGTGTGAGGTTTATGATTCTGCGGAATTGTATATATTTATTTAAATATATTTATATGTGATAATTTGCATATAAAATACACCCAACACGTCGAGATTGCACATGTCCACAAACGCGCCAACTTCCACTCAATCGTCAACAGCAAATCACGCTAACAAGCTTGCGCACGATATCGTGATGATTGGTGGTGTTTTTACGGCAGAGCAAACAGTTTGGAAAACGAGTTCGGTCATTCCGGATGGTGTGCGTTGGATCCAGGCTGGCGTCACGGCACTTGACCCAGACAATAAAACTGTGGTGCTTGAGGGCGACAAAACGGTCGTTTACAGCACACTGGTTGTAGCCGCAGGGTTGCAGCTGAACTGGGGCGGCATTGAGGGTTTAACCGATGCTTTGGGTAAAAACGGCGTCACGTCAAATTACCGTTTTGATTTAGCGCCGTACACGTGGGAGTTGGTTAGAAAACTCAAAAAAGGTCGTGCTGTTTTTATGCAAGCACCCATGCCGATTAAGTGCCCTGGCGCACCTCAAAAAGCGATGTATTTGTCCGCAGACCATTGGCTGCGAACCGGCTGTTTGAAAGACATCAATGTCGATTTTTATACGGCGGGGGCTGTACTTTTCGGCATCAAAGAATATGTGCCTGCGCTGATGGCCTACGTTGAACGCTACGGCGCAGCGTTGAATTTTCAGCATATGTTGGTGAAAGTGGATGTTGCAGCGCGTTGTGCGATGTTCAAGCGGGTGGATGCAGAGGGTGTCATCTCGATGGTGGAGACCGAATTTGACATGCTGGATGTTACCCCACCGCAAGGCGCACCAGACTTTATCAAAACGTCGAAGCTTGCAGATGCTGCAGGTTGTATGGGTATTGATTCTAAGACGTTGCGACACAAAACTTACGCTGGTGTTTACGCTTTGGGCGATGTGGTAACACCCCCAATTCAAAAACTGCAGTAGCGGCGCGCAAACAAGCGCCGGTGCTTGCGCACAATATTTGTAAAGACATCGGCAGCAGCAAGCAAGCTGACGCGATTTATGACGGCTATGGCTCTTGCCCGTTAACTGTTGAGCGCGGAAAAGTTGTGCTGGCGGAGTTTGGATACGACGGCAAGTTGATGCACAGCTTCCCCGATTGGTTGATAGACGGAACGCAACCAAGCCATCTTGCGTGTATTTTGAAAGAGCGCATTTTGCCGCCGGTCTATTGGGATTTGATGCTCAAAGGCAAAGAGTGGATGGCGAAGCCGGCATTTGAGGGGTAGAGTTTTAAATATGGTTGTAAAGGTAACAGAAGACAGATGATGACTGGACTGAAAAAGTACTTTCCAATTTTGGAGTGGCTGCCCAATTATGGCAAGCCGGATGCGGTGAAAGACCTTGTAGCTGCGGCCATCGTTACCATCATGCTGGTGCCGCAAAGCTTGGCCTATGCCATGCTTGCGGGCTTGCCTGCTCACATTGGTTTGTATGCATCTATCTTGCCCTTGGTCGCGTATGCTATTTTTGGTACCAGTCGTACTTTAGCTGTTGGTCCAGTTGCCGTGGTGTCCTTGATGACGGCAGCCGCGCTGGGTAAAGTCGCAGTGTCTGGTTCGCCAGAGTATCTTGCCGCAGCCGTTATTTTGGCCCTCATGTCTGGCTTGGTGTTGATCATCATGGGTTTGCTGCGTTTAGGGTTTATTGCCAATTTTTTAAGCCATCAAGTTATTTCTGGCTTCATTACAGCGTCGGGGATGTTGATCGCAACCAGTCAGCTCAAACATATATTGGGTGTGAAGTCAGAGGGCGATACTTTGCCCGATATGCTGCACTCAATTTCAGCTAATTTTGCCAATATCAACCCGTACACATTGGCGATTGGCGCCATCTCACTGGCATTTCTATTTTGGGTTCGCAAGCAGCTGAAACCCTTGTTGGTACGTTTTGGCATCAAAGCTGCAACGGCTGATTTGCTCTCTAAGGCAGGGCCGGTGTTGGTGATTGTGTTGTCCATTTTGGCTGTTGTTGGTTTTGATTTGGCCGCTAAGGGCGTGAAATTAGTGGGCGTTATCCCGTCTGGCATGCCACCTTTTGCGATGCCAGTATTTGATTACAAGCTGTGGTCAAGTTTGTTGCCAGCTGCTGTGCTTATTAGTTTGGTGGGGTTTGTTGAGTCTATTTCAATAGCGCAAACATTGGCAGCCAAGCGCAGGCAGCGCATCGTCCCGAATCAAGAATTGGTTGGTCTGGGTGTGTCGAATGTTGCAGCCGCAATGTCTGGTGGATTTCCTGTGACGGGTGGTTTTGCGCGCTCTGTGGTTAATTACGATGCGGGTGCTGAAACACCACTGGCTGGCGCATTCACGGCTATAGGCATACTTGCTGCCACCTTGTTTCTAACGCCATTGTTTCAGTATTTGCCACAGGCCGTGCTGGCCGCTACGATTGTGGTTGCTGTTTTATCGTTGGTAGATATGGGTGCCATCCTTCGCACGTTCAAATACAGCAAATCAGACTTTTCCTCCATGATTGCCACCATTGTTTGTGTGCTTTTGATAGGTGTTGAAACAGGTATTTTGGTCGGCGTCTCATTGTCGTTGCTTCTGTTTCTGTGGAGAACCAGTCAACCGCATGTTGCGATTGTTGGCTTAGTTCCAGGCACTGAGCATTTTCGTAATGTAGACCGCTATGACGTCATCACCCATCCATCAATATTGACGCTACGAATCGACGAGAGTTTGTATTTTGCAAATGCCGGTTATTTAGAAGACAAAATCTATGAGCAAGTAGCCGCCAAACCAGAAGTAAAACACGTCATTTTGATGTGTTCAGCTGTCAATATGATCGATGCCAGCGCTTTAGAAAGCCTGAGCGCGATTTCACATCGTTTGAACTCTTCAGAAGTTAGCTTTCACTTGTCCGAAGTCAAAGGCCCGGTGATGGACTCATTAAAGCGATCTGACTTTTTTGAACATTTTAAAGGGAAGGTGTTTTTAAGCCAGTTTGAAGGAATCAAGGCTTTGGTGCCTGAATAGTCAGTTGGATTTTTGGCTGTAGGACGTGCATGTCATTCGCCCTCAAACAAGCTGCCAATATTCAAGATCTCGTGAGCAATTTCAGGCTTTTGCTCCAAACTTCTCTTGATCGCTGCGGGAATCGATTGGCGCGTTTTCTTACATAGACCAGTTTGTTCGTGTACCAAGATGGTGATGCCACGAAGAGTACGCACCTCACTAGAACTGGTGCTGATGCTTAGTCGAATACCAAGCTGCTGCTGCATTCGCACTTCCATATGCTTCAGATCACTGAGGCTGCTTAAGTTTTCTAGGCGATGCAATAGTTGCTTTTCATCCTCTCTTGTCAATCGCAATACGCGCAAGTCGCCGTCAAGACTCTGTAGAAGCGTGTCTCGCCCGCAGTTGCAAGCACCGGGTGGGCATTCGGTGCGGATTGGGAAGGAGAGAATTGCAGGTTTGCTGACCAATTTAAATGACCTTACAGATGCCCCTTGCAGATGACCTTTAACCCTTGATGAAAAAAGCCCCGACGATTTCTCGTAAGGGCTTGATTTCATTAACTAATTTTGGCTCCTCGACCTGGGCTCGAACCAGGGACCTACGGATTAACAGTCCGGCGCTCTACCAACTGAGCTATCGAGGAATAAGCCTCAAATTATAGCGTGATTTTTAAGTCAAATTCGAAAAATAAACACTTAAAGTCGTTTGACAGGTTTTTTACGCCAAACCAGTCTGTAATACGTGGTTTGTAGCATCAGCATGGCCAAAAACGTGACCGGGTATGCTGCCCATATACCGTTGATGCCGTAGACATTACTCAATGCCCACGCTGTCGGAATTTCAATACAAAGGATGCAAAACATGGTGATAGCGGTTGGCATGACCACTTCACCGCTGGCGCGCATCAACCCCGACAGCACCATGGACATGCCCATGATGACGCTGCTCCACAGCATGATGTCTAGAAGCGTTTTGGCGATGTCAACGACAGCATGGTCGGTGATGAAGAGGCCAATGATACTGCGCGAAAAAATCAAACCAATGACGACCAATGAACCTGTCAGCACCAAGTTGAGCATGATGCCAGTTTTAGCAATATTGCCCAGCGTGTGCCCACGACCAGCGCCAATTGCCTGCGCTCCTAAAATTGAAGCTGCAATGGCAATAGATATGGCGGGAAACTGCACGTAGTTGACGATCTGGTTGACCGCGCCATACGCTGCCGTTGCTTGCGAGCCATAGCGGTTCACCAAAAAGAGCACCGCAATTTCAGCCAGCGAAATGGTGATCATGGACAAACCCGTGGGCAAGCCAATTTTCAGCACCTTGCCCAAAATAACTTTATCAATCCGCAAGTGCTTTAAAAACGAGGCATCTGGCGCTAAGGGGTGCTTGTCATGCGGTTGCGATATCAAAAATACGGCAGTGTTTCTAGCATGTTTTGCTGCGCCATGGGCCGGATTAGTAGCACGTCGTAAATACCAAACTGCCCAACCCATAGCTATTAAAAACGAAGCGCCTGCAGCATACGCACCACTGGTGACGCCTAATTGAGGTAATCCTAGCCAGCCACGAATCAGTGCGGGTGTCAGCAGCATGCTGAGCGCTGTGGAGATGAGCAAGATGTAGAGTGGCGTCTTGGTGTCGCCCACGCCGCGCAACATGGACGTAATGAGCAAAAAGATGAATATGGCAGGCGCTGCTATCAGCATAATTCGCGCATAAGCGGTAGAGCCAGGCAAAATATCCGCTGGGGTGCCCAGCAAGCGCAGCATAGGCTCTGTAAACGCACCACCAAAAACGGCGACTACGGCTCCTGCCAGCAAGCCCACCATCAAAGTCGTTCCAGCAATGGCTCTGACGCGGTCATGTTCATTCGCCCCCCAAGCTTGACCAATTAGCACGGCAGCGCCTGAACCTAAACCGATCATGAAAGCTATCAAAAAGAAAAGTACAGGGAAGAAAGCAGAGACAGAAGCCATGGCGCCCACGCCCAGCATTTGCCCTAGATAGATGTTATTAACGGTGCCAGACAGCGCCTGCAACATGTTGCTGATGATCATGGGCACCAAGAAGGCGAGGTAACTTTTCCATAAAACAGGAGGCGCTGGGGTTGCGGTTTGCACAGAAGAGTTTTTTTGTGAAGGATTCATTCAAGGAAAAGTGTCAATCATCTATTACACCAGTATTTGAAGCGACATAGTTGCACTGTCGTACTTTATTTGGTGTGAATAATCACGAAAACGCAGTTAATGTTAAGTAAGTGATTTTACGTTCGAAAAATGACTGTAGTTAGAGTATTTGTTGCCTAGTATGCTATGTAAAATATAGCATTTTTAGCTAAAATATTGCTAAAGCATTAGTCTATTGCTTTCAGCCGCCTAAGCGCAGCAATAGCGGCTGGATCCACACCTAATTCATGCAAAACTGAATCCGTATGCTCGCCTTTGGTGGGCGGATTGAGCCGAACGCCCAAGCGCTGGCCGTCCATGGTGAAGGGGAAGAGTGCGGTTTGGGTGATTTGTCCAGCACGGCCGCCGTCTGGCAGCACGATGTCTGCCAAGCCGCCACTGGCAATCAAATGTTCGTCGTCATACAACTCTTCTGGTCGCGTGATGGGGGCGAAAGGCAAGCCTTTTGACTCAAACATCTGCGCAATTTCTGTGACGGTATAGGCAGCCAAACGCGCACGTAAATCGGGCATCATCGTTGGCCTCATGCGAACGCGGTCGTTGTTTGTCGCTAATTGGGGATCAGTTTTTAAGTCGGCAAAGCCAAAGGCGTCGCAAAATATGAGCCATTGTGCGTCTGACACTGTGGCTAAGAAGATTTGCTCGTTGTTTTTAACGGTAAATACGTCGTACAAAGCCCAGGGTGAAATACGGTCTGGCATCGGGGCTGCAGGTTTACCTGTGATGGCGTATTGAAGCATGTGCTGGCCAACCAGGAAAACATTGTTTTCAAACAGTGCAGATTGCACCTCTTGACCGCGGCCAGTGATGCCACGCTGCACCAGCGCCCCCAAGGTACCAATCGCACCAAACATACCGCCCATGATGTCGTTGACGCTGCTGCCGGCGCGCAGCGGATCGCCGGGGCGCCCGGTCATGTAGGCTAAGCCGCCCATCATTTGCACCACTTCGTCTAAGGCCGTACGGTGTTCGTAGGGGCCGGGTAAAAAGCCTTTGTGGGCGACGTAGATGAGCTTTGGGTTGACTGTCGACAAACTTGCATAGTCCAAGCCATATTTGACCATGGTGCCAGGTTTGAAGTTTTCTAAAACCACGTCAGCAGAGTTGGCTAGTTTTCTAGCTATAGCTGCGCCTTCAGGTTTTTGTAGGTCAATGGCAATGCTTTTTTTATTCCGGTTGAACATGGGGAAAAACCCTGCGCCAGCGCCTAGCAAGTGGCGGGTGCGATCACCCTCAATCGGTTCTACTTTGATGACCTCAGCGCCCATGTCCGCCAGCACCATGCCACAGGTGGGGCCCATCACCATGTGGGTGAATTCAACAACGCGTAATCCCGCTAAGGGTAATTTTTTTGGCAAATCATTCATTGCCTTAGTTTAGCGGAAGGGGGCTATCTAGCTGCGCCACCAAAGCGATTTTCAGCCTGTTTGCGAAACTCGGTGGGCGTGGTACCTTTGAGCTCTAGAAAACGGCGGTTGAAGTTTGCCACGTTATTGAACCCAACGTCGTAGCAAATGTTGGTAACGTAATGGTCAGAACTCATTAGCAACTGGCAGGCGCGGTGAATGCGGACTTGGTTCACAAAATCGGTGAAAGAATGACCAGTGCTACGCTTGAAAAAGCGTGAAAACCGGGTCTCGCTCATGCCCATATCGTCTGCCATTTGCGCGGCAGTTAGCGGTAAGGCCATGTTTTCCGTGATGCGGTTCACGACGATGTTGATTTGATCCAACTCAGCCGCATTGTCCACACCTTGCATTTGCACGCTAGACAGCATGCGGTAGTCTGTGCAGCGCGCCAAGTCAGTCATCAACTCAAGAAAAGCAGCCAAGCGACGCGCGCCTTTGGACTCTTTCACATGGTGCCAATGCGCTTGCCCGCTGTCTGAGAGACCAAAAAACTCAATGCCATGGCGCGCACGTTCCAGTAATGGCAGTAATTCTGCAAATTCAGGAATGGTTTGACAAGCTTGATCTATAGGGCCATGCTGAAACTGAATCACCAAATCGCGATGCTCAACACCTTCAGGAGGAATATCTAGCGAAATCCAGTTGTGCGGTAATTTAGGTCCACAAAGCACCACGTGACCGGGTTCGAACTGCCCAATCCAATCGCCAACAAACGCTTTGCCTGAGGTTGCCGTGATCATGTGCAACTCATACTCTTCATGACAATGCCAGCGCGCCAGCGGCGTAGGGTAGCCGTGCTCTAAGCAGCGGATAAATCCCACCTCGTTTGTGGGCTCATAGCCTAAGGCTGTACTACGGTTGTAATCCGCCTCCAGCTCCGGTTGCCGCACTTTAGTTCGCGTGGATTTCGCGCTGTTTGAAGTTGCTGAATGATTTTTTGAGTTTGTCATTGCATCATGTGATCTAGACACATCATAAGCCTTAGCTCATGACATTGCCACCATCCACGTTGAGTGTTTGTGCGGTGATGTAGGAAGCCTCGTCACTCGCCAAGAAAATGGCAGCGCCGCAAATGTCGGTCGGGTCACCCATGTAGCCCAAAGGCACAGCCAGACCAACTTGCTTTTTCTTCTCGCCCAAAGGCAAGTTTTCATATTTAGCAAATAACGCATCCACATGTTTCCACATCGGCGTGGCAATCACGCCAGGCGCTATTCCATTGACACGAATATGGTGCGGCGCCATCGCTAACGCAGCGCTTTGCGTGTAGCTGATGACGGCAGCTTTGGTTGCGCAATAGTGCGATACCAAAGCTTCTCCACGCCGACCCGCTTGCGACGCCATGTTGACCACCGCACCACGCGTGTTGTGCGCCACCATGTGTGCCAACACCTTTTGCATGACAAAGAAAGCGCCTTTCACGTTGACTGCAAACATTTTGTCGTACATGGCTTCGTCGCTCTCTAGCAAGGGCGCCATATCGAAAATAGCTGCGTTGTTGTAGAGGATATGGATAGGACCAAACGCGTCGCAGGCTTCTTGCACCAATCGGTCAATATCAACTGATTTGGTCACATTGGCTGAGATGTATTTGACTTGGCCCGGGTATTGAGCCGCCAAGCCTTGCACTTCTTCAGAGGCAGTAGCAGATAAATCCACCACGCTACAAAGCGCTCCTTCGCGCAAATAGCCAGCGGCAACGGCTGCCCCTATGCCACCTCCAGCGCCTGTTAAAACGGCATGTCGGTTCAGTAAACGCTTATTCACTCGTTCATTCATGGTTTGTGATTTTCTATAAAGTTATTAACAAGTTGCGATGCTTGACGCATTGCCGCTATAAGCCGTGCATCGTTCGATAACTCGCCCCACAAAACAGCATCCGCGCAATAGGCTGCTATGGGATCAGCCGCTTCGCACATAACGTGAGCAGCTTCTACGTTCATGGCTTGGTCTTGGTAGACGTAGGCGATCTGACCTGTGTGCCAGCGCTGCAAGTACGCTAAAAAGAGCGCTGGTAAAACAGCAACACTGGCTATGGATTCACCACGGCTTAGTCTTTCACGAATAGTTGGGGCTATGAAGCCTGGAATTTTTGAGTACCCATCCATAGCCACGCGCTGGTTGGTATCGCGGATGGCGGGATTCCCAAAGCGATCCAACACCACATCGCGGTAAGCAGCCAAATCAATCGAGCTAGGTTTTTCTGGTGTGTCCAGAACGGGTATCACGTCGTCAGTTGCATAGTCAAAAGCAAACTTGCGAATGGCAGCGTCATGCGTACCTTCATGGATATATTGGTAACCCACCAAAGTGCCTGCCCAAGCAATACAGCTGTGTGCAGCGTTGAGCAAGCGAATTTTCGCTTCCTCGTAAGGCGCAACCGAAGCCACCATTTCAACGCCGACTTTTTCCCAAGCAGGGCGATCAGCGCAGAAATTGTCTTCAATCACCCATTGGATAAAGCTTTCACCCATCACTGGCACAGCATCTGCCCAGCCAGTAGCTTGTAGCACACGCTGTGCGACATCAGCAGTTGGGCGTGGCGTGATTCGGTCGACCATGCCGTTAGGGCTGGTTGTATTGGCATTAACCCATGAAAGCAATTCAGTATCGCCCAGCAAGTTGATGAATTGCAGCAAACCGCTGCGCGAGCGGTCGCCATTGTGGCGCAGGTTGTCGCAGTTGAGCAGCGTAACTGGCCCACTATTTGACAGCATACGCTGACGCAGCATGGCGGTAAGTGCACCGTAAATGGTGCTGCCAGGTGCATGTTTGCGTGCCAGTGCTAAATCAGTTGATACGTCATTGATGGATGTATCGAGCACGTTGTTTGCGTCAAGGTAATAGCCCGCTTCGGTCACGGTGAAAGAGATAATGCGGGTTGCCGGATTGGTAGCTACTGCTATCAGCGAAGCCAATGTAGGTTCATACGGAATAACTTGGCTGATGGCTGTCACTCGCGTGTAATCATGCACGCCCGCAGGTGTGATCGTTTCCAAGGTGTATTCGCCATTTTGCGCTGCTAATGCGGTCATGGTGTCGGCCATATCAGCGCGAATATTGCCGCCTGCCAGTTGCCAGCTGTGGTCGCCAGAAACTTGTAAATTGTGGATGTACAGGGCCTGGTGTGCTCGGTGAAACGAGCCCACACCCAAGTGCAGCATCACAAAAGGTTGTGCTAACGCTGTTGTCATAAGTTTATGTTGCTTATTTGGTTGCCGCAGTGATGCGACCTTTGGCGTCAAAAAAGTGTGCAGTTGCCACATCAATGCTGACACCAACGTCAGACCCGACACTCAGATGTGTACGCGTGTTTTGCCGTGCCACCAGCTGCGTGCCGCGTGCTGTTGTCACATAAATCAAAGTTTCAGCGCCCAAGGCTTCTACCAATTCGACTTTTGCTTGAAATTGGCCTTGACCAGCAGTACTTAGGATCACGTTTTCAGGACGCAAACCGACAAAACCATCAGCAGGCGCGGCGATACCAGGAATGTTGCCCACTTGCGTTAAATCTGCAACGGAAACAATATTCATTTGCGGCGTACCAATGAATTGCGCGACAAATTGGTTGGCTGGTTTGTCGTACAACTCAAGCGGGGTACCCACTTGCTCAATCAAACCATCACGCAGCACCACCACGCGGTCTGCCAGCGTCATAGCCTCAACTTGGTCGTGCGTGACATAAACAGTGGTTGCGCCTAAGTCACGGTGCAATTTGGCAATTTCAATACGGGTTTGTCCACGCAGTGCTGCATCCAAGTTCGACAAAGGCTCGTCAAACAAAAACACCTTGGGTGCGCGAACAATGGCGCGACCAATGGCGACACGCTGACGTTGTCCGCCAGAGAGTTCTTTAGGCGTTCTGTGCAAGTAATCGGTCAGATTCAAAATCTTCGCTGCTTGCGTGACCTTTTCTTGAATGATGGCTGGATCTGCTTTGGCCAATTTCAAAGCGAAGCTCATATTTTCAAACACGCTCATGTGTGGGTACAAGGCGTAGCTTTGAAATACCATTGCCAAATCACGCTTGCTCGAAGGCAGGTTTGTAATGTCACGGCCTTCAAGCTCCAGTGTGCCACCGTCGATTTGCTCTAAGCCTGCGATCAAGCGTAACAACGTTGATTTGCCACAACCAGATGGACCGACAAAAACAACGAATTCGCCAGGATTGATGGACAAGTCAATACCCTTGATTGCACGGTGTTCACCAAAGAATTTTTCGACGTTTTTTAGTTGCAGATAAGCCATATAAACTTTCTAGTGTCAATTTTTGTAATGTAAATTTAATACTTGGAGGCTGAGTAATTGAATTACTTCACAGCGCCAAAGGTCAAGCCTTGGATCAATTGCTTTTGACTGAACCAGCCGAAGACCACGATAGGCGCAATCGCCATCAAAGAAGCCGCTGATAATTTGGCCCAAAACAAACCTTCTGGGCTAGAGTAAGAGGCAATCAAGGTAGCTAAAGTGCCCGATTTAGCGGCGCTTAAATTCAGTGCCCAAAAGGCTTCATTCCAGCTTAAAACCAAGCAGAGCAAGCCAGTAGAAGCCAAACCGCCCATCGCCAAAGGCATCAACACATGGCGGAATTCTTGGTACAAAGTGGCACCATCCATACGCGAGGCTTCCAAGATTTCAGACGGAATGTCTTTGAAATTCGAGTACATCATCCACACCATAATGGGCAAGTTGCTCATGGTGAACACGATAATCAAGGCCGTACGTGAATCTAGCAAACCCGAGTATTGCGCCATCACATAGACAGGCACAAGTGCACCAACGGCCGGCATCATTTTTGTAGACAGCATCCACATCAAAATGTCTTTGGTGCGCTTGCTTTTGAAAAACGCCATGGAATATGCCGCTGGTGTTGCCAAAGCCAAACCTAGGACAGTAGATGCGACGCTGGTAATCACCGAGTTCCAAGCGTAACTTATGTAGTCGCTTCGTTCTTGCACCTCATGGAAGTTCTCCATCGTGGGTGTAAAAATAAACAGCGGCGGTACTGAGATAGCTTGTAGCTCTGTTTTAAACGCCATCAATGCTAACCATCCCAAAGGAAAGAACAGCAGTAATGTGAAAAACCAAGCTACAAATGTTCGCAGTGCGAGCATGGGCGTCATTGTGGATTTAGGTGCAGATGTCATGGTGTTTTTTTTGTTATTAATTGACTTAATAATTTACTTATCCAAGTTTTTACCGACCATGCGGATCAAGAAAATGGCTGCAATATTGGCAAGCACGACAGCAAACAATGCACCAGCTGAAGCCACACCCGCATCAAAGCTCAGCAAAGCATGTTTGAAAATCAAGAACGCAACGTTGGTACTGGCATCACCCGGCCCGCCGCCTGTGGTTGTGTAGATTTCAGCAAAAACGCTGAGCAAGAAAATCATCTCGATCATCACCACCACGGCGATAGAACGCCCTAAATGTGGGATGTACAAATAGCGCAATTGCTGCAAATAAGTAGCACCATCCATGCGTGAGGCTTCTAGTTGCTCACGGCTCATGGATTGCAGGGCAGTGATGAAAATCAAGGTCGCAAAGGGCAGCCATTGCCATGACACCATGACGATGACGCTGAACAAAGGGAAGTCGGTCAACCAGTCAACCGGTGTCGCGCCAAAAAACTGCCAAACTTGTGCCAATACGCCGTAAACCGGGTTCATCATCATGTGCTTCCACAGCAAAGCATTGACGGTGGGCATGACGAAGAAGGGCGAAATCAACAAAATACGCACCAAGCCACGACCTGGAAACGGGTCGTCAATCAACAAAGCCAAGGCGATACCGCCAATGACGGTGATAAGAATCACACTGCCAAGTAAGAGCAATGTGTTTTTCACAGCTTCACCAAAAGAGGGGTCTGTGACGAAATATTCAAAGTTTTCAAGACCGATAAAACCAACAGCTTCTGGCTGCATCAGGTTGTAGCGGATGAGTGAGAAGTAGATGGTCATCACCAGCGGCACGATCATCCACAAGAAAAGCGTGGCAATCGCGGGTGTCATCAATAAACGGGGTAAAAAACGATTCATGGTGCTATGCCCGACAGGGGTGAATAAATTATTCGTCTGACGCACTTCGCATGCAATTGACGAGGTGCGTCAGTGAATAAATTTAGCTAAAATACCTAACGAATTTATTCGTATCTACACTGAAAAATACACCGACTAATTTGATTATAGCCGGCGTATTTATTGCCTAAGCTGCTACATTATTTGTAGTATCCAGCTTTCTTCATTTCGCGCTCAGCAGCTGCTTGTGAAGCTTTCAAAGCTGCATCAACGCTAATTTTTCCTGCCAATGCCGCAGTCAACTGCTGACCCACTGCAATGCCAATGGATTGGAACTCAGGAATCGCGGCAAACTGCACACCAACGTATGGGCTCTTTGGCAACGTGCTGTCGTTCGGGTTGGCACTGTCAATCGCGGCCTTCTCAGCAGCAGCAAATTTAGCAGCTTTCAAGAAGTTTTCGTTGGTGTAAGTGCTCTTGCGCGTACCTGTTGGCACATTGCCCCAGCCCACTTCTTTGCCGATCAGGTTGATGTACTCTTTTGAAGTCGCCCATTCGATGAACTTTTGTGCTTCAGCAGTATGCTTGGTTCCCGCTGGAACAGCCAAGGCCCATGCCCACAACCAGTTAGCACCTTTAGGTGTCACCATGGTTGGTGCTTGTGCGAAAGCCACTTTGTCAGCTACTTTAGATTGCTTTGGATCTGTGATGAAAGACGCAGCGATAGTCGCATCAACCCACATACCGCATTTGCCTTCGTTGTACAAAGCCAAAATTTCGTTGAAACTGTTGTTCGCAGAGCCTGGTGGGCCGTATTTGGTCAACATATCAACGTAGAACGTGATCGCGTCATGCCATGGCTTAGAATCTAATTGTGGTTTCCACTTCATGTCAAACCATTGACCACCAAAAGTATTCGCCATCGTAGTCAAAAATGCTGCGTTATCACCCCAACCCGGCTTACCGCGTAAGCAAATACCGTAAACGCCTTCTGCAGGGTTGTGAATCTTGGCAGCAGCGTCTCTTACTTGCACCCAAGTAGGATTGTTAGGAATCGTCACGCCAGCTTTGTCCATCAAGTCTTTGCGGTACATCAGCATCGAGCTTTCGCCGTAAAACGGAGCAGCGTACAGCTTGCCACCGACTGACAAACCATTGCGCATCGCTGGCAACATGTCATCTACATCATAAGCAGCGCTTGTTTTGAGCTCCTTCAACCAGCCTTTTTTGCCCCAAATCGGTGTTTCGTACATACCGATGGTCATCACGTCGAACTGGCCGCCTTTGGTGGCGATGTCAGTGGTGACACGAGCGCGCAAAGCACCTTCTTCTAAAGTGACCCACTTCACCTTGATGTCCGGATTAGCGGCTTCGAAGTGTTTGGTTTGTTTCTGCATTTCGATCATGTGACCGTTGTTCACAGTCGCCACGACGATTTCAGTGGCAGCATGTGCCATACCGGCCATCAAGCCAAAAGCAATGGCGAGGGAAGCTTTCAATTTCATGAGTCTATCTCCTGGTTTAAGTTAAGGTGCTATATCGATGACAGTTGTGCACCGATAGGAGGCTATCTTAGGTAAATCCGATCAATAGCTGTGATACACCAAAGCCCAATGTATGTACTTTCTTGCATCAATAGGGCATGGTTTTCCCTAATTTGTGCCAGAACGTATCAGTTGATGGTGAAAACTGTGAAATTGGTACGCATGGTCTGGCTTATCGCAGACCCGCGTAAGCTAGCGCAAGTCGGGCAACTCGATCTTGACTTCTAGCACTTCCAGGTTGTCCTGGCGCTCCAGATTGACTTTGATGTCAGAGGGGTTGATCTTGACGTATTTGCAGATCACTGCGATCAATTCGCGTTGCAGGTCTGGCAGGTAATCGGGCTCAGCGGCATTGCGACCACTGCGCTCGTGCGCCAAAATAATCTGCAGCCGTTCTTTGGCGACGTTGGCGGTTTTCTTTTTCTCGCCCAAGAAAAAAGACAGAAATGACATCACTTTATTTCCCCCCGAACAGACGACTCAGCAGCCCCTGCTTGGGCGCTTCGGTAAACCGCATGGGTTTCTCTGCACCCAAAAAGCGCTCGATCACGTCTTTGTAGGCTTCTGACACATCGCTGCCCTTGATGTGAACCGCTGGCACACCCTGGTTGGAGGCTTGCAGCACCGATTCGCTTTCAGGAATCACACCAATCAGTTTGATGCGCAAAATGTCCTGAATATCTTCCAGCGACAGCATCTGCCCCTGGTTCACGCGCGCGGGGTTGTAGCGGGTGATCAGCAAATGTTCTTTGATGCCATCTTTGCCTTCAATGGCACGTTTGGTTTTGCTCGACAGCATGCCCAAAATACGGTCTGAGTCGCGCACCGACGAGACTTCAGGGTTGGTCACCACCAGCGCTTCGTCGGCAAAGTACATCGCCATCATCGCGCCGGTTTCAATACCGGCGGGGGAGTCGCAGACGATGTATTCAAAATCCATGGCGGCCAGGTCAGTTAACACCTTCTCAACGCCGTCTTGAGTCAATGCATCTTTGTCACGGGTTTGGGAAGCCGCCAGCACGTACAGGTTGTCGCATTGTTTGTCTTTGATCAGCGCTTGGTTCAAGTTGGCTTCGCCCTGAATCACGTTGATCAGGTCATACACCACGCGACGCTCACAGCCCATGATCAAGTCAAGGTTGCGCAATCCCACATCAAAATCGATGACGGCGGTCTTGTGCCCGCGCAAAGCCAAGCCTGTTGCAAAACTGGCGCTGGTGGTTGTTTTGCCAACGCCACCTTTGCCGGAAGTCACCACTATGATTTTTGCCATAAGTCAAACGTCTTTCAAGTATAAAAATTAAGGTTTTAGGTTTTAAGTTTTCAACGCTTCAATGAGCAGTTTGTCCTGCCCATCGTTGCTCAAACGTACCTGTGCAGCCTTGCCTCGCACATCGTCAGCCAGTGGCTTCTCGCTGGTACGGTAGATACCGGCAATAGAAATCAACTCTGGCTCTAAACAGGTCGAAAAAATGCGTGCATGGACGTTGCCACTGGCACCGGCCATCGCCTTGCCGCGCAAGGGGGCATACACATGAATATTGCCATCGGCCACCACTTCTGCGCCTTGGTTGACCATGGCTAAAATGACCAGGTCGGCCCCACGCGCATAGATTTTTTGTCCAGAACGCAGCGGCTTGTCAACCACCATGGTGGTCGCGCCCGCAACTTCACGGTTCGCTTGGTGAGATACATCTTGGATGACGACTTCTGGCGCAGCAATCTCGGTCAGCGTTGGCACCGTTGTCGCAGCAACGACAGGACTCAAACGCGGTGTATCAAGTGGCGCTTCTACCAGACCAAAAGCGTGCGCAGATTCAATCCAGGCCGCATTGGCACCGCGCACTGCCACGGGTACCAGTCGACAGGCTTTGAGCACCTTCAACAAAGGTGCGACATCCTGCACCTGCAGGTTGGCATCTAAGTTTGAAAAATCGAGAATCAGCGCGTCGTGGTCAAAAAAATCAGGACTTTCGCCAAGTGGGCCAAATTTTGCTGACAGGTCAGCGGCCAGTGCGTTCCAGTCTGCGGTTTTTATCATCAAAGCGACTGTTTGCAAGTGGGCGCTTTTGATTTTAAAAGATTCGGGTGTGTGCTTTTTCTGTTTGACTGCGGAATGGACTGCGGAATTAACGGACATGTAGAAATCAGGGAAAGTTAGACCGCAAAAGCGCGAACGTTGAAAGAGCGAATGTTGAGGCAGTGCCTCATGCTGGACTTGATTTTACTTGATTGAAAAGCCGTTATTCAGCCACCAGTTGTCGCCAGACGTTACGAATGTGCGAGCCCCAAGCGCTGGTGCAAGAGTGTGCTGGTGGTGGTGTACTGCAAGAGCGTCGGTGTATCCGGAAAAACAAGCGCCGCTGCGGCAAACGAGGCCAGCGCCGCCTCGTGAAAGCCGCACAAAATTAACTTCTTTTTGCCGGGGTAGGTGTTGATGTCGCCCACGGCAAAAATCCCTGCTTCATTGGTTTGAAACTTCTCGGTATCAACAACAAGTTGCTTTCGCTCAATCGCCAGTCCCCAATCGGCGACTGGACCGAGTTTGGGCGACAAACCTTGTAGCACCAGCAGCGTATCTACTGGCAGCGGGGCAGTTTTGCCATCCACATCCGTCACTTGCAATGCTTTGAGTTGACCCTCTTGTTCGTCAAAACCGGCGATTTGTCCGATGCGAAGCTGTAGCTTGCCGGCTGCAATCAGATGACGCATCGTTTCCAGCTTGTCGGGCGCAGCTTTGAACACATCACGGCGATGCAGCAGAGTGATTCGTTTTGATGCATCGCTGGCAAGCTCAATAGCCGCATCAACAGCCGCATCCTCGCTGCCCACGATGGTGACTTGTTTGCCAGCAGCGTCAGCTTCCGCATCCAGACGGTAGAAAAGCTGGGTTCCTACAAAGGCATCCAAACCCGCAACGGTCAGCTTTTTTGGTTGAAAAGCCCCCACACCTGCCGCGATGAAGACGGTGTTGGTCAAAAATGACTGATGAATGGCGGACGAATGGGTCGATGTTCCCACTAAAAACTGTCCATCCGCCTGCCGCGCCAGTGTGCTGACTTGTTGGTTCAGGTGAAATGTTGGGTTAAACGGCTTGAGTTGCTCCAACAGCGAGGCCACCAGTTGTCGCCCTGTGGTGGCAACGGTACCGGGAATGTCGTAAATCGGCTTGTCGGGGTACAACTCCATGCATTGGCCGCCCGCGTAGGGCAGAGCATCAACGATGTGGGACTGGATGCCCAATAAACCCAGCTCAAACGCCTGAAACAAACCCACCGGTCCCGAACCAATGATGAGGGCTTGGGTAGCGATAGGCTGGGTCATGTTGAAATTTTTCCTCTTCCCCACTTTGAAAAATGGGGGCTAGGAGGGGTTTTTATCACCGCTCTAGCAAGCCAATCTTGCTTTTAACGTCTTTCCAGTCGTCTGCGTCTGGCAAGGCGGGTTTGCGTTTGGTGATGCTTTTCCAGCCTTCGGCGCGCGCCAATTCGACGTTCAACTTGATGAAAGCGAGTTGATCCGCTGGCACGTCTTCTTCTGCGTAGATGGCATTGACCGGGCACTCGGGGATGCAGACGGCGCAGTCGATGCACTCATCCGGGTCGATGACCAGCATGTTCGGGCCTTCGCGGAAACAGTCAACCGGGCACACGTCCACACAGTCGGTGTATTTGCATTTGATACAGGATTCAGAAACGATATGGGTCATGGTGTGCTTA
>JANPIC010000036.1:0-6908 GCA_031424795.1 Polaromonas sp. | reverse complement strand
GTTTTGCCAAGGGCGAATGTGCTTCTATTTTAGCCAATACGGTGGTTGAATGGGTCTGGACCGATTTGGCCGTTTTATCTGCAGCTGGCGTCGCCAACGGCATCTACCCCACCGACGCGGCCAGCCAGGTGCAATACCTGTGTGAAGACTCCCGAACCACGGTGCTGTTTGTGGAGGACGACGAGCAGCTCGACAAAGCGTTGGAAGTACGTGACCAGCTGCCCTTGTTGCGCAAAATTGTGGTGTTTGACATGGAAGGCTTGAGCAGCCTGCAAGACCCGGGCATCATCAGTCTGGACGGTTTACGTGCCCTGGGCCGGGATTATTTGGCTAAGTACCCAGATGCGATCAAGCAGCGTGTTGCCGCAGTGCAACCGCAAGACTTGGCGATTTTGGTCTACACCTCGGGCACCACCGGCAAACCCAAAGGGGCGATGCACAGCCACGGAGGACTCGTTTTTACGGTGCGCGGCTACAACACACTGGTCACGCAAACCGCTGCTGACGAACGCATGTGCTTTCTGCCACTGTGCCACATTGCTGAGCGGGTGGGCGGTGAATACCATGCGTTGTACACAGGCGCCAAACTCAACTTTGTTGAAAACCCAGAGACGATCCCAGAAAACGTGCGCGAGATTGCACCCACCGTGTTTACCGCTGTGCCGCGTGTTTGGGAGAAGTTTTACTCGGGTGTGATGATCTCGCTCAAAGAAGCGGGTGCCGTACAGCAAGCCGCCTACGCCTGGGGCATTGGTGTAGGGACAACGATTGCAGACAAGGTGCTGGCCGATCAACCCGTCAGTGCCTGGTTGAAGCTGAAGTTCCAAATCGCCCAGTGGCTGGTGCTCAACAATGTGCGCAAGTTGATCGGTATCCACCGCGCTCGTTTTCTGGTGACGGGCGCTGCGCCCATTTCACCTGATCTGGTGAAATGGTATTTGGCCTTGGGCGTCCCCATGCTGGAGGTGTGGGGCATGACCGAGACCTGCGGCGCCTCCACCGGCGTGCCTTTGACCAAAATGAAACCCGGCTCGATTGGCCCTGCGGCGGAGTACAACGAGGTCAAACTAGACCCGGCCACGGGTGAAATTTTGGTGCGTGGTAAAAACGTGTTCATGGGGTATTTAAACTTGCCCGAGAAAACCGCAGAGACCATCACACCAGACGGCTGGTTGCATACGGGTGACGTTGGCGTGGTCGACAGTGATGGTTATTTCAAGATCACCGATCGCATGAAGGACATCATCATCACAGCAGGTGGCAAAAACGTCACACCGAGTGAGTTGGAGAACGATTTGAAGTTTTCACCCTACATCACCGATGCGGTGGTGATTGGCGACAAGAGGCCGTATTTGACGGTCATCATCATGATCGATCAAGAAAATGTCGAAAAGTTCGCCCAAGATAGGGATGTCCCTTTCAGTAATTACACCAGCTTGACGCGCGCTGCAGAAGTGCAAGAATTGATCCAGCTGGAGATCGACAGGGTCAACAAGAAATTTGCGCGGGTTGAGCAGATCAAGAAATTCTTCCTGCTAGAAACACAATTAACCGCGGAAGACGAGGAACTGACGCCGACAATGAAGCTCAAACGCAAGTTGGTCGAGAAAAAATACGAGCCGCAGATCAGTGCAATGTACCCGTAAATAGATGACAGATTATTTTTAAAGGAGATAATAATGAAATTGAAATCACTAGGTTTGTTGACCACGCTGGCGCTCAGCGCCACATTGGCCAGCGCCCAACAGGGCGTGAGCAAAACAGAAATCACGCTGGGTTCGATTCAAGACTTGTCGGGCCCGATTGCGGGCTTCGGCAAGCAAGCGCGTTTGGGTATGTTGCTGCGCGTGGACGAGATCAACGAGCAAGGTGGTATCAATGGCCGCAAACTCAAAATCATTGTTGAGGATTCGGCATACGACCCGAAAAAAGCGGTGCTAGCTGCTCAAAAATTGGTGAATCAAGACAAAATTTTCATCATGCTGGGTCATATTGGCACAGCGCAAAACTTGGCAGCCATGCCTGTGCAGTTTGAAAAAAACGTGATCAACTTTTTCCCCATCACCGCTGCGCGTGAAATGTACGAGCCGTTTCATAAGTTGAAATACTCGTTCGCGGCAACGTATTTTGACCAAATGCGCAATGCAGTTCCTAAAGTTGCCAAAGAAAAAGGCGCGAAAAAAGTCTGCACCATGTACCAAGACGATGAGTTTGGTTTGGAGGTGTTGCGCGGTGCAGAAGCGGGTTTGAAAAATATTGGGATGGAGTTTGTTGAAAAAACTTCTTACAAACGTGGCGCAACCGACTTTTCTTCGCAAATCTCCAAAATGCAGGCAAGTGGCTGCGACATGATTGTGCTGGGCACCATCATTCGCGAAACGATTGGTGCCATCGGCACAGCGCGCAAGTTGGGTTACAACCCCATTTTCTTGGGCTCTAGTGCTGCGTACACTGATTTGATTCACAAACTCGGTGGCCCTGCCATGAATGGTTTGTATGCCACAAGTACGGTACAAAATCCGTACACCGACGATGCATCACCAGCCATCAGCTTCTGGGCTAAAAAATACAAAACCAAGTTCAACGAAGACCCAACCGTATTCTCAGTCTACGGCTACAACATCGTCGATACATTTGGCAAAGCTGCTGGCAAAGCGGGCACAAACCTCACAACGGAGTCGTTCATCAAAGCGATGGATACCATGACCATACCGCCAGACATGTTTGGCAGCGCAGAAGCAACGTTTAGTCCAACCAAGCGTTTGGGCAGTGATGCATCCCGCTTGTCGCAAATCATTGACGGCAAATGGAAACCGGTGTCTGAGTACTTTAAATAATCACGACACAATGTAAGCCCCCGAGCCAGCGGCAAGCAATTTGCCGTCTGGCCCGTGAAATTCCATGCGTGTGGACGCCACGCGCGAGCCTAGGCGCAACACCTCGGCTTTCATGGTGAAAAAGTCCCCGATGGCGGGGCGCAGATAGTCAATCCGCAAATCAATCGTCCCCAGTTTGCCAAACCGATGTAGCCGAGCCGCGACGGGTTCGTCCATATGGCGTGCGCCTATGGCTGCCATCACCGCCAAACCACCCATGGCATCCAGTGCGGCACTGATCACGCCACCGTGCACCCGCTTGTAGCTGTAATGGCCGATGAGTTCATGCCGCATCTCGATGCGGCCATGGACTGACTCAGGCTGCAGAGTGGTGATTTTTAGACCCAACACCTGGTTGAAAACAATACTTTCTTCAAATATTTTTTTCAGATTGGTGACGAATTCGGCTTCAAATTCAATCGGAGCTGTCGAAGGTGATGCAGAAGATGCGGATAGTGGGGTGTTTGTTTTTTGATGGGGCATATGGGTAGTGTCACAGACCGAGCTGACGTGCAGCCAACTCTTTCATGATTTCTTCTGCACCGCCGCCTATCATCATGACTTTGACCTCGCGGTAGATGCGTTCGCTCTTGGTGCCGCGCATGAAGCCCATGGCCCCTAAGATTTGCACGGCTTGGTCGGCGCAAAACTGCATGGTTTGCGTGGCGTGGTTTTTCAGCATACAGACCTGCGCGACCCAGTCCGCCCCCGTATCACCCGCGTCGGCACGTGTCGTGATGGCGTCAACCCAAGCTTGGGTGGATGAAATCCGCATCTGCATGTCCACCAGTTTGTGGCGCACGGCCTGGTGTTCCAGCAAGGTCGACCCAAAGGTTTTGCGCTGACGTGCCCAGTCCAGCGCCTCGTCAAAGCAAGCCTGCGCAAACCCGAGCGCCATGGCCGACATGCCCAGGCGTTCGCCATTGAAGTTGGTCATGATGATTTTGAAACCGCCACCTTCTTCACCCAGCAGGTTGGCGACTGGGACGCGGACGTTGTCGAAGCGCAGATGCGCCGTGTCTGAGCACCACCAGCCCATTTTTTCCAGCCGGGTGCGTGATAGTCCGGTTACGTCGGTAGGTACCAAAATCATGGAGATGCCGCCCGAGCCTTTGCTGCCAGCCTCGCCCGTACGAACGGCTACGGTGATGTAGTCGGCCCGCATGCCAGAGGTGATGAATACTTTCTCACCCTGGATGACGTAGTCGAATCCATCGCGCGTGGCCGTGCAGCACAGGGCCGCCACATCCGAGCCGCCGCTGGGTTCGGTGATGGCGAGTGCGGCGATTTTTTCGCCCCGCAACACGGGCGGAATCACCAGCTGCTGCAAGGCCTCAGAACCATAGTGCAACACCGGCGGCAAGCCAATGTTGTGGCTGAACAAGCTGGCCAGCAAACCGCCGCTACCACCTAGGTGACTGAGTTGTTGCGACACCGTGTTGCGCATGCGCCAGGTCGCTGGTGAGCCACCCAAATGTTCGGGGTAGCCCATACCCAGCAAGCCCAGCTCGGCGGCACGCAGATACAGGCTGCGCGGGAACTCGCCTGCTTCGTCCCAGGCATGGATATGCGGTTCGATTTCGCGTTTGGAAAAGCGCGTCAAGGTATCCGTCAATGCGGTCAATGTTTCCTGCTGTTCTGCTTCGCTCATGCTGATATTAATAGTAGCGTTCATGCACTTAATCTCACCAGAAATTGACCCGTCGTGGCCTGCTGCCCAAGTACGACGTCAATACTCGTCACCATGCCATCCTGTGTCGCCGCAATCGCATGCTCCAGTTTCATGGATTCAATCACCAGCAGCGTGTCGCCGCGCTTAACCGTTGCGCCCACTTCAGTTTGAATCGCAATCACTTTGCCGTTGAACTTGGCGCGTACCTCGGCTGACCCTGCAGCACCCGTACTGCTTGAGGGGGCTGCCAGTGTGCAATCTTGCAACCACAGGTCAACACCACCGACTTGCACATGCCAGCGCTGGTCCGTCAATTGGATAGCGCAGACGCGTTTTTGCAAACCATCGACTGAAACAAAATTTTGACGATTCACACTTGCTTGGTAGCTGCCTACATGCTCAGTGCCGTTGTACGACAGGTTGACCTTACCGCCACCCGTTTCTTGCAAACTCAAGACATGCAGGATGTCCTGATGCTGCAGACGCAAGGATTTCGCAAAAGGGCAGGCGAGTTGTTCAGAGGGATGCGTTTGAGCCGAAAAATACATCGCCACGACCGCATACAACAAAGCGTTCTGCTCATCCGCTTGCAATTGTTGCCGCAAGCGCTCAGCCTGGTGTACCAGATACGGAATGCGCGCCTGTCCAGCCTGAAACGCCTCGTCCTGCAAAATGGCTTTCAAAAATGACCGGTTGCTCGGTAAACCCAACAATTGCGTTTGGGCTAAAGCGCTGCTCAGCTGCTCAATAGCCTGCTGGCGCGTAGTCGCATGCGCAATCAGCTTGCCCAGCATGGAGTCGTAATACGGCGCAACTTCCATACCGCTGTAAATAGCGTGGTCAAACCGTGTACGGCCGGGCGGCTCCGAAAAATGCACCACCGTGCCTGAGTGCGGGACGTACTGTGCGTCTTCGGCGCACAGGCGCACTTCGATGGCTTGGCCGGTAAAGGTGACCTGTTCTTGCGTCAGCGGCAAGGGCCCACCTTGTGCGACGCGCAGTTGCCATTCGACTAAATCCAGTCCGGTTACGGCTTCGGTGACAGGATGCTCTACCTGCAGCCGCGTGTTCATTTCCATCAAATAGAAGGAGGGTGTATCTTTGTCGCCAGCGCTTTTGTCCAATAAAAACTCGACCGTGCCTGCACCCACATAACCCGCTGCGACGGCCAGCTCCACCGCACAGCGACCCATGCGTTCCCGCAAAGCCGCATCCACCGCCGGGCTGGGTGATTCCTCGATGATTTTCTGGTGCCGCCGCTGCACCGAGCAATCCCGTTCCCCCAAATGGATGCAATGCCCGTGCTGGTCGGCAAAAATCTGCACTTCCACATGGCGTGGTTGCAAGAGCGCCCGTTCGATCAGCAACTCCGCACTGCCAAAGGCGGACATCGCTTCCGAGCGGGCACTGTGTAAGGCGGTCAGCAAGTGGCTGTCTTCCAGCACCAGCCGCATGCCGCGCCCACCGCCACCGGCCGTCGCTTTGACCATCAAGGGGTAGCCGATGCGTTTGGCTTCCATGGCAAAGCGCTCGTCTGATTGTCCATCTGCGTCCGTACTACCGTTGTAGCCCGGCAAGCAAGGCACACCGCGCGACAAGGCCAGTTCTTTGGCGCGAGACTTGTTCCCCAGCGCGTGTATCGCAGCGGCGGGAGGCCCGACCCAGATCAAGCCCGCATCTACCACCGCTTGTGCAAAATCAGCGTTTTCGCTCAAAAAGCCGTAGCCGGGGTGGATGGCATCGGCTCCCGCAGCATGAGCTGCGGCAAGGAGTTTGTCGATGCGCAAGTACGATTCGGTCGAGGTGTTGCCACCCAGCGCCACCGCACACGTCGCCTCGCGCACATGCAAGGCCTGCGCGTCTGCGTCTGAATACACCGCGACGGTTTCTATCCCCATGCGCTGCGCGGTACGGATCACGCGTCGCGCAATTTCGCCACGGTTGGCGATGAGTAATTTTTTAATGATTGGCATGTGATGAATATTTACGACTGCCAAATCACGCTTGCTTTGGCGGTTTCTTCGCAATCCCCATGATCTTGGCCAGAATACCCAGCATCACCTCGTCCGCGCCGCCACCGATGGAGCCCAGTCGTCCGTCGCGGAACATGCGTGAGACCTTGTTTTCCAGCGTGTAGCCCATGCCGCCCCAGAATTGCAGGCAGCCGTCGGGCACGATGCGGTTCAGGCGTCCGGCTTTGAGCTTGGCCATGGACGCCAGCTCCGTCACGTCCTGCCCCTGCACATACAACTCGCAGGCACGGTAGGTCAGGGCGCGCAGGCTTTCCACATCGGTTTTCATCTCCGCCAGCTTGAACTGCACCCATTGCTGGTCGGCCAGCGTCGCGCCAAACAACTTGC
>JANPIC010000035.1:0-20470 GCA_031424795.1 Polaromonas sp. | reverse complement strand
TGGCCATCGCCATTGGCACCAGCCACGGTGCTTATAAATTCAGCAAAAAACCCACGGGTGCGGTGCTGCGGATTGACCGCATCCGCGAGATCCACGCCCGCATCCCGAACGTGCATTTGGTCATGCACGGCTCCAGCAGCGTGCCGGAAGACTGGCTCGCCATCATCAACGAATACGGCGGCGATATGGGCCAGACCTACGGCGTGCCAGTGTCTGAGATCGTTGAAGGCATCAAAAACGGCGTTCGCAAGATCAACATCGACACCGATTTGCGCATGGCATCCACCGGTTCCATCCGCCGCCACTTGGCGCAAAACCGTTCCAACTTTGACCCGCGCAAATACCTCAAAGTCGCCACAGAAAGCATGGCCGGCATCTGCCGCGACCGCTACCAAGCCTTTGGCGCTGCTGGTATGGCCAGCAAAATCACCAAAATCCACACACTGGAAGATATGCAAAAGCGTTATGCGACGGGGAGTTTGGATCCGCAGGTGAAGTAATTAAAACGCGCCGTCATTCCCGCGCAGGCGGGAATCCACATGCGCTACGATGGATTCTCAGATGATTAACCAAAAGCTCAAAACACGTGGATTGAGCGAAGAAAATCGGTGCCAGAGCCTGTCATTAACCAGCCCAATGCGATGCAATTGAGAAAAACTGTTAACCAAAACATGACTTGAAAGCTAGTTTTTGAAGTTTTGTGGCGAAGCTGCCGTTGGGCAAGCAATGCACCAGGCCAGCCACCGATCAAACCCCAAAAGTGCAAGGTATTTTCCGCAATCCGCCAGCGACGGCTTTCTGCAGCTGATTTATCCATGGCGTAAGCCATATAGGCCAAAATGCTCGCCCCAAAATAAATACCTAAAATGAGCAGCGGCAAACGCCCTAAAAACACAGCAAAAATAAGCGCCATGCAGAACAAATAGGCAAAGGCTCGACCTAAAGAACCGGTACTTGTGCCGCCAACATCCGAAGATGAAAACTTTGCCGACGCTCGTTTAACGAACTTCACATCGTCCGCTCGAAAGCGCCTTTTCTCATCCAAATTCGCCTCATAGGTAATCAAATCCCCCAATTTAGGCCGACGAGAACGCTCTGAAAACGCCTTGATGTGGACAAACGCTGTTTTGTTCCTGTCCGCGCCATTTTGAGTGACGACGCCATAGCCTTGGTCGTCTTTCCAACTGGTTATTTTTCCTTGTAAGCGCACTTGACAAAGACTTTGGTAAACGAGCTTCAGTTCACCACTGCACCATCACCCGCCCACCCACCATTTTAGCGGGCAGTTGCTGTAGCGGCGCGCCGCCGGGTTTGAGACAGGCACCGGTTTTAACGTCGAAACTCCACTGGTGTTTGGGGCAGGTCAAAGTGCAGTCGTCTAGCGCGGACAGCGGGATGTCGGTGCGTTGGTGGCTGCAGTGGCTGTCAAACACGGTGAAGGTGTCGCCTTCACGGGAGATGAACAGGCCGCGACCGTGGCTGTCGACGCGGGTGGTTTGGCCGTCGGCCAAGGCGGCGGTGGTCATGACGTCGTGCCAAACTGCTTCTGTCGCTTCGGCTTTTGTTGATGCTGATTCTGCGGATGCAGCCTTTTCAAGCTCTCCAGCGAGTTGTGTCTTCATGGTTTCGGGGTCAAAACCGGGCAAATCCATGCTCAAAATGATGTTGGTGGCCCAGATGATTTTGGTCAGCCCCAAGGTTGGGAACGCCATCAGCAAAGCGTCAATCACCTCGACAGGGCTGCAGCCGTCGCGCAGGGCACGTTTCAAATACTGCTTGAATCCGGGCTCGGTTTGGGCGTCGACCTTGGTGATGACAGAGATGAGGTTGCGGGTTTTGGGGTCTAGGTGTTTGCCGGCGTCTTTGAGGAAGGCGAAGTAGTGCGTCATCGCTTCGGGGCGGGCGGCTAGCAGGTAGTTGAGGGCGTCACTCATGGCGATTTTTTTGATGATTTTAAATTATTTACTATTAATTTTATAGCTAGTTAGGCAATAAATACGCCGGCCAGAGGCATATTTACATCTAAAAATACTGTTTAACGAGCATTCAAGCCTTCAAAGCAGGTTTTGAGCACCAGGTCTATGATGTCATCGTCTTTCAGCTGGTCGTTGAGCTTCAAAAACTCCAGAACAGGGTCGCATGCGCGGGCGTACAAGGTGTAGAGCACGGAAATGGCGGGCAAAGTGGGGTTGAGGCTGCCATTTTTTTGCGCCGCCTCTATCCAAGCGCCTAGGCAATCGCTGGTGTCCATCAAACCATCCATATAGGCTTTGTTCGCCATCAAAGTGGCACGCAGACTGGAGTTTTGGCTGGGCAGCGAGGGCATTTCACCGGCGAGTTTGAGCTGCATCATCCAACGGGCGGCGGCACGCAGGTTAACGATGGGCGCATCGGTGCTGGGCAGGCTGTTTAAAAACGTTTGCGCCCGCTGCATGACGTGCACCATGGCAGCGGCGGCCAGCTCTTCTTTGCTGGAAAAATGCTTGTACAGACTGGCTTTGGCGATGCCGACGTTGGCGGCGACTTCGTCCACCGTCATGGCGTCAAAGCCTTTTTCGGCCAAGAGGCGGTTCACGGCTTGAACGATGGCATCTTCCCGCGCCAGCAGCATTTGTGCTTTGAACGAGATTTTGGGAGGAGGGACGATTTTTAGGGCTACAGAAGGCTTCATGCCTAAATTGTAGCCACTCTGGTCACAAAATGGGAGTTAAGCCTAAATTATGACGTCGAAGAATGCCAAGCAAGCTCACGGTGCAACTTCACCACTTCGCCCACAATGATGAGGCAGGGTGAGGTGAAGCCGCTGGTTTTGACGCGATCAGGCAAATCGGTCAACGTGCCGACCAGCACTTTCTGTCTGGCCGTGGTGCCGTCTTGCACGATGGCGATGGGAAAGTCTGGCGCTGCGCCATGCGCGATGAGCTGGCGGCAAATGTCTGCAAGGCCAGACAAACCCATGTAAATCACCACGGTTTGACGTGGCCGTGTCAGCGCGGACCAGTCCAAATCTGCGGTCACAAAGTCGTTGGTTTCTTTGAGATGACCCGTCACAAACAAACACGTTTGGGCGTAGTCGCGGTGCGTCAGTGGAATCCCTGCGTAATTGGACACGCCACTGGCGGCGGTGATGCCAGGCACGACTTCAAATGCCACGCCAGCTTTGGCCAATTCTTGCAATTCTTCGCCACCGCGCCCGAAAATAAAGGGGTCGCCGCCTTTGAGGCGCACCACTTGTTTGCCTTCTTGCGCGAGTTTGACCAGCAAAGCGTTGATTTGCTCTTGCCGCAAGGTGTGCTCGTTGCGGCGCTTGCCAGCGTAGATACGCTCGGCATTGGGCGGCAAAAAAGCCAGCACGCCGTCGGATACCAAGTGGTCATAGACGACGACATCGGCCTTGGCCATGATGCGAACGGCGCGCAGGGTGAGCAGCTCTGGGTCGCCCGGGCCGGCGCCTACAAGATAAACACGGCCTTGGCCTACAGGGAGAGAGGTATCAGTAGAAGAAAAAATGGTCATATGGCGCAGAATTAGGTACACAATAGCTTACCTGAACTACAAACAGAGAACCACCATGTTGTATAAATTCAAATCCAAAATCGACGGCGACTTGATCATGCTCGAGCTCCATGCGCGTCATGTGTTGCAGATCATCGGCAAAGAAGCGGGTCCGCAGGGCATCATTTTGCCGGCTGACATGCCGGCGGCTATGGCGGCACTGGAACAGGCCATTGTCCGCGATGAAGCGGCGAAGCTGACAGCATCTCAGACTATCAAGGAGGCAGCTGGCGACTTGGATGCAAACCCCGTGACCGCCGATGTGGTGTCGCTGCGCCAGCGCACACTTCCATTTATCAATCTGCTGCGCAGCTGTCACAGCGCGAATGCCTCGATTGTCTGGGGCGTCTGAGCCACACTCAGTCCACCTTGGCGCCCGAAACTTTCACCACCTGCGCCCATTTTTTAATCTCAGCAGCGATCATTTTGCTGAAGTCTTGCGGGCTGTTGCCGCCTGGAATCGCGCCTTGTGCCAAAAGTTTCTCTTTCACAGCGGGTGAATTTAGCGATTTAGCCACTTCTTGCTGAATGCGGTTGACGATGTCTGGCGGCGTGCCGGCTGGTGCTAACAAACCAAACCAACTGCTGGCTTCATAGCCTTTCAATTTGCCGGCTTCTTCAATGGTGGGCACATCGGGCAGCACGGCGGAGCGCTGGGCACTGGTAACGGCCAAAGCTTTGAGTTTGCCCGCTTTGATTTGCGGCAAAGCACTGGGCAGGTTGTCAAACATCACATCCATGGTGCCGCCCACCATATCAAGCAAGGCTGGGCCTGAGCCACGGTAGGGAAAATGGACCAAATACGTGCCGCTCATGCTTTTGAACAACTCGCCCGCCAAATGAATCGACGTGCCATTGCCGCTGGAAGCCATATTGAGCTTACCGGGGTTGGCTTTGGCGTATTTGATGAAATCAGCCACGGTGTTGATGTTCAGCGATTTGGCTTTCTCGGTGTTCATCACCATCACATTGGGCACACCAGCGACCAGGGTCACGGGAGCGAAGTCTTTCACCGGGTCAAACGGCATTTTGTCGTACAGCGCGACGTTGATGCCGTGCGTGCCCACCGTGCCCATGAGCAAGGTGTAGCCATCCGCTGGCGCCTTGGCGACGGCGTCAGCCCCCACATTGCCACCTGCGCCGGCTTTGTTTTCAACAATGAAGGTTTGGCCAAATGCTTTGGATAGCTCGGGTGCCATGGCGCGGGCTAGTAAATCGGTTGTGCCGCCAGGTGCAAACGGAACAATAATTTTGACAGGTTTTGTGGGCCAAGCCGGCTGACTTATTGCCTGAACAGCTACAAAATTAATAGCAATCAAACCGCTTACCGCAATCAATTTTAAGGCGCTGCGTTTATGGACAGAAGTTTTCAAGGTCACTGGTTTGTCTCCCCGTCAAGGTGAATGCATTGGTGAAAGATCTCACAAGCATCTTGCCATAAAAAAAGCCGCAAACTTGCGGCTTTTTCAAGTCTAGCTGTTTGCTAGTTTAGTCTGCATACACGCCAGCAGCCTTGATGATTGGACTCCATTTGGCGATTTCAGCAGCCACAAACTTCTTGTGCTCAGCCGGCTCCATGCGTTTGTCCGCGACAACCACTGCACCCAAACCCTCTTGCTTCTTGATGAAGTCAGGGTCTTTCAAAGCGACTTTCAAAGCGGCGTTGATTTTGGCGAGCACATCAGCAGGTGTACCTTTAGGCGCGTACAAACCATGCCAAATTGTGACCTCAAATCCTTTGAGACCTGACTCTTGCAGGGTTGGCAAGTCTTTCAGAGCGGATGTTGTCAGGTGTTTGGCAGTTGTAACGGCAAACGCTTTGACTTTTTTGGCTTCAATTTGTGTCGTTGTATTGGTTGTTTGATCGCACATCAGATCGATCTGGCCACCGATCAAATCGGTCATCGCGGGTGCTGTGCCTTTGTACGGCACCGTCGTCATGTCAATTTGCACAGCATTTTGAAACAGCAAACCGCACAAATGCGATGCAGAGCCAACGCCGGCGTTACCCAGATTAATTTTTCCTTTGTTGGCCGTCAACCAAGCTGAAAGCTCTTTGTAGTTAGCTGCTGGCATCATCGGCTTGGAAATCAAGGTCATTGGGACATCATTGATCATGCCCAAATATTCAAAATCGCTTTCCACTTTGAAGGGGATGTTGCGCACCAAGCCAGGCATGGTGGACATACCAATGTGATGTACCAAGAGGGTGTAACCGTCTGGTGCAGCCTTAGCCACTTTGTTTGCACCGATAGAACCGCCAGCGCCAGGCGCACTGTCGATGATGATGCTGTTGCCACCCAAAGGCTTGCGCATGGCTTCGGCCAAATCGCGTGCGACGCGATCAGTGGGGCCACCCGCTGCAAACGGCACCACGATGGTGATGACTTTGTCTTTCAAGGGGTAGTCGGCAGCTTGAACGCTCAAGCTAGCGCCCAATAGAGTTGCACAGGCGAGGCTGATAGCGAGTAGTTTTTTCATGTGGATTGATTAAAAAGTTGTCAAGGGAAGGTTAAAACAGTTCGACATCATAACTGGTTGACATAAATTCAACAGCAGGGGTTCTACTTAGCCATCTAATTAACCAAACAACTCACAATCGCACCTTTTTAGACTGACTTTGTTCAATCCGCTATTTGTAACTGCGCGCATCCTCAATCACGCGACCATCGTTCGGCAGACTACCAGGTGCAAAAAGCGCTACCGTGCCGCGTAGTTTGGTGACATCACGTATGGCCTCACTGATTTTCTCAAGCAAATCTTCAGTTTCAGCGTGTTTGGCAGTTTCAACCTGCAATGTCATACGATCATCCGCCATCTCACCACTCACCACCAAACGGGCTTTGACCACGTCTGGAAACCGCTTGGCGATGGTTGCTACTTGGCTAGGGTGCACAAACATGCCGCGAATTTTGGTGGTTTGGTCGGCTCTGCCCATCCAGCCTTTGATGCGGGTATTGGTTCGTCCTGTTGGGCAATTGCCTGGCAAAACGGCGGATAAATCGCCCGTTCCAAAGCGAATCAAGGGGTAATCGGTATTGAAGGTCGTGACCACCAACTCGCCTACTTCACCTTCAGCCACAGGGTCGCCCGTGCCTGGGGTGACGATTTCTACAATCACGCCTTCATCAATCACCAAGCCTTCACGGGCGCTGGTTTCATAGGCGATTAAACCTAAGTCTGCAGTGGCGTAGCACTGGTAAGCGGTGACGCCGCGCTCGGCAAACCAATCACGCAAACTGGGCGGACAAGCTTCGCCAGAAACCAAGGCTTTGGTGACACTGGGGAGAGCGACACCCATTTCAGCGGCTTTTTCTAAAATAATTTTGAGAAAACTCGGCGTACCAACGTAACCCGCTGGTTTCAGTTCAGCCATAGCTTGCACTTGTTGCTCAGTTTGCCCAGTTCCCGCAGGAAAAACCGTGCAGCCCAACGCATGTGCGCCAGACTCCATCATCACGCCAGCTGGCGTGAAATGGTAGCTAAAACAGTTGTGAATCAAATCTCCGGCTTTAAATCCTGCCGCAGCCAACGCTCTTGCCGAGCGCCAATAATCAAGCTGTCGTCCTTCAGGCTCATAAATCGTGCCCGGGCTGGCAAACACCCGCAGCATGTTGGCACCAAAACCAATACTGCTGAAGCCACCAAAAACGGCATCGTTGATACCCGAAACTCCACGAGCAGCTTTTTGACGGTCAAGCAATTCAGTTTTACGCGTCACGGGCAAACTTGCCAATGCTGCACGGCTGGTCACGGCCGTTGCTTCTACGCCAGCTAATATTTCTGCAAACGCCGCACTTTTTTGTTGTGCGTGCTTGATTTGTGGCGACAAGGCTTGGAGTTGAACACGCTCACGGTCAACGTGTGGTCGCGTTTCTGCTGCAATGAGCATGCTGTAAAAATCGCTCATGCTAACCAGCGTTTTCTGCGCTTGTAACTCTTGCCGTCTTTGAACGATTTACGCTCACCGCCACCCACACCCAAGTAAAACTCCTTCACGTCTTCGTTGTTGGCTAGGTCACTGGCTTTGCCATCCATCACCACACGACCACTTTCCATGATGTAGCCGTAGTCCGCATATTTCAAAGCCATATTGGTGTTTTGCTCAGCCAACAAAAAGGTTACTTTTTCGCGCTGGTTCAGGTCTTTCACAATTTCAAAAACTTCTTCCACAATTTGCGGCGCTAACCCCATGGACGGCTCATCGAGCAGCACCATGGTTGGGTTCGCCATCAAAGCGCGGCCAATAGCGCACATTTGCTGCTCACCACCCGAGGTGTAGGCGGCTTTGCTGGATCGCCGTGTATAGAGGCGCGGAAAGTAGATGTAGACTTTCTCCAGGTTCTCCTCAACTTCACCAATCTCTTTAAGCGTGTAGCCGCCCGTGAGCAAGTTTTCTTCAATCGTCAAATGTGCGAAACAGTGACGGCCCTCCATCACCTGAACTACGCCACGTTTCACCAAGTCCGCAGGGCTCAAGTTTTCAATACGTTCGCCGCGAAGTTCAATCGTGCCTTTGGTCACCGCGCCGCGTTCACCTTGAAGCAAATTTGAAACCGCGCGCAAAGTCGTTGTTTTGCCAGCGCCGTTGCCGCCCAAAATAGCGACGATTTTGCCTTCTGGCACATTCAGGGAAACGCCTTTGAGAACCAAGATAACGTGGTTATAAATAACCTCGATGCCGTTCACGTTCAAAACGATATTGGGCTCAGCCGTTGTCGCTAAGGGAGTCGATGTTTGGGGTGTAGTCATAGTGTCATACGTGAAAATTTTCAAACCAAACAACAGCGCTCTAATTTCAAAAAATTAAAACGCTGGTATTTGCTGGCTAGCAAATAATTCAATTTGCTAGCCAAACAAAGCCTCAATTCATCTGATTACGATTGGCAATCAGCCGGTGTACGTGGTGTCAACTTCTTGTCAGCAGCGTATTTCGCCGCAGTAGCTTTCACCAATGGCTTCAAGATTTGCTCATCAGCTTGCAGCCAATCAGAGCTGAATGCCCACTTTTTGCCGTCCCATGTGTGCACACGTGCCCAGTTAGAACCCATGTGGTCAGCGCACGAGGTGCTGATCGGGCGCATCACACCTGCAAAGCCAACGCCATCAAGTTTGGCTTGTGTCAAGTTCAAGTTCTCTAAACCCCAACGCACTTGTTCGCCCGTCATGACTTTGCCTTTACCGAAACGCTCTTGCGCAGAGCGCACGCCTTCAATGGCCATCATCGCACTCATCGCACCACGCATGTAAAGCACTTGACCCACTTCATCTTTAGGGCCAGTACCTGTGCCTTTGTCGTGCACCATCGTCAAAATGTCTTTAACGACTTTTGAGTTTGGCTCAGCACCGTGCTGCATGGTCACCGCGTTGTAACCTTTAGCGCCTTCACCGACGTCTTTAACGTCTGGCTCAGCACCCGACCACCATACGCCATACATTTTTTCACGCGGGTAACCTGTTGCTTGCGCTTCCTTGAGAGCGGTGGAATTCATCACACCCCAGCCCCACAACATCACGAAATCCGGCTTGGCTTGTCGCACTTGTAACCAAGTCGCTTTTTGCTCAACACCTGGCGCAGTCACTGGTAGCAATTGCAATTCAAAACCTAGCTGACGGCTACGCTCTTGCAACAAAGCAATTGGCTCTTTACCATAGGGGCTGTCGTGGTAGACCAAAGCAATTTTCTTGCCTTTGAGTTTGTCCAAGCCGCCTTCTTTTTTACCGATGTGCTGCACCAAGGCATCAGCGGCTAACCAATACGTGCCTGCCAATGGGAAGTTCCACTTGAAGACCGTGCCATCTTGGCTTTCGCTGCGGCCATAGCCCGCAGTGATCAAAGGAATTTTGTCACCCGGCGCTTTTTCAGTCAAGGCAAACGTGGCACCTGTAGACAAAGGTTGGAACACGGTTGCACCGCCGTTTTTGCCTTTTAGGCGTTCGTAGCACTCCACGCTACGGGCTGTGTCGTAGCCGGTTTCACATTCTTCAAACGACACCATCACTTTGTTGATGCCGCCGCGCGCATTGACCAATTTCAAATAGTCAACATAACCGTTCGCAAACGGTACGCCGTTAGGCGCGTAAGCACCTGTGCGGTAAGACAGCACAGGGAAAAATTGCTCTTTGGCCTGAGCGAAGGCTGTGGCACCAACAGCAACCAAAGTGGCGGCAAGTGCAAGACTGCGAAGTTTCATTTTTAAAATCTCCAAATGTAATAGCACGAACGTGCTTATGGTTAACGAACGAAAAACAAGAAACGAAATCAGTACATACCCGCTATCTAATGACTAAGATTCAAAACCATCAATGGGGGAAAGGCCACAAACGCATTTTTTGCTTGCCCACTGCCCACAGCTTTGCTAAGCCATGCGGCTCAACAATCAAGAACCAAACAATCATCGCGCCGAAGATCATCAACTCAGCATGTGACGATGCAGCGGTTGACACTTCAAAACCAAACAAATGCCCTAAAAATGGTAAAAACTGGCTAAGGAAAATGGGCAACAGCACAATAAAAGCCGCGCCGAAAAAGCTACCCATGATAGAACCCATGCCACCAATAATGACCATGAACAACAGCTTGAACGACAGGTCTACCGAAAACGCTGCCGGCTCCCAAGAGCCTAGATAAACAAAACCCCACAATGCGCCTGCAATGCCAATAATGAATGAGCTAACAGCAAATGCGCTGAGTTTGGCGTACATGGGTCGGATACCGATCACGGCCGCAGCTACGTCCATATCCCGGATCGCCATCCACTCGCGACCAATAGCGCTGCGAACTAGATTTTTTGCCATCAAACCAAGCACAGTCAAAATAGTTAAGCAAAACAGATACTTGGAAATAGGGCTTTCAATCTGAAAACCAAACACTTGCAAGCCAGATACAGACACTGAACCTGAAGGCGAATCGTTGGTAAACCACTTGATGCGCAAAAACATCCAATCGCTAAAAAACTGTGCGGCCAAAGTCGCCACAGCCAAATACAAACCTTTGACCCGCAAACTTGGCAGCCCGAACAAAATACCGAAAGCGGTAGAACACAAACCACCCAGAATCAAAGCTGGGATCAAAGGCATATTGGGAATTCGCACGAAAAAGTTGAACGCCGCATACGCACCCACTGCCATGAAAGCACCAGAGCCCAAAGAAATTTGTCCGCAATAGCCCACCAAAATATTCACGCCCAAAGCCGCCAAAGCCATGATCAAGAACGGAATGAAAATCGCACGAAACAAATAATCACTGCCGAGCAACGGAACGGCAACAAACGCAATCGCCATAAGTGCGAGCACGGCCCAACGGTCTTGCGCAATCGGGAAGATTTGCTGGTCAGTGCGGTAATTGGTCTTGAATTGACCGTTTTCTCTGTAAAACATTTTTTAACTGCTTTTAGTAGGAATAAGTAAGGGTGGTTTTGTGATGAATAAGTTCAATCATTTACACGCGGTCGATGATTTTTTCGCCAAACAAACCTTGCGGGCGGAACAGCAAGAAAACCAAGGCAAGAACGTAGGCAAACCAAATTTCAATACCGCCTCCCACATAGGGGCCTAAGAACACCTCCGAAAGCTTTTCACCCACGCCAATGATCAAGCCGCCGATAATCGCACCAGGTACAGATGTCAAGCCACCCAAAATCACAACTGGCAAGGCACGCAAGGCAACTGTGGTCAGTGAGAATTGAACGCCCAATTTAGAGCCCCAAATCATGCCCGCCACCAAAGCGACGATGCCCGCAACCGTCCAAACAATCACCCAAATGCGATTCAGTGGAATACCAATACTTTGCGCAGCTTGATGGTCGTCCGCCACCGCACGCAGAGCGCGACCAGTAGACGTTTTTTGGAAAAACAAACTAAGCGCTGCAACCATCACGGCAGCAATCAAAGCCGCATACAAATCTTCTTTGTTGATCAAGATCCCGCCTTCAAACAGGTTCTCAAACGCCATGATGGGCTCTTTCGGCATGCCAATGTCAATTTTGTAGATGTCGCTGCCGAAAATGGTTTGACCCAAGCCGTCTAAAAAGTAACTGATGCCCAAGGTTGCCATCAAGAGCGTTGTGCCTTCTTGGTTCACCAAATGACGCAGTACAAACTTTTCAATCACCCAGGCCACCACAAACATGATGCTGCTTGCGATGATGAAAGCGGCCACATTCGCCACAATCGGATTGTCAATTCCTGTCCATGCGGGAATCCACACCGCGAAACGTGCCATGGCCAAAGCTGCAAACAGCACCATCGCACCTTGCGCAAAGTTAAACACACCAGAGGCTTTGAAGATCAGCACAAAACCCAGTGCGACTAATGAGTACAACATGCCAGCCATCAGGCCGCCGAGTAATGTTTCTAGAAAAAATGCCATGATTCTTAATCCTTAGTGCGACGTGCCGAGGTAAGCACTGATCACCTCTGGGTTGTTGCGCACCTCATCGGGCGTGCCATCACCAATTTTTTTACCGTAATCGAGCACCACCACGCGGTCGGAAATATCCATCACCACGCCCATGTCGTGCTCAATCAACACCACGGTTGTGCCGTACTCGTCGTTGATGTCCAACACAAAGCGGCACATGTCTTGTTTTTCTTCCAAGTTCATGCCGGCCATGGGCTCATCAAGCAACAGCACTTGCGGCTCCATCGCCAAGGCACGACCCAAGTCAACGCGCTTTTGTAAACCATAGGGCAATTGACCAACGGGTGTTTTGCGATAGGCTTGAATTTCCAAAAAGTCGATGATGTGCTCAACAAACTCGCGGTGACGCTCCTCTTCACGCTGGGCTGGGCCAATGCGCAAAGCTTGCATCAATATATTGCTTTTGATGCGCAGGTTGCGGCCAGACATGATGTTGTCAATCACACTCATGCCTTTGAACAAAGCCAAATTTTGAAACGTGCGTGCAATACCCATACTCGCCACTTGGTGGCTGTCCATGTGGCTGAAGGTTTGCCCTTTGAAAGTGATGCTGCCTTGCTGCGGGATGTACACGCCATTGATGCAGTTCAGCATTGAGCTTTTGCCTGCCCCGTTGGGGCCAATGATGGCGCGCACCTCATGCTCGCGCACATTGAACGAAATATCGCTCAGTGCTTTGACGCCGCCAAACGCTAAGCTGATGTTTTTGACGTCGAGAATAACGTCGCCGATTTTTTTAGTTGCCATGGTTGTTCTTTAACTTTTCAAGCTGCTGCTTTGACCGGTGCGTAAATCGTGGCGTCGGATAACTTCAGGGTCGCACTGACACTACCCGAACGGCCATCTTCAAACTTCACAACGGTTTCAATAAACTGCTCCGTTTTGCCGGCATACAAGCCATCCACCAATGCCGCGTATTTTTCAGCAATGAAGCCGCGACGCACTTTGTTGGTACGCGTCAACTCGCCATCATCCGCATCTAACTCTTTGTGCAAAATCAGGAAACGGCTGACCTGGCTGCCCGCCAGCATGGTGTCTGCGCTTAAATCAACATTGACTTTTTCAACGCATTCTTTGATGAGCTGGTACACCTCTGGTTTTTGCGCCAAATCGGTATAGCCAGCGTAAGATAAATTGCGGCGTTCTGCCCAATTGCCCACGGCGTCAAAATCGACATTGATCATCACACAAACTTTTTCACGACCATCGCCGTACGCGACAACTTCTTTGATGTGCTGGAAAAATTTGAGCTTATTTTCCACATATTTGGGTGCAAACATCGCGCCGTCAAACGCACCGCCTTGGATGCGGCCTACGTCTTTCACGCGGTCGATGATTTTTAAGTGCCCATGTGCGTCCAAAAAGCCTGCGTCACTGGTGTGGTACCAGCCGCCCTCGGTCAACACTTCATCGGTCGCCGTTTTGTTTTTGTAATATTCTTTGAACAAACCTGGTGATTTCACCAAGATTTCGCCGTTATCCGCCACCTTGATCTCAACACCGCTGCACGGAATGCCCACGGTGTCGGCACGGGCTTGGTTGTCAGGCTGCTGGCATACAAACACCGCTGTTTCGGTTGAACCGTACAACTGTTTCAAGTTGATACCAATGGAGCGATAAAAAGTGAACAAGTCAGGGCCAATCGCTTCGCCAGCTGTATAGGCCACACGCACACGGCTCATGCCGAGGTTGTTACGCAGCGGGCCGTAAACCATCCAATTACCCAGTGCGTATTTCAAGCTATCCATCAAGCCAACAGATGCGCCATCCGTTTTCGCGGGGCCTACTTTTTTCGCGACCGTCATGAAGTAGCTGAACATCTTGCGCTTGAAAGCGCCCGCATCTTCCATGCGGATCATCACACTGGTGAGCAAACCTTCAAACACACGCGGTGGTGCGAAGTAATAAGTGGGGCCCACCTCTTTCAAATCAATCGTCGTTGTCGCGGCTGACTCAGGGCAGTTCACCACATAACCGCATGCCAGCCACTGCGCATAGCTGAAGATATTTTGCCCAATCCAAGCCGGTGGCAAATACGCCAACACCTCTTCGTGGCTGGTCAATTTGTCAAAATTAGCGCCTGATTCAGCGGCATTCAGCAGGCTGTTGTGGGTATGCACCACACCCTTGGGGTTGCCCGTTGTGCCTGAGGTGAAAAACATCGCGGCAACATCGCTAGGCTGCGCCTTTTCAATTTCAGCTTTGAAAAACCCAGTTTGTTTTGCCGCAACGGCTTTGCCACTGTCAAGCAAAGTTTCTAAACTTACCAAACCTGGCTCGTCGTATTTGCGCAAACCGCGTGGGTCGTCAAAGTAAATGTTGGTGAGTTGAGGACATTGCGGGCGAATTTCCAACAACTTATCAACTTGCTCTTGGTCTTCTGCGAAGGCAAATTTGACATCTGCATTGTTGATGGGAAACACGCATTCCAGCGCGGCGGCGTCTTGGTACAAAGGAATTGGCACGGCACCCAGCGCTTGCACTGCCAACATCGTGGCGTACAAACGCGGACGGTTCGCGCCAACGACGATCATGTGGTCGCCACGCTTCAGTCCCGCCTCAAACAAGCCGCAAGCCAAGTGCTCGACCATCTTAGCCAAGTCTGCCCACGTCAGCGCTTGCCAAATGCCGTATTCTTTTTCGCGCATGGCGGCAACTTGTGGGCGCTCTGCGGCATGCTTTAACAATAATCGGGCAAAAGTGGTCTGCATCTCAATGGTTCCAAAAGATCTGTGGTCTGATGGGTTGGATATTAGAACTATATTTGACGCCATGTTGTCGTTTGGACGACAATTGGGCTCCACATTGCCTAGGACTTTCCCTGATCTAAGATTGCCATGACACGCCCGACTTCACAAGAATTGACGCTGCACCAACGCCGCCGAAACCCCACAGATTACGAGCTAGCGGGCATTCCCTGGCTGGCATTTTTAGACAATAAACAGCGCGAAAGAGCCATCAATGACATCGACGTCACCGATGCAGAACCGGGCGACTATGTCTGCCGCACCGGCCGCCCCGTGACCTACTGGTTTGGCTTGGTGCAAGGCTTGCTGAAAATGAGCAGCGACAACGCCCAAGGTCAAACCATGACCTTCACTGGCGTGCCGCCCGGCGGCTGGTTTGGCGAAGGCACCGCCATGAAGCGCGAGCCCTACCGCTACAACATCCAAGCCCTACGCAAAAGCATCGTCGCCGGCCTGCCCGTCGCCACGTTTGACTGGCTGCTGGACAACTCCATCGGCTTCAACCGCTTTGTGATGAGCCAACTCAACGAACGCCTAGGTCAATTCATCGCCGCCCGTGAAATCGACCGCATGACCAACCCCGACATCCGCGTCGCCCGCAGCCTGGCCGCCCTCTTCAACCCCGTGCTTTACCCCGGCGTGGGCGAAGTGCTGCGAATCACCCAGCAAGAACTTGCCTATTTGGTCGGTTTATCGCGGCAAAGGGTGAATGAAGCACTGACCAACCTGTCCGACCAAGGCACGATCAAGGTGGAATACGGCGGATTGCGGGTACTGGATATTCATGCGCTACGAACACGTAATTTTTAACTTTTCAAGCCATAAATACGCAGTTAATCAGCGTTTTTATTGACTAATATGCTATAAATTAAATAGCAATTAGACAGCCGACGCCAACCAATCACTTCTCCACAAACGCCCGCTCAATCACGTAATCGCCCGCTTGGCCTATGCCTGAGGAGATGGTGAAACCCAGGTTGTCCAGCACCACGCGCAGGTCTTTCAGCATCGCTGGGCCGCCGCAGATCATGGCGCGGTCGGTTTGTGGGTTGATTTGGGGCAGGCCGATATCGGCACAAAGTTTGCCGTTTTCAATCAGCACCGGTAGGCGGCCTGTGTTGCGGAAGGCTTCGCGGGTGACCGTGGGGTAATAAATCAGTTTCTTTTTGACTTCTTCGCCCAAAAAGTCGTCGTGCGGCAGCTCGTGCTCGATGAATTTGGCATAGGCCAGCTCAGAGCCAATGCGCACACCGTGCACCAAGATGACTTTTTCGAACTTCTCATAAGTGTCGGGGTCGCGGATGATGCTCATGAAGGGTGCAAGTCCTGTGCCGGTGGCGAAGAGGAACAAGTTTTTGCCTGGCAGCAAGTCGGTCAACACCAGCGTACCGGAAGGTTTGCGGCCAATCAGCACCTCATCGCCCACTTGCAAGTGCTGCAAACGTGAGGTCAGCGGACCGTTTTCAACCTTGATGCTGAAAAATTCCAGCTCTTCGGCGTAATGCGGGCTGGCAATGCTGTAGGCGCGCAGCAGCGGTTTGCCGTCCACTTCCAAACCGACCATGACGAAATGACCGCTCTCAAAACGCAGGCTCGCGCTCCTCGTGGTGGTGAAGGTGAAGAGTGTTTCGTTCCAGTGGTGAACGGAGAGGACTTTTTCTTTTTCAAAGGCAGCCATGGTGAAGCTTTTCAGTCTTTAGTGTGAATTTAGATATATAGAACGCGTAATACTGCAATATTTTAACCTATAGACTGTTTTTCAGTGCTTTCCACTGGCAAGAGGCTTGGACTTTCTACACATATCTATAGTTACAGAATAAACTAACGCCCTACACTCCAAGCCAATTCGCCAAGCAATGACAGAACCTTTCAAGCCCGCCGCACCAGCCCCTGCCTCTCCGGCTGCACCTGTATTTAAACGCGCCTTGTCTCCCGGCGCAGCCAAAGCCGTAGCGGGCGGCAAAAAGCCTGACCCGAATGCGCCCCCCGCCAAAACCACCAGCCGCCTGAACAAACGCATGGCAGAGCTGGGCATGTGCTCACGCCGCGAGGCGGATGAGTGGGTCGCCAACGGCTGGGTCAAGGTGAACGGCGTGGTCGCTGAAATGGGCTTGCAAGTGCTGCCGACTGACAAAATCGACGTGGACCGCGCCGCCAAAGGCAAGCAAGCCAACCAGGTGACGATTCTCATCAACAAGCCCATGGGCTATGTCAGCAGCCAAGCCGAAGACGGCCACGAGCCGGCTGTCACCCTGTTCACCCCACAAAACCGCTGGATGGACGACAACGCCCGCTTCTTCTGGAACCACTCACAATTGCCGGGTTTAGCGCCCTGCGGACGGCTGGATATCGACTCGATTGGCTTGCTGGTGATGACGCAAGACGGCCGCATCGCCCGCCAGTTGATCGGCGAAGACTCGGTGATGGAGAAAGAATATTTGGTGCGGGTGGAATACTACGCCGACGGCAACCTGAGCCACCAAAACACCGTGCCACCTGTGACGCTAGACGTGCAAAGTGCCTTTCCGCCTAGCCTGCTCGCCAAATTGCGCTTCGGCCTGAGCCTGGACGACCAGCCCCTGAAACGCGCCAAAGTCGATTGGCAAAACCCCGAGCAGCTGCGCTTTGTGCTGACCGAAGGCAAAAAACGCCAGATCCGCCGCATGTGTGAACAGGTGGGGCTGAAAGTGGTGGGCTTGAAGCGGGTGCGGATTGGCAATGTGGTGTTGGGCAACTTGCCCGTCGGCCAATGGCGGTATTTGGCACCGCATGAGAATTTTTGAAAAACAATCGACTATAAAAAACGACACAACGACTATTTAGGAGACAAGCACATGCATCGCGTCGCCATCAGCAGCACGGGGCTTTTTACGCCACCGCACGTTATCAGCAATGAAGAATTGGTTGCCTCGTTCAACCAATATGTAGAACTGCAAAACGCCGAGCACGCCAGCGAGATTGCGGCGGGTACGTTCACGGCGCTGACGCCGTCCAACGTTGAATTCATCGAAAAAGCTTCTGGCATCAAGCGCCGCTATGTGTTGGAAAAAACCGGCGTGCTGGATCCCACCCGCATGCGCCCGCGTTTTACCAAGCGTGCGGACGACGAGATCAGCTTGATGGCTGAAATCGGTGTCGCTGCCGCCCAGGATGCTTTGAACCGCGCTGGTAAAACAGCGGCCGATGTTGATTTTGTCATCTGCGCCAGCGCCAACATGCAGCGCGCTTACCCTGCGATGGCGATTGAGATTCAAACCGCCTTGGGCATCAAAGGCTTTGGTTTTGACATGAATGTGGCCTGCTCGTCTGCCACCTTTGGCATGGAAATGGCGTACAACGCTGTGAAATCTGGCGCGTCCAAGGCCGTGTTGGTGGTGAACCCCGAAATCACCTCCGCCCATTTGGCTTGGAAAGACCGCGATTGCCATTTCATTTTTGGCGATGTGTGCACCGCCATATTGGTAGAGCGATTAGAGAACGCCCCGAAAGGCGCGTTTGAGATTTTGGGCACGCATTGCTTCACGCAGTTTTCAAACAACATTCGCAACAACTTTGGCTTCATGTCGCATGCGGAAGACCGCAACGTCACCGAACGCGACCAGCTGTTCCAACAAGAAGGCCGCAAGGTGTTCAAAGAGGTGTGTCCGCTCGCTGCCGAGCACATCAGCACCCATTTGGCCACGTTTGGCTACACGCCTGCGCAGACACGACGCTTTTGGCTGCACCAAGCGAACATCAACATGAACCAGTTTGTCACACGCAAACTGCTGGGGCGCGACTCCGAGCCGCATGAAGCGCCTATCATCTTGGACGAGTTTGCCAACACCGCGTCTGCCGGCTCCATCATCGCTTTTCACCGCCACCATGAGGACATCCAAGCCGGCGAAGTGGGGGTGATTTGCTCGTTTGGCGCGGGGTATTCCATCGGTAGCGTGATCGTCAAGCGGACATAAACGCACAACAAATTAAGAAAATCATGGCCAAGCCCAATCCGCCGAATCCGTTTAGGCACTTGCGATCTACGGATTTGCGGGGTTTGGCCAAGCTGGCAACGCAAGCCACGCTGAATGTGACCAAAATCGCCGAGGGCGTGACGCAATCGGTTTGGAGCACACTCGGCGCACCCAGTGGCAAAGACAAAGACCAAACGCGCGGGATTACAGGTTTGGTCTACAAAAGCATCCAAGGCGTGGCGCAGCTGGTGGGCAAAGGCACGGAGTCGTTGCTGACGAGTTTGCAGCCGCTGTTGGACAAAATCGACCAAGAACCACAAGAATCCGCCCCGCGCGAAGCGGTTTTGGCGGCGCTGAATGGGGTGATGGGCGACCGGCTGGTAGAAAGCGACAACCCGCTGGCGACGCCCATGACGCTGCGATTTCAAAACCAAGCCTTGGATTGGGAGGCTATGCCCGACACAGCGCTGCTGACGGGCAAAGTGCTGATCATCGTGCACGGTTTGTGCATGAATGATTTGCAGTGGACAGTTCAAAATCAAGGTGAATCTCTCAATCACGCTGAAACTTTAGCCACAAAACTGGGCTACACCCCCGTTTATGTGCGCTACAACACGGGCTTACACACCTCGCAAAACGGTCAAACGCTGTCGAATCAGCTGGAACTGCTCAGCGCCCTGTGGCCGACACCGCTTACCGAAATCTCCGTGCTGGTGCACAGCATGGGTGGGCTGGTCACGCGCTCTGCCGTGCATGCGGCGCAGCAGAGCAAGCGGCAATGGGTCAAGAAACTCAAAAACATCGTCTTTTTGGGCACACCGCACCACGGCGCACCGCTGGAGAAAGCGGGCAATTGGATCGATGTGCTCCTAGGCGTCACGCCCTACAGCGCGCCCTTCAAAAGACTGGTCGAACTGCGCAGCTCAGGCATCACCGACCTGCGGTTTGGCAACGTTTTGGACAGCGACTGGCAAGATCAAGACCGATTTAAACCCAAAACCAAGGAAGAGCATGTTGCCCGCGAGCACCTGCCATTGCCAGAAAATATCGCCTGCTTCACCGTAGCCGCGACCATGGCATCCAAACGCAGCCTGCTAGCCGACCGCCTGATCGGCGACGGCCTCGTACCGCTGAACAGCGCACTAGGCGTGCACAGCGACCCAACGCGCAACTTGGTATTTGCCAAATCGTCACAAATGGTTGTTTACCGAACGAACCACATGGCGATGCTGGGGAGTGCTGAGGTGGGGGAGCAATTGGTGGCTTGGTTAGGCTGAAAACCCGTCCAACACATTCGCCGCATTCACCCCCAGCTCTTTCGCGGCGTAGCCACCTTCCAAGATGAACACGGTGGGCAAGCCAAGCTGTTTGAGCTGTTCGCCCAACTCAATGAAGTCGCTTGACTGAAGCGCAAAGGTCGAAATGGGGTCGCCCGCAAAGGTGTCTAAGCCCAAAGACACGACCAAGGCTTGCGAACCATGACGTTTGATGGTTGCACAAACCGTGGCCAAAGCGGCAAACCACGCTTGTTTTGAACTGCCGGCAGGCAATGGCAAGTTCAGATTACACCCGTGGCCAGCGCCTTCTCCCACTTCGTCGGCATGCCCCAAATAAAACGGATACTCGGTGCGTGGGTCACCGTGGATGCTGACGAACAGCACGTCGGCACGGTCGTAAAAAATACTTTGTGTGCCGTTGCCATGGTGATAATCCACATCCAAAATAGCCACTTTTGTGAAACCTTGGTTCAGCAGGGTTTGCGCCGCCACCGCCGCATTGTTTAAAAAGCAATA
>JANPIC010000034.1:0-33293 GCA_031424795.1 Polaromonas sp. | reverse complement strand
TTCTGCATTTAGTTCTGCTTTAATTAAGTTTAAATACTTTTGATATATTTCTACTGCACGACTAAATGTCAGCGTGGAAACCATTGCGGCATACCGCAACGCTTGTAGTTCCATATGATCACCAGATTCTGTACGTTTTAGCTCGATGACAACTAAGTTTCCTGTTTTATCTACGGCAAGTAGGTCAATACGTCGCGACGAATCAGCCCATTCTGAAAACTCTTCTGAGATGACTAGGCAGTCTGGTGCAACTACATCAATTTGATGTTTGATCGCTGCTTGTAAGTCACGGCGCTCCTGTATTCCCTCCACATTAAATGTCGTGGCATTTACTTTTTGGAGTTTATTTTCGTTGAAACTATATATCGCCATAAAGTTTGATTACGTTATATGTGTATGTAAATGTGCCTATAGCCGGCGTATTTATTGCCTAATTAGCTATAAAAAATATAGCAAATCATAATGCCTATTGAAATAGTTTAAATCGACCTCATTATCTTATGTAAGTATTAAAGTGAGTGTTAAATTGAATTTCCCATGTTTTCGCAGCTTATTACAGTTATCAAAGTAAATGTGACCAGAAGCTGTGTTAACGTTAAGTCCCTTGTGTATTTAAAAAACTTATAAACAACGTTTGAACACGGAGCATATCGTGACCAATAAAGGCCAACTCTTGCAAGATCCCTTCCTCAACCAACTGCGTCGTGAACACGTGCCAGTGTCGATTTACCTCGTCAACGGTATCAAGCTGCAAGGCCAAGTCGAATCTTTCGACCAATACGTCATTTTGCTGCGCAATACCGTGACACAAATGGTCTACAAGCACGCCATTTCCACTATCGTGCCCGGTCGTGCAGTCAATTTCCAAGCGGCTGTTGACGATGGTCAAGCTGCGCCTGCTGTTGCTAGCTAAACTGGGCTAGTCAAATCTGTGTCAGAGCCTAAAGCCGCGCTGACCGTCTTGGTGGGTGTGGATTTTGGCCACGACCATTTTGACAGTGAGCTAGAAGAACTCGCGCTCTTAGCCGAGTCTGCAGGTCTGCAACCCGTAGCGCGCATCACCTGCAAGCGTAAAGCGCCCGACGCCGCCTTATTCGTGGGAACGGGAAAAGCCGACGAAATCAAGCTGCTCGCCCTGCAGATGGGGGCGACTGAGGTGTTGTTTGACCAAGCACTCAGCCCAGCGCAGCAGCGTAACTTAGAGAAAGCCTTGGAACTTCCGGTCAACGATCGTATTTTCTTGATTTTGCAAATTTTCGCCCAACGCGCTCGCAGCCACGAAGGCAAATTGCAGGTTGAGTTGGCCAAATTGCAGTATGTGAGCACTCGTCTAGTACGCCGCTGGTCGCATTTAGAACGTCAAAGCGGCGGCATCGGTATGCGCGGCGGCCCTGGTGAAAAGCAAATTGAGCTGGACAAGCGGATCATCAGCGATTCCATCAAACGCACCAAAGAACGCCTAGAAAAGGTCAAAAAACAGCGCAACACCCAGCGCCGCCAGCGCGACAAGCGCCAAACTTTCAATATTTCACTGGTCGGCTACACCAATGCGGGTAAATCAACGCTGTTCAATGCTTTGGTCAAAGCCCGTGCTTACGCTGCAGACCAGTTGTTTGCCACGCTGGATACGACCACGCGCCAGCTTTACTTGGGTAATGCCGATGGCGGGGCAGGGCGCTCCGTTTCTTTGTCAGACACCGTGGGTTTTATCCGAAACTTGCCGCATGGCTTGGTCGATGCCTTTCGCGCGACCTTGCAAGAGGCGATTGATGCGGATTTGTTGATTCACGTGGTTGATGCGGCAAATCCTGACTATCCTGAGCAAATCGCCGAAGTGCAACGCGTCTTGAAAGAGATTGGCGCAGATACTGTGCCGCAGCTCTTGGTGTTTAACAAGCTGGATGCTCTTGAAATATCGCAAATACCGCTTCAACTAAGCGATATGTATGAAATTGATGGCTTCGACACACCGCGCATTTTTGTGAGTAGCAAAACGGGCACTGGTTTGCCCGAGTTGCGCGCACATTTAGCCAAGACCGTGCAAGCGGTACTCGGTGCAAGCGATAATCCAGAATATGATCCACGGTTTGGCATAGTCGAGAGTTAAACAAAGCCTTAAACATAGAACTGAACAGTACGAGATTTAGAAAGTACAACATAAAAATATGAATACCAATCTACGAACGGTTAATCTGCGCACTGCTGAGCAAGGCAGCCTGCTGCACCGCTTCAAATTAGCGCTGCAAGGCATGTTTAACCTGAACGATTCCAAATGGGGTCGTGATGGCGAGAAGCCGACGGGTGATGGCGCGGATTTGCCGCCGAGTTCTCAGACTCAGCCGCAAGAAGACAAGCCTAGCCAGCAGCAACCGCGTGGTGGCAACAAACCCAATGCAGGCCCGCCAGATTTGGATGAACTGTGGCGTGATTTCAATAAAAAGCTGAACGGCTGGCTTGGCGGCGCAAACAACAAAGGCCGTCCGCAAAACAACAGCAACCAAGGCGGCGGTGATAACAATGGCGGAGGCGGTGGTTTTCAACCCGACATGAAAAGCGCAGGCCTAGGCGCTGGCTTGATTGCTGGTGTATTGGCGTTGATTTGGCTGGGTACAGGTTTCTTCATCGTGCAAGAGGGACAGCAAGCTGTGATTACCCGTTTCGGCGAACTCAAAGGAACGCGAGAAGCAGGTTTTAACTGGCGTATGCCGTATCCGATTGAGCGCCATGAAACCGTGGCGTTGACGCAGTTGCGCTCCATCGAAATTGGTCGAGGCTCAACGGGGCAAGCGACGGGTCTGAAAGACTCATCCATGCTGACGCAAGATGAGAATATTGTGGATATCAAATTCACCATCCAATACCGCCTGAAAAGCGCTGCGGACTATCTCTTCCAAAACCGCAACCCTGATGATGCTGTGGCTAAAGCCGCCGAGTCTGCCATTCGTGAAGTGGTGGGCCGTGGCAACATGGATGCGGTGTTGAGTAAAGACCGTGAATCAATTCAGCGTGATGTGGTGAAGAGTGTTCAGTCACAGCTAGACCGCTATAAAACCGGTATTCAAATCCAAACCGTGAACATTCAAAATGTGCAGCCGCCCGAGCAGGTGCAAGCGGCGTTTGACGATGCTCTCAAAGCTGGTCAAGACCGTGACCGCCTTAAAAACGAAGGCCAAGCTTATGCCAACGACGTGATTCCCCGCGCCAAAGGCACGGCAGCGCGCTTAAAAGAAGAGGCGGATGGCTACAAAGCCAACGTCATCGCACGTGCAGATGGTGATGGTCAGCGCTTCAAGTCCATTCAAGCCGAGTACCAAAAAGCACCGCAAGTCACGCGCGACCGCTTGTATTTAGATGCCATGCAGTCCATTTACAGCAGCGTCACCAAAGTGGTGGTTGACTCTAAACAGGGCAACAACATGTTGTATTTGCCGCTAGACAAAATCATGCAAATGACAAATAACCCGAGCGCAGACATCACTGTTTTACCCAACACCAGTGCCCCAGCCGCTGCGCCAGCGCCTACAGCAACCGTAGACTCCCGCCCTCGCGACGCCAGTCGTTCGCGTGACCGCGATGCCCGTTGATTTGACCGATTGGAGTAGAAGAATATGAACAAAATTGGACTCATCATTTCCTCACTGCTGATTGGTGTCGCAGTGCTCGCATCGACCCTGTTTGTGGTCGATCAGCGTCAGTTTGGCGTGTTGTACTCGTTTGGACAAATCAAAGAAGTCATCACCGAACCAGGTTTGCGTTTCAAGCTGCCGCAGCCGTTCCAAAATGTCGTTTTCTTAGACCGCAGGGTTCTGACCTTGGATAGCCCAGAAACTGGCTCGATTCAAACCGCTGAGAAGAAAAACTTGGTGGTTGATTGGTTGGTCAAATGGCGTATTGCAGATCCTAAACAGTTCATTCGAAATAACTCAGGTGGCGCGACTATTTCTACCGCTGAGCAGCGGTTGACGTCTGTGGTGCAGGATGCCTTGAATTCAGAGGTGACTAAGCGCACCGTCAAGGACGTTTTATCAACTGACCGCGACAAAATCATGCAAGGCGTTCAGCAGCGTTTGGTAGACGATGCCAAGACCTTTGGTATTGAAATTGTTGATGTGCGTATCAAGCGCGTGGACTTTCCAGCCTCAGTGGCTGATTCGGTTTACCAGCGTATGAAATCTGAACGCCAGCAAGTCGCCAACGAATTGCGTTCAACTGGCGGCGCTGAAGGCGAGAAAATTCGCGCCGATGCAGACCGCCAGCGCGACGTTCTGGTGGCAGAAGCTTACCGTGATGCACAAAAGGTGAAGGGTGAGGGCGATGCCAAAGCTGCTGCCATCTATGCGGAGTCTTTTGGTCGCGACCCACAATTTGCCCAGTTTTACCGTAGTTTGGACGCTTATAAAGCCAGTTTTAGCAAGAAAAGCGATGTTTTGGTGCTGGATCCGAACTCCTCAGAATTCTTCAAAACCATGCGTAACGGTGGAAGTGGCGGCGGATCAGCTGGCGCGACCGCCAAAACCAAGTAAATCCTGCTTAATTTAGGTGCAAAGCAAGTCGTTTCGGGGTATAATCGATCGGCTTTGCATGTCTCAGAGCTCTCGTTAGTCGCAGTTCCAGCATCTAACTCAAGTCATCATTAAAATATAGGAAATTCAAAATGATCGCATCATCGATTAAGGCTGAAGTCGTTAAAGCCAATGCGCGTAGCGCTAACGATACGGGTAGCACCGAAGTCCAAGTGGCTTTGTTGACCGCTCGTATCAACGAACTCACCCCCCATTTCAAGTTGCACGCCAAAGACCACCATGGTCGTCGCGGTTTGCTGCGCATGGTTAACAGCCGTAAGAGCTTGTTGGCCTATTTGAACCGCAAAGACCATGACCGTTACGTTGCGTTGATCGCCAAGTTGGGTCTGCGTAAGTAATTGCATTCATTTGCACTTGGAAACGCCTGAGTTAGTTCTGCTTACTCGGGCGTTTTTTGTTTTAAGTTTCGATTTTCTAGATTTATCAGAGAAAGATTGAAGGAAGACAAGCTGTGTCATTCCAAAAGGAATAAGTAAAAATAAGTAGGTTAATCAAAGACTTGCGAGATTTTTAAAATTTTATTTTTTCTGGAATGGCATTGTGTTCATCAAATCTGCTCTGACCGCCGCAACTCTGACGAGTTGCATTTTTAAGTGACCTTAATCGTCAAATTCAGGGTCACATTTTCAGGAGCTACAAAATGACAATGTTCAAAAAAGTATCAAAGACATTCCAGTGGGGTGCTAACACCGTCACCATGGAAACCGGCGAAATTGCTCGCCAATCTAGCGGCGCTGTGCTGTTGGACATGGATGGCACTGTTGTACTGGCCACCGTCGTCGGCAAAACCGAAGGCAAAGCAGGGCAAGACTTCTTCCCCTTAACCGTTGATTACCTTGAAAAAACCTACGCTGCTGGCAAAATTCCAGGCAGCTTTTTCAAGCGAGAGGGCCGTCCAAGCGAGTTTGAAACACTCACCAGCCGCCTGATTGACCGCCCAATTCGCCCATTGTTCCCAGAAGGCTTCTTCAACGAGGTGCACGTTGTGGTTCACACCGTGTCTTTGAATCCTGAAGTTGATGCTGATATTGCAGCTTTGATCGCGGTCAGCGCGGCATTGTCCGTCAGCGGCATCCCATTCAGTGGCCCGATTGGTGCAGCGCGCGTGGGTTACGTCAATGGCGAATACGTCTTGAACCCGGGCAAAACAGCACGTTTAGGTTCCATCATGGATTTGGTCGTTGCCGGTACAGAATCAGCCGTGTTGATGGTTGAATCTGAAGCACAACAGCTTAGCGAAGAAATCATGTTGGGCGCGGTCGTTTTCGGCCACGAGCAAGGCAACATCGCCATTAATGCGATTCATGACTTGGTGCGTGACGCTGGCAAACCAGTTTGGGACTGGAAAGCACCAGCCAAAGACGAGCCATTGATTGCAAAAATCGACAGTTTGGCGAAAGACAAACTCGTTGCTGCATACCAAATCCGCAACAAGCAAGCCCGCACACAAGCGTGCCGCGCTGCTTACTCCGAAGTCATGGCTGCCCTCAAGGCAGAAGGCGCTGAGTTTGACAAAGTCGCCGTTGAAGGTTTGTTGTTTGAAATCGAAGCCAAAATCGTTCGTAGCCAAATTTTGGCAGGCGAGCCACGTATTGATGGTCGTGACACGCGCACTGTGCGTGCGATTGAAATCCGCAACAGCGTGTTGCCACGCACCCACGGCTCAGCCTTGTTCACCCGTGGTGAAACACAGGCTTTGGTGGTGACTACACTCGGTACAGAGCGCGATGCACAGCGTATTGATGCCTTGTCTGGCGACTTTGAAGACAACTTCATGCTGCACTACAACATGCCTCCGTTCGCCACGGGCGAAACGGGCCGCGTCGGTACGCCAAAACGCCGCGAAATCGGTCACGGCCGTTTGGCGAAACGTGCGTTGATTGCTGTGTTGCCATCCAAAGAAGAATTCCCGTACACCATGCGTGTGGTGTCTGAAATCACGGAATCCAACGGTTCTTCATCCATGGCATCTGTTTGCGGTGGCTGTTTGTCCTTGATGGACGCGGGCGTGCCTTTGAAAGCACACGTCGCTGGTATCGCCATGGGTTTGATCAAAGACGGCAATCGTTTTGCGGTCTTGACCGACATTTTGGGTGACGAAGACCATTTGGGCGACATGGATTTCAAGGTTGCAGGAACGACCAACGGTATCACCGCGCTGCAAATGGACATCAAAATCCAGGGCATCACCAAAGAAATCATGCAAGTTGCTTTGGCGCAGGCCAAAGAAGCGCGTATCCACATTTTGGGCAAAATGCAAGAAGCCATGGGCGAAGCCAAGACCGAAGTGTCCAGCTTTGCGCCTAAGCTGTACACCATGAAGATCAATCCGGAAAAAATCCGTGACGTGATCGGCAAAGGCGGCGCAGTGATTCGTGCTTTGACAGAAGAAACCGGTTGCCAAATCAACATCAGCGAAGACGGCACCATCACCATCGCCGCGACCGACGGTGCGAAGGCTGAAGAGGCGAAACGCCGCATCGAGCAGATCACCGCTGAGGTCGAAATCGGCAAGATCTACGAAGGCCCAGTGACCAAGATTTTGGATTTCGGCGCGTTGATCAACCTGTTGCCGGGCAAAGATGGTTTGCTGCACATCAGCCAAATCGCCCACGAACGCGTTGAAAAAGTGACGGATTACCTCAAAGAAGGTCAGATTGTCAAAGTCAAGGTCATGGAAACTGACGAAAAAGGCCGTGTTAAGTTGTCTATGAAGGCTTTGATGGATCGTCCTCAGCAAGAGCAGGGCAACTAAAATTAAGGTGAAATAGGGGAATAAAATGTGCTATTTTTGCTATATAAATGATAGCTTTTTGGGTAATAAATACGCCGGCTAGAGCGGATTTTTACCCTTTTAAATCGCTATTAAAAATATAGCAAATTTTTCCTACTACTGAATTGCCTATTAAAAATGACTATGAAAGTCTTTGAAATTACCTCCTTTGGCGCGCCAGATGTGTTGCGCCCTGCAGATCGGCCTATGCCAGTCGCTGGTGCGGGCGAGGTGCTGATTCAGGTTTCTGCAAGCGGCATCAACCGCCCAGACGTGCTGCAACGCACGGGAAACTACCCTGTGCCACCGGGCGCATCGGATATTCCGGGCTTGGAAGTGGCGGGCGTCATCGTCAGTGGCGATGCGGCTGCTATGGCTGAGAGTGGTTTGAAGGTCGGTGACCGCGTTTGTGCCTTGGTTGCTGGTGGCGGCTATGCGCAGTTTTGCGTGGCACCTGTTGCCCAGTGTTTACCGGTTCCCAAAGGGCTGACCGATATTGAAGCAGCAACCCTGCCAGAGACGTTTTTCACGGTGTGGAGCAATGTGTTTGACCGCGCTCGCTTGCAAGCGGGCGAGACATTTTTGGTGCAAGGTGGTACCAGCGGTATTGGCGTGACGGCGATCCAAATGGCGAAAGCCTTGGGTGCAACTGTCATTGCAACCGCTGGCAGTGATGAGAAATGCGCTGCTTGTATCAAGCTAGGCTCAGACCACGCCATCAATTACAAAACGCATGACTTTGCAGCTGAAGTGAAAAGAATCACTGAAGCGAACGGTAAAAAGGGCGTTGATGTCATTTTGGACATGGTTGCTGGCGGTTATATCGCCAAAGAAGTGGAATGCATGGCGGAAGATGGTCGTTTGGTCATCATCGCGGTGCAAGGTGGCGTGAAGAGCGAGTTCAACGCCGGTATGGTGCTGCGCAAGCGTTTGACCATCACAGGTTCAACTTTGCGCCCACGCCCGATTGCGTTCAAAGCGGCGATTGCCCAAGCTTTGCTTAAAACGGTGTGGCCGTTGCTGGAAAAGGGCGCGATCAAGCCGGTGATTCATACTGTATTTTCAGCCAGTCAAACCAATGCTGCTGAACAAGCGCACGGGCTGATGGAGTCCAACCAGCATGTGGGTAAGTTGGTTTTGGATTGGCAATCTTGATGCTGCAAGGAGCTAAATGATCATGAAAAAGACACTTATTGCTGGAAATTGGAAGATGAATGGCAGTTTGGCTGCCAATTCAGCCTTGATTGCGGCTTTGGATGCGGGCATGCATGTTCGAATGCCAGCTAAATGTGACGTCGCATTGTGTGTGCCGTCTGTTTATTTGGCGCAAATGCAGCAGCTATGCATTAAAAGTGGCATCGAATTGGGTTCGCAGGATGTCTCTAGCCAAGAGTCGGGCGCATTTACGGGTGAAATATCGGCAACGATGCTGAAAGACTTTGGTGTTCGTTACGCCATCGTCGGTCACTCGGAGCGTCGCCACTTTCATGGTGAAACAGATGAATTGGTGGCTAAAAAGGCGCAAGTTGCTCTAGCGGCTGGTATCACGCCGATAGTTTGTATTGGCGAAACTTTGGCGGAGCGCGAAGCAGGTAAAACCGAAGAAGTGGTGAAACGCCAGCTCGCCGCGGTGATTCATACCAACGGCCACTGCATCAGTGAAATCGTGTTGGCTTATGAGCCGGTTTGGGCGATTGGCACGGGTAAAACTGCCACGCCAGAGCAGGCGCAGGCCGTGCATGCACTGTTGCGCGCTCAGTTGAGTGCGGCGAGCAAACAAGCCGATCGTATCCAAATTGTGTACGGCGGCAGCATGAATGCGGCGAATGCTGCAACGCTGCTGGCACAACCTGACATTGACGGTGGTTTGATTGGCGGAGCGTCACTAAAATCCGCAGATTTTTTATCAATTATTGCTGCAGCCAGCTTATCTGTTGCCTAAGCTGCTATAAATTTAGGAGTAAGTAAATGAGTATCGTTTTGAAATTGGTTTTAATTGCGCAAATGTTATCTGCCATCGCCATGATTGGTTTGATCTTGGTTCAGCACGGTAAAGGTGCGGACATGGGTGCGGCGTTCGGCAGTGGCGGCTCGGGCAGCTTGTTTGGGGCTAGCGGTAGTGCTAACTTCATGTCACGCGCGACGTCTGGCTTGGCGGCGGTGTTTTTTGTATGTACGATGGCGTTGTCATATTTTGGCAATTTACGTCCAACGTCATCTGGTAGCGTCTTAGACGGCGCTGCAGTTGTGGCGCCTGTGCCTGCAGCACCGGCGGTTCCAGCTACGCCAGCGGCTCAAATTCCAGATAACAAGTCCGTTGCCCCAGCAGCGCCAGCTGCTGCTGCACCAGTTGATGCAAGCAAGCCTGCGACGCAAATTCCTACCAAGTAATCGACCAACGTCATTATTTACCAGCAGAATTGCGAAAATAGCCTCAGCACACGCTGAAAAATAGCGTTGTTTCGGGGTAAACTACTGAGTAGTTCAGAGAGCATACAAACCATGTCCAAATGGATGTGGTTACCTCTAGTTATCTGGATAAATAAACAGCCGTCGTGGTGAAATTGGTAGACACGCTATCTTGAGGTGGTAGTGGCGAAAGCTTTGCGAGTTCGAGTCTCGCCGACGGCACCAAATATTGAGTCTCTTTAAGTTTTTTAAAGTAAACATTCAAAGCTTACGAACGAAGAATACCTAAAAATGGACATCAGCCAATACCTTCCCGTTCTATTGTTCATTCTGGTAGGTGTTGCCGTAGGCATCGTGCCGCAGATTTTGGGTTATATCTTGGGGCCAAACAAGCCCGATCCTGCTAAAAACTCACCTTATGAGTGCGGTTTTGAGGCTTTCGAAGACGCACGTATGAAGTTTGACGTACGCTATTACCTCATCGCCATCCTCTTTATTTTGTTCGACCTTGAAATTGCATTTCTGTTTCCTTGGGCTGCGGCGCTCAAGGAGGTTGGTTTGCTTGGCTTTCTTGAGGTTCTGACATTCTTGACGATTGTGATTGTGGGTTTTGTCTACATGTGGAAAAAAGGCGCGTTGGACTGGGAATAAATTGAACGTATTTAAGGTTACTCATGGCAATTGAAGGCGTTTTCAAAGAAGGCTTCATGACCACCAGTTACGACTCGGTGGTCAATTGGGCAAAAACAGGCTCGTTGTGGCCTATGACGTTTGGTTTGGCTTGCTGCGCTGTCGAGATGATGCACGCTTCGGTGGCGCGCTACGATATCAGCCGCTTTGGTGCAGAAGTGTTTCGCGCCAGCCCACGTCAGGCTGATTTGATGATTGTTGCGGGTACCTTGTGCAACAAAATGGCGCCTGCATTGCGCAAAGTCTACGATCAAATGAGTGAGCCACGTTGGGTGATCTCCATGGGTTCTTGTGCTAATGGCGGTGGTTACTATCACTACAGTTATTCGGTGGTGCGCGGCTGTGACCGTATCGTGCCGGTCGATGTTTATGTGCCTGGCTGTCCGCCAACGGCAGAGGCTTTGCTTTACGGCATCATTCAATTGCAGCAAAAAATTCGTCGCACGCAGACGATTGCGCGCGTGTAACCGACTGAATTAAGGAATAAGACACAGATGACTGCATTTGCTGTAAATCCAGAAGCGCTAAAAGCCACGCTAACAGCCGTGCTTGGCAACAAAGCCAAGCGCATTGATGTTGCATTGGGTGAGGTTTGTGTTGTGGTTGATGCTGCAAACTATTTTGATGTGGCGATGCAATTGCGTGACGCGCCTGGTTGCCAGTTTGAGCAGTTGATTGATTTGTGTGGCGTTGATTACTCTGAGTACAAAGATGGTGCGTACGAAGGTTTGCGTTACTGTGTGGTGTCGCAGTTATTGTCAGTCACTTTGAATCAACGTGTTAGGTTGAAAGTGTTTGCCATGGACGATGACATGCCTATCGTAGCGTCGTTGTGCGATGTGTGGAGCGCTGTCAATTGGTTTGAGCGTGAAGCCTTTGATTTGTTTGGCATCGTTTTCGAGGGGCACAATGATTTGCGCCGTATTTTGACGGATTATGGCTTCATTGGTCACCCCTTCCGTAAAGATTTTCCAACGTCTGGCCATGTGGAAATGCGCTATGACGCAGAGCTCAAGCGCGTTATTTATCAGCCGGTCACGATTGAGCCACGCGAGATTACGCCGCGCATTATTCGCGAAAAAAATTACGGAGGCCAGTACTGATCGTCTTAAATGGTTGGTATTGGTGAATTTCAAAAATTATGGCAGAAATAAAAAACTACACGCTCAATTTTGGTCCACAACACCCTGCTGCGCACGGTGTGTTGCGTTTGGTGTTGGAGCTTGACGGTGAAGTGATCCAGCGGGCAGATCCGCACATTGGTTTGTTGCACCGTGCTACTGAAAAGCTGGCAGAGAGCAAAACTTATATGCAGTCGCTGCCGTACATGGACAGGCTTGACTACGTGTCTATGATGTGCAACGAGCATGCGTATTGCCTTGCCATCGAGAAGATGATGGGCATTGATGTGCCTGTACGTGCGCAATACATACGCGTGATGTATTCGGAAATTACGCGCTTGTTGAACCATTTGATGTGGATAGGTGCGCATGCACTGGATTGTGGTGCGATGACCATGATCATGTATGCATTTCGTGAACGTGAAGACTTGTTTGACATGTACGAAGCCGTCAGTGGTGCGCGGATGCATGCCGCGTATTTCCGCCCAGGTGGTGTGTACCGCGACTTGCCTGACACGATGCCTAAGTACAAGGCCAGCAAAGTGCGCAATGCAAAATCAATGGAGCGGATGAATCACAACAGGCATGGTTCATTGTTGGATTTTATTGATGACTTCACACAGCGTTTCCCTGCAAATTTGGCGGAATATCATTCGTTGTTGACGGAAAACCGCATTTGGAAGCAGCGTACCGTGGGTGTTGGCATCGTCGCGCCAGAGCGCGCTATGAATTTAGGCTTTACCGGCCCTATGTTGCGGGGCTCAGGTGTCGCATGGGATTTGCGTAAAACACAGCCGTACGATGTTTACGACAAGATGGATTTTGATGTTCCGGTTGGCGTCACTGGTGATTGCTACGACCGCTATTTGGTGCGTATGGAAGAGATGAAGCAGTCCAACAGCATCATCAAACAATGCGTTGATTGGTTGCGTGCGAATCCAGGCCCTGTGATTACCGATAACCACAAAGTGGCATCGCCAAGCCGTGAATCCATGAAATCAAACATGGAAGAGCTGATTCACCACTTCAAATTGTTTACTGAAGGTTTTTGTGTGCCTGAGGGTGAAGCGTACGCTGCCGTTGAGCATCCTAAGGGTGAGTTTGGTATTTATATGGTCAGCGATGGTGCGAACAAGCCTTATCGTTTGAAAATTCGTGCCCCGGGTTTTGCGCATCTAGCTGCTATGGACGAATTGGCGCGTGGTCACATGATCGCTGACGCGGTAGCCATCATTGGCACCATGGATATTGTGTTTGGGGAGATTGACCGGTGATGGCTTCTACGCATGCAATGAGCTCTGTGGCTCAGTCAACAACACTGTCAAGCTCGGCGATTGCACGCTTTGCGAAAGAGGTTGCCAAATTCCCAGCTGATCAAAAGCAATCTGCGGTCATGGCTTGCTTGGCCATCGTGCAGCAAGAGCTCGGTTACGTTAGCACCGAAAGCGAACAAGTTGTTGCTGACTATTTGGGCATGGCACCTATGGCTGTGCATGAGGTCACCACGTTTTACAACATGTACAACCAGCATCCGTGTGGCCAATTTAAATTGAATGTTTGCACCAATTTGCCATGTCAATTGCGCGATGGCAGCAAAGCATTGCAGCACCTTGAATCCAAGCTTGGCATCAGGATGGGTGAAACAACTGCTGATGGCTTGTTTACTCTGCAGCAGAGCGAGTGTCTGGGCGCTTGTGCTGATTCGCCAGTGATGTTGGTGAATGACAGAACCATGTGTAGTTTTATGACCAACGATAAGCTCGATCAATTGGTTGATGGCTTACGTGGTTCTGCTGCACTCTCTGTGGAGGAGCAGCTATGACTAACGTTCAAAGTACGGCTCAAATACTGAGCCAGTTTGCTGCGTCCGGTGCGGAAACATCATTCCATGGTCGTCACATTGATCCGCAAATCATGGCTGGCTTGGATGGCAATAATTGGCGCATCAAGGATTACGAAGCACGCGGTGGCTACCAAGCTTTACGCAAGATTTTGGCTTTGGATGGAGGCGAGGGCCTCACGCAGGACCAAGTCATTGCAACAGTCAAAGAGTCGGCCTTGCGTGGCCGTGGTGGTGCTGGTTTCCCGACAGGTTTGAAGTGGAGCTTCATGCCGCGTCAATTTCCGGGTCAAAAATACCTTGTTTGCAACTCGGATGAAGGCGAGCCGGGTACTTGCAAAGACCGCGACATCATGCAATTCAATCCACATATCGTGATTGAGGGTATGATCATCGCAGCTTATGCCATGGGCATCAGTGTTGGCTACAACTATATTCATGGTGAGATTTTTGCAACCTACGACCGCTTTGAAGAGGCGCTTGAAGAAGCGCGCGCTGCTGGTTATTTGGGTGACAAAATTTTAGGTAGTAATTTCAACTTTCAACTGTATGCAAGCCATGGCTTTGGTGCCTACATTTGCGGTGAAGAAACTGCATTGCTAGAGTCTCTAGAAGGCAAAAAAGGTCAACCTCGCTTCAAACCACCATTCCCCGCAAGTTTTGGCTTGTATGGCAAGCCGACGACGATCAATAATACGGAGACCTTTGCCGCCGTGCCGTGGATCATCCGAAATGGTGGTGGTGCTTATTTAGCATGTGGTAAGCCTAACAATGGCGGTACCAAGCTTTACTCAGTCAGTGGCGACGTAGAGCGGCCTGGCAATTATGAAATTCCGATGGGCACACCATTTTCTAAGTTGTTAGAACTTGCTGGCGGTGTTCGCAGTGGTCGAAAACTCAAAGCCGTCATTCCTGGCGGCTCGTCGTCGCCTGTGCTGCCAGCATCTATCATGATGGAATGCACCATGGACTATGACTCTATCGCTAAAGCAGGCTCCATGCTGGGTTCGGGTGCAGTCATCGTTTTGGATGACAGCCGTTGCATGGTCAAGAGTTTGCAGCGTTTGAGTTATTTTTATATGCATGAGTCATGCGGCCAATGCACACCGTGCCGTGAAGGTACAGGTTGGTTGTCACGCATGGTTGACCGCATTGAGGATGGACAAGGTCGTCCGGCAGACATGGATTTACTGAACTCTGTTGCCGATAATATTCAAGGTCGCACCATTTGTGCGTTAGGTGACGCTGCAGCGATGCCGGTACGCGCGATGATCAAGCATTTCAGGCATGAATTTGAATATCACGTCGAGCATAAGACGTGCATGGTTCCGGCTTACGTATAAAGTCAAAGAATAGAAATACCATGGTAGAAATCGAACTCGACGGCAAAAAAGTAGAAGCTCTAGAAGGCAGCATGATCATGCACGCCGCAGAGCAAGCTGGCACGTATATTCCACACTTTTGTTATCACAAAAAATTGAGCATCGCTGCCAACTGCCGCATGTGCTTGGTCGATGTGGAAAAAATGCCAAAGCCTATGCCTGCCTGCGCAACACCTGTGTCGCAGGGCATGATCGTTCGCACCAAGTCCGACAAAGCCATAAAAGCGCAGCAATCAGTCATGGAGTTTTTGCTGATTAACCATCCTTTGGATTGTCCGATTTGCGACCAAGGCGGTGAATGCCAGTTACAAGATTTGGCTGTGGGCTACGGTGGCTCAACTTCGCGCTACGAAGAAGAGAAGCGTGTCGTGTTCCACAAAGATGTTGGTCCTTTGATCAGCATGGAAGAAATGAGCCGTTGCATCCATTGCACACGATGCGTTCGTTTTGGTCAAGAAGTTGCCGGCGTGATGGAATTGGGTATGTCACACCGTGGCGAGCATGCTGAAATTGAAACCTTCTTGGGTCAAACAATTGATTCTGAACTTTCTGGCAACATGATTGATATTTGTCCAGTTGGTGCATTGACCAGCAAACCATTCAGATACAGTGCCCGTACATGGGAGCTGGGTCGTCGTAAATCAATCAGTCCGCATGATTCGACAGGTGCAAACCTCATCATTCAAGTTAAAAATAACAAGGTGATGCGCGTTGTTCCCCTGGAAAACGAGGAAGTCAATGAGTGCTGGATTTCTGACCGAGATCGTTTCTCCTACGAGGCATTGAACTCAGAAGAGCGATTAACAGCGCCTATGATTAAGCATGGCGGCGAATGGAAAACGGTCGATTGGCAAACGGCACTTGAATATGTGGCCAATGGTTTGAAGCAAATCAAAGCAGATCATGGTGCGGCTAGTTTGGGCGCTCTGGTCAGCCCGCAATCGACCTTAGAAGAGCTGTACCTGGCTGCTAGCTTGATGCGTGGCTTGGGCAGTGACAATATTGACTACCGTTTGCGCAATGCTGAATTTGAACCCGCTGGGCAAGTGCGTTGGTTGGGCGCATCTATTGCGTCATTGTCAAATCTTGATCGTGCACTGATTGTTGGTTCGAACATTCGTAAAGAGCATCCTTTGTTTGCTCAACGCATTAGACAAGCGGTTCGCAAAGGTTGTGCTGTAAATGCTATAAATTCGATAGCAATAGATGCGACATATACTTCGGCTAATGCGTGTTTGACGAGTGCTACGCATTGGTCTAAGACACTTGCTGAAGTGGCTGCAGCGATTGCTTTGTCTAAGGGAGTTGATGCACCAGTATCTGCCGCTGTAACAGAGACAGCGAAAAATATCGCTGCTTCAATGCTCAGCGGCGAGCGCAAAGCAATTTTGTTGGGTAACGCCGCTGCTCACCATCCTCAAGCTTCTAGCTTGTTGGCGCTAGCCAACTGGATTGGACGGCAGACTGGTGCCAGTGTTGGTTATTTGACAGAGGCGGGCAATACTGTAGGTGCACAATGGGCTGGTGCACAGCCTGCGCAAGGCGGTTTAAATGCAGGTCAGATGCTTGCTGGCGGTTTAAAGGCGGTGATTTTGCTGAACAACGAACCTGAGTTTGACTCTGTTTCAGGTGCGAAGGCAAAAGCAGTGCTGGGTCAGGCTCAAATGGTCGTTAGTATGAATCCATTCAAAGCGAATATGGATTTTTGTGATGTCATCCTTCCGATTTCTCCGTTCACTGAGACATCTGGCTCGTTTGTGAATGCTGAAGGGCGTTTGCAAAGCTTCCATGCGGTGGTGAAACCTTTGGGTGAAACCCGTCCTGCTTGGAAAGTGCTGCGTGTTTTGGCAAATATGCTCGACTTGACTGGTTTTGATTTTGATGCGTCAACAGATGTGCTTAATAAGATAACGGGGCAGTCTTCTGCGCTAGGTTCTATCCCTATTGAAAAATTAGGCAATTTAAGTACTACTGCGACTTCGTCCGCTATTGATATTTCTGAATCAAATATTCAGCCAATAACCGCTGCTATTTATCAAGTTGACGGTATCGTTCGACGTGCAAGTTCACTACAAATGACAGCAGATGCAAGATTAACGATGACTATTCCGCAAGAGGTGAATGCATGATTGATGCTATTTACAACTGTGGCTTAGGCCTATTCAGTGCTGCATGGTGGCCAGCTACGGTATGGCCAGTTCTCTGGATTCTCATAAAAATTATGGTCGTTGTACTGCCACTCATGGGAGCGGTTGCTTACTTGACTTTATGGGAACGTAAGCTGATTGGTTGGATTCAAATTCGCTTAGGCCCTAACCGCGTAGGACCTTTAGGTTTGTTGCAGCCTATCGCGGATGCTTTGAAGCTGTTAACCAAAGAAATTTTGGTGCCGGCTGCTGCTAACAAAGGTTTGTTTTTGCTGGGTCCTATCATGACTATCATGCCAGCGTTGGCGGCTTGGGCTGTCGTGCCGTTTGGTCCTGAAGTCGCCTTATCTAATATCAATGCTGGTTTGCTATTTGTGATGGCTATAACCTCGCTAGAGGTATATGGTGTGATTATTGCTGGATGGGCATCAAATTCGAAGTATGCATTTTTAGGCGCTATGCGTGCTTCCGCGCAAATGGTAAGTTATGAAATCGCAATGGGTTTTTGTTTAGTCGTTGTGTTGATGGTATCTGCTAGTTTGAATATGACAGATATTGTTGTATCGCAAGGTAAGGGCACATTCGCTGCAATAGGCTTGAATTTCTTGTCTTGGAACTGGTTGCCTTTGTTGCCGATTTTTGTGGTTTATTTTATTTCTGGATTAGCAGAGACCAACAGGCATCCGTTTGACGTGGTTGAAGGCGAATCTGAAATCGTCGCGGGTCATATGGTTGAGTATTCAGGTATGTCGTACGCGATGTTTTATTTGGCTGAATATGCCAACATGTGGTTGGTCTCTATTCTGGCTGTCATCATGTTTTTGGGCGGCTGGTTGCCTCCAATCGCTGCTTTAGATTGGATACCAGGTTGGTTGTGGCTGGGTGCAAAAACCTTCTTTGTCGTGACCTTGTTCATTTGGGTGCGAGCGACATTTCCTCGTTACCGCTACGACCAAATCATGCGTTTGGGTTGGAAAATTTTTATTCCCGTGACATTGGTTTGGTTGATTGTGGTCGGCGCTTGGATGCAGACTTCATGGAATATTTGGAAGTAAGGTGAAGTCAATGTCCACAGTAACTACATCCATCAAAAGCAGTTCTTTTTCTTTGTGGGATTTCATCTCAAGCTTCATGCTTGTTGAGTTATTTAAAGGGATGGTTTTGACGGGAAAATATATGTTCCGTCGAAAAATTACCGTTCAATTTCCGGAAGAAAAAACACCACTCAGCCCACGTTTTCGTGGACTCCATGCACTGCGCCGTTATGAGAATGGTGAAGAGCGTTGTATTGCTTGCAAATTGTGTGAGGCAGTTTGCCCTGCAATGGCGATCACCATTGAGTCAGATGTGCGCGAAGATGGTAGCCGCCGTACCAGTCGATATGACATTGATTTGACCAAATGTATTTTTTGTGGCTTTTGCGAAGAAAGTTGCCCGGTCGACTCTATCGTTGAGACGCATATTTTTGAGTACCACGGCGAAAAACGTGGCGATTTGTATTTCACCAAAGAAATGCTGTTGGCTGTGGGTGACCGATACGAAGCAGAGATTGCTGCCAATCGTGCAGCTGATGCAAAATATCGCTGAATTAACTTTTGCTAAATTTTATTAAATTGCAGACCCCTTTATAAATATAGAAAAGTAAAGATTCATGGACGTCAAGACAGGGCTTTTTTATTTATTTTCAGCACTCATTCTGTTCGCCGCATTCCGAGTGATAACGGCACGCAACCCCGTGCATGCAGCGCTTTATTTGGTACTCGCATTTTTTCAGGCTGCCGGTATTTGGTTGTTGCTACAAGCAGAGTTCCTGGCTATTGCACTCGTATTGGTTTACGTAGGTGCGGTCATGGTTTTGTTCTTGTTTGTGGTGATGATGCTGGATGTCAATATTGACAGCATCAGGGTCGGTTTTTGGAAGAGCTTTCCTTTGATCGGTGCTTTTGGAGCCATCATTGCACTTGAGATGTCTTGGGTGCTCATCGGCAACTACCGTGGAACGGAAATTCCTAAGATGGTGAATGCTGTCGTACCTCATGCTGATAAATTAGCGCAAGTTTCAAACACCAAGGATTTGGGCATACTGCTTTACACGCAGTATTTGTATCCTTTAGAGATTGCTGCTGTCATATTGTTGGTAGCTATCATTGCTGCAATTGCTTTGACCTTGCGACAGCGTAAAGACAGTAAGTACGTGAACGCTGCTGATCAAGTCAAAATCAATGCGCGCGACCGTATGCAAGTCATCAAAATGAAAGCAACCCAAGAGGCGTTGCCGATAGTAGCGCCTGAAGTTGTGAGTGATGCACCAGATGCCCCAGTTGTGGAGAAAAAAGCATGATCTTATCTTTGTGGCACTTTTTAGTGCTTGGCGCGATGCTTTTTTCGCTGTCCATCATTGGTATATTTTTGAACCGCAAGAATTTAATTGTGTTGTTAATGGCTATTGAGTTGATGCTCTTGGCAGTTAATACCAATTTCGTTGCGTTTTCCCATTATTTGGGCGATATGCACGGTCAAATTTTCGTGTTCTTTATTTTGACAGTGGCTGCTGCAGAGTCTGCCATTGGTCTTGCTATTTTGGTGCTCTTATTCAGAAATAAATCTAGCATCAATGTCGATGAGTTGGATGTACTCAAAGGCTAGTCGTTATTTATTTAAAACGACGCAATAAATTGAAACGACATAAAAAAGAATCAAAGAGATTACAAAGATGAGTGCAACGCTTTCAGCAACAACCCTTTTGGCAGTGCCCATGGCACCGCTGTTGGGTGCCGTATTGGCTGGTGTATTTGGTACTGCGCTTGGCGGTAACTGGATTGGCCGAAAACTTAGCCATTCGCTGACAATCTTAGGTGTCGCAGTGGCTTTTGTTTTGTCAGTCGCGACGCTGCTAAGTGTCGTCAACGACGGCGCACGTTTTAACGAAACACTGTACACGTGGATGGTCGTTGGCGGCTTGAAGATGGAAATTGGCTTCCTTGTTGATGGCCTCACTGCCATGATGATGTGTGTGGTTACGTTTGTGTCGTTGATGGTGCATATTTACACCATTGGCTACATGGAGGAAGACGAAGGCTACAACCGCTTTTTCGGCTACATCTCGCTTTTCACATTCTCCATGCTGATGCTGGTCATGAGCAACAACATGCTGCAGTTGTTCTTTGGTTGGGAGGCTGTGGGTTTGGTTTCTTATTTGCTGATTGGCTTTTGGTTCAACAAACCGACTGCGATATTCGCCAATATGAAAGCTTTCTTGGTTAACCGAGTCGGTGACTTTGGTTTTATCTTAGGAATTGGTTTGATTGCTGCCTTCGCGGGTACGTTGAACTACGCAGAAGCTTTTGGTAAAGCAGGTGAATTGGCAAAACTCAGCTTCCCAGGCACCTCATGGATGCTTATCACCGTTATTTGCATTTGCCTTTTTATCGGTGCAATGGGCAAAAGCGCTCAGTTCCCGCTGCATGTTTGGTTGCCAGATTCCATGGAAGGTCCAACACCGATTTCTGCGTTGATTCACGCCGCGACCATGGTGACGGCCGGTATCTTCATGGTGGCACGCATGTCTCCCTTGTTTGAGCTGAGCGATACTGCCTTGAGCTTCATTATGATTGTTGGCGCAATCACAGCGTTGTTTATGGGCTTTCTTGGCATTATTCAAAACGATATCAAGCGTGTTGTTGCCTATTCCACACTATCGCAGTTAGGTTACATGACTGTCGCTTTGGGCGCATCTGCATATTCGGTGGCTGTGTTCCACCTAATGACTCACGCATTTTTCAAAGCCTTGTTGTTTCTTGCGGCTGGCTCTGTGATCATGGGTGTTCATCACAATCAAGATATCCGTTGGATGGGCGGTTTGCGAAAATACATGCCTATTACCTGGATTACTTCACTCGTCGGCTCGTTGGCTTTGATTGGCACGCCTTTGCTCTCTGGCTTTTACTCCAAGGACAGCATCATTGAAGCCGTTCACGAAAGCCATTTGTATGGCGCTGGGTTTGCTTCATTTGCCGTGTTGGCTGGTGTTTTTGTGACCGCTTTCTACTCATTCCGTATGTACTTCTTGGTATTTCATGGCAAAGAGCGATTTGATCAAAACCCTGATGCCCATCATGACGATAAGCATGACGACAGCCACGACGCGCATGCTTCACATGATGATCACAGCCATCACCATGCAAGCCATAAGCCACATGAGTCTCCTTGGGTTGTAACTCTGCCTTTAGTTTTACTCGCCATTCCTTCGGTTTTTATTGGTTATTTCACCATCAAACCTATGCTGCATGGCGGTTTCTTCAAAGATGCTATTTTCATCAATGCGGAAAAGCATAAGGCTTTAGAAGCCATGGGTGAAGAGTTTCATGGTGCTTGGGCCATGGCTGTTCACGCATTGACGACCATGCCTTTCATTTTGGCAGTCGCTGGCGTGGCGTTGTCTTACTATATGTACATGGTCAACCCAGCTTTGCCTACAGCCATCAAACGTATCTGCCAGCCGATTTACACCCTGCTAGATAACAAATATTACCTCGATTGGTTCAATGAAAATATTCTTGCAAGGGGTGCGCGAGCGTTAGGTGGCTTGCTTTGGGAAAACGATAAAAAAGTCATCGATGGCACCTTGGTGAATGGCTCTTGGAAAGTTGTGCGCGTGTTTTCAAATATCGCTCGTAAATTCCAAACGGGCTATATCTACCACTATGCATTTTCGATGATTGCCGGTGTATTTTTGTTGATGACGTACTTCGTCTGGTTAAAGCCGTAAATCAGGCCGTAAGGAAAAGAAGAATATGGGTTTGCTGAGTCTTTCAATTTGGACACCAATTTTCTTTGGTGTTGTTCTATTGGCTTTTGGTCGTGACGATCAAGCCAAAACCGTGCGTTGGATTGCATTGGTTGGTGCTGTGGTCAGCTTGTTGGTTACTTTGCCTTTGTACGACGGCTTCAAGCTTGGCACGTCTGCGATGCAGTTTGTAGAAAAAGCACCTTGGATCAGTGCCTTTAATGTCAATTATCATCTTGGTGTAGACGGTATATCGCTTTGGTTCGTGTTGCTGACAGCATTCATTAACGTGATTGTGATCATTGCATCATGGGAGTCAATCACCAACCGCGTGAACCAATACATGGGTGCTTTCATGATTCTCAGCGGACTCATGATTGGTGTTTTCTGCGCTTTAGATGGCTTGTTGTTTTACGTTTTCTTTGAAGCAACGCTGATCCCGATGTATTTAATCATCGGCATCTGGGGTGGCCCGAACAAGATCTACGCAGCATTCAAGTTCTTCTTGTACACCTTGCTCGGTTCTTTGTTGATGCTGATTGCATTGATTTATTTGTACTCAAAATCAGGCGGTAGCTTCGATATTTCAGTCTGGCACAAATTGCCCTTGTCAGGCACGGTTCAAACCTTGATATTCTTTGCTTTCTTCTCAGCTTTTGCAGTCAAAGTGCCTATGTGGCCAGTGCATACTTGGTTGCCAGACGTCCACGTTGAAGCGCCTACTGGTGGCTCCGCTGTGTTGGCTGCCATCATGTTGAAACTGGGTGCTTATGGCTTTTTGCGTTTCTCCATGCCGATTGCACCAGATGCAGCGCATGAGTGGGCATGGCTGATCATTGCTTTGTCGGTGATTGCTGTTATTTACGTTGGCTTGGTTGCCATGGTTCAGCAAGATATGAAAAAGCTGGTGGCGTATTCATCCGTAGCACACATGGGCTTTGTGACTTTGGGTTTCTTTATCTTCAACGACTTAGGCGTTTCTGGCGGTTTGGTGCAAATGATTGCACACGGCTTTGTCTCAGGCGCTATGTTTTTGAGCATTGGTGTGTTGTACGACCGCATGCATTCACGTGAAATTGCCAGCTACGGTGGCGTCGTCAACACCATGCCTAAGTTCACCGCCTTTGCTTTGCTGTTCGCTATGGCTAACTGTGGTTTGCCAGGTACGGCTGGTTTTGTGGGGGAGTGGATGGTCATTTTGGGTGCAGTTAAAGCTAATTTTTGGCTCGGTTTTGCAGCTGCCACCGCTTTGATATTTGGCGCGGCTTACACTTTGTGGATGTTCAAACGCGTTTACTTGGGTCCAGTGACGAACGACCACGTCAAAGAACTCAAAGACATCAATGCCAGAGAATTCTTAGTGATGAGCTTGCTCGCTATCGCCGTGTTGTGGATGGGCGTCTATCCAAAACCATTCACGGATGTGATGGATGCTTCCGTTGTTGACTTGCTCAAGCATGTGGCAACATCAAAATTAAAATAATCAAAGTCGTATCATTAATATTTAACGAAAAATTCAAAGAATAAAGCATTAAAAATGATTGATAAATTAAGTTTGATCGCTATTTACCCTGAAATCGTCTTGCTGGCGATGGCTTGTGTGATCGCGTTGGTAGATTTATACGTTGCCAGCCCGCGCCGCACAGCTACATACGTTTTGACCTTGCTGACTTTAGGCGTCGTTGCAGTTTTGCAAGCGCTGTATGCAACAGGCGGCCAAACCATGTACGGCTTCAGTGGCATGACGGTGAGTGATCCGATGTCTAACTGGCTCAAATGCTTTGCATCTGTCGCCATGATGGTGACTTTGGTGTACGGTCGCCCGTATTCGGCTGATCGTGGCATGATGCGCGGTGGTGAAATCTTCACTTTGGGTATGTTCTCCTTGCTGGGCATGTTCATCATGATTTCGGGCAGCAACTTCTTGGTGATTTACTTGGGTTTAGAGTTGCTCACATTGAGCAGTTATGCATTAGTCGCGCTGCGTCGTGACAATGCAACGGCTTCTGAGGCCGCTATGAAGTACTTTGTGCTCGGTGCTTTGGCCAGCGGTTTCTTGCTCTACGGTTTGTCCATGATGTACGGCGCAACGGGCAGTTTGGATATTGCCGCTGTTTTCAAAGCCATCAACTCGGGTAACGTGAAACACCAAGTCTTGGTGTTCGGTTTGGTCTTTATTGTTGCTGGTTTGGCTTTTAAACTAGGTGTAGTACCGTTTCACATGTGGGTGCCAGACGTTTACCAAGGTGCACCAACATCTGTGACCTTGATGATTGGTGGCGCACCAAAATTGGCTGCTTTCGCCATCACCATTCGTTTGTTGGTTGAGGGCATGTTGCCACTCGCTATTGATTGGCAGCAAATGCTTGCTGTCTTGGCTGTCGGTTCACTCCTGGTGGGTAACTTGGCCGCTATTGCGCAGACAAATTTGAAGCGTATGTTGGCGTACTCGACTATTTCGCAAATGGGTTTTGTGTTGATTGGTTTGTTGTCTGGCGTTGTCAATGGCAACACCCTGTCCGCCACCACTGCCTACAGCTCGTCCATGTTTTATGTCATCACCTATGTGCTGACCACATTGGCGACTTTTGGTGTGATTTTGATTTTGGCGCGTGATGGTTTTGAAAGCGACGAAATCACCGACTTAGCCGGTCTCAACCAACGCAGCCCAGCATACGCTGCCGTCATGGCGATTTGCATGTTTTCCCTCGCTGGCGTTCCTCCTATGGTTGGTTTCTATGCCAAGTTGTCTGTGTTGCAATCTTTGGTGTCATCGGGTCAAACGCCGCAAATTGCATTGGCTATTTTTGCCGTCATGATGTCCTTGATTGGTGCTTTCTACTACTTGCGCGTCGTCAAAGTCATGTATTTTGACGAGCCGATTACCGCGACAACAGTGTCTGCCGGCGCTGATGTTCGTACCGTGCTTGCTATCAACGGCGCTTTGGTACTGCTTTTAGGTCTGTTTCCAAGTGGTTTGATGGCTTTATGCGCTGACGCTATTGCCAAAACACTTGGTTCTTGATTTTATTCAACGAAGCAACTGATGGTTCAATCTGCAAGCATTTGGCTGGTCATTTTTGTAGCGGTCGTTGCTGCCAACATGCCGTTTGTTGCGCAGCGGTTTTTGATATTTTTCCCTTTAAAAACACCAAAAACTTTGGGCATTCGTCTTCTTGAACTCGTCTTTTTTTATTTTCTTGCAGGCGGATTAGGCCTTTTGCTTGAAAACCGCGCTGGTCAAATCGCACCGCAAGCGTGGGAGTTCTATGCCATCACGGGTGCTTTGTTCATCACCTTGGCTTTCCCTGGTTTTATTTATCGCTATCTCCTTAAACATCGCGACGCACAGTGAATAACAATCACTTGGTTGAAACCAAAATCAGCAGCGAACAGGTCTACAAAGGCAGTTTTTTAAGCATCTTGCGCGACACTGTGCGACTACCAGACGGCAAGCAGGCCACGCGTGAATACGTCGTTCACCCAGGTGCTGTTGTTGTTATTGCTTTGCTGGATGATGGTCGCGTCGTTCTAGAGCGCCAACATCGCTACCCTGTTGGCAGAGTGATGGTCGAATTTCCCGCTGGCAAACTAGACGCTGGTGAAAACCCACAATACTGCGGCCAACGTGAGCTGCTGGAAGAAACCGGCTACCGCGCCACACAGTGGGCATACGCCGGTCCCATGCACTTGGCCATTGCCTATTCAGACGAAGTTTTGCACATCTACTTTGCCAAAGGGCTGACTTTGGGAGAGCGCAAACTGGACGATGGTGAATCCTTAGATGTTTTCACCGCCACACCCGAAGAATTACTCGCCATGTGCGGCCAAGGCGTGGTCACAGACGCCAAAACGCTGACCTGCACGTTGTGGATGCAAAACGTACTTTCTGGCGCATGGCCATTGCAATGGGTACCTGCAACTGACATCGCTTTGGCTTAATATAGCGGCATGAAAGTGGCGCTATGAAAGTTTTAGACCTGCAATGTGGCCAGCAGCATTCATTTGAAGGCTGGTTTGGTTCTGAGGACGACTTTCAGAGCCAACTTGCACGCAATTTGGTGCAATGCCCTATGTGCGGTAGCGCCGAAATCACCAAAAAACTGAGTGCACCGCGTTTTAACTTGGGTAAAACAGTTGCACCGACTTCAGCAAGTGAAAGTGCTGCAGCTTCTCAAAACGAAGCAATCACAGCCCCAACTTCGTCTTCAACTTCAACTGAATTAGTGCCCAAGTTAAACCAAGCGCAGCAAGTTGCACAACGTCCAAACCTGTCCCCTGAAGCGGCTGAAGTCATGCAAGCCGCCTGGATGGAAGTTTCCAAACACGTCATGGCCAACACCGAGGATGTGGGTAGCAGCTTTGCTTCCGAAGCTCGCAAAATCCATTACGGTGAAGCTGATGAACGCGCCATTCGCGGCCAAGCCACACCAGACCAAACCATGGAATTACTGGAGGAGGGCATCGACGTGATGCCCATGCACATTCCAGAATCGCTCAAACGGCCGTTGAATTAAGGATAAAGCCCACGCAATTCACGCGCATGCAAAATCCGCTTGCAAGCCACAATAAACGTCGCCGTCCGCAGGCTCACTTTGTGCTCTTCAGCGACAGCCCACACGCCAGCAAACGCGTCTTTCATGATTTTTACCAAGCGCGCGTTGATTTCATCCTCATCCCAGAAGAAGCTAGAGAAATCCTGCACCCACTCAAAATAGCTCACCGTCACGCCACCGGCGTTGGCAATCACGTCGGGCAACACCAGCACGCCACGCTCTTGCAAAATATCGTCAGCCGCCGGTGTTGTTGGGCCGTTTGCGCCCTCAATCACCATCCTGGCTTTGATCTTGCCGGCATTGGCTTCTGTGATTTGTGACTCGAGCGCCGCAGGAATCAAAATATCGCAATCCACTTCCCAAAACAGCTCATTTTTGATGACTTCAGCACCCACAAAATTGGCAGCGCTACCCGTTTCTGCCACATGCTTCAGCAGTGCAGGTACATCCAAACCGCCTGCTTTATAAATCGTGCCGCCGTGGTCCTGCACCGCCACCACCTTCGCGCCAGCCTCGGTAAACAGTCGCCCAGCCACGCCGCCCACATTTCCAAAACCTTGCACCGCCACACGCGCACCCTTGATTTCCAGCCCAATGTGCTTCGCCGCTTCCACGCCCACGGTAAACACGCCTCGCCCCGTCGCATCTTTGCGACCAAGTGAGCCGCCCAAGTGAATTGGTTTACCCGTCACCACGCCCGTGGCGGTTGCGCCTTCGTTCATGGAATACGTGTCCATCATCCACGCCATGATCTGCTCATTCGTGTTCACATCAGGTGCGGGAATGTCTTTGGTTGGCCCGATGATGATGCCAATCTCGCTGGTATAACGGCGCGTCATGCGCTCCAGCTCACCCATGGACAGCGTTTTGGGGTCGACGCGAATGCCGCCTTTTGCACCGCCGTAGGGCACATTCACCGCTGCGTTTTTGATGGACATCCAAGCCGACAGCGCCATCACTTCAGACAAGGTCACGTCTTGGTGAAAGCGCACGCCGCCCTTGCCTGGCCCGCGCGATGTGTTGTGCTGCACACGGTAGCCTTCAAAATGCCTGATAGAGCCGTCGTCCATATGAATCGGCACATCCACAATCAAAATCCGTTTCGGTCGCTTCAGCGTCTCTGTCCAGCGTCCCAGGTGCCCCAAATAAGGCGCAACGCGATCAACCTGCTGCAGGTAATTGCCCCATGGGCCGAGATTGTCAGCTTGAAGGTACGAGGGCAACGGAGAATTCGTCGGAGCACCGTTTGGCGCTGCAACGGAGGCATGGATGCTAGGATGTAACATGAAATTTCCTTTAGAGTGAATGTTCAAGCGCTAAGCTTAAAACTCCCCATCACAACTGTCCAAGGCCAAGTTTGCTGTTATCTATGCAAAAAATGCATTAGGTTGAATTTGCATAGCTCTATTCAAATTCCATTTATTTAGTTGAACGAGTCAGTTCATTTTGCTATGAATAAAATAGCACCTTAGGCAATAAATACGCCGGCTAGATGTCAATTTTACACTTATTTTTAAAATTTAAGACAATTTAACCCAGTTTCCTTGGCATTTAACCCCGAGGAGTCGACTTTTCAAATTTGTCTTCAAACTCGCCAAGATGGGCTGACAGTGCATTGCCCGACTGTTCTATCGAGCTGCGCAGCTCGACCTTGAGTTGATCCATACGCGAAAGAATGGCTGACTTCGATTCAAGATTCAAGTTTGTTTGGCTCAACATCTCGGCTACCAGCGCATTTTTGAGCTCGATGAAGCGCGATTGCTCCGCTTTTTCAGCCAGTGCAATATTCGCCTCAAGCTTGCGTGACAAGCGACGCGTCTCCAAGAGCGATGAGGTTTGCAGATAAACCAGATACAACAAAAACAGCACTGTCAGGACGATCAGCAGTCCCAACATAAGCAAGCCAATCGGCATATACACAGTTGCAAAACCCAGCGAAATATCGGTCGGGTTGAGAAAAGCCCGCCAGTTGAGCGAAGCAATTGCGCCCGTGGCCGTCAAAATGAGAAGCAATAACAAAGTGAAAAGTCGCATAACCATACTCCTTCAAAGGGTGCAAGTAGGCGGTTTGATCTCGCCTGTGGACAGCGGAGCACCTGCTTAACGACGCGATTGCCCATTTGCTGTTGATAAAAAGGTCAGTCTACCGATTCCCCAGCAGTTTGAATACAGTTTTGGCTTGAAATGGCCAGATCATCGACTTTGTCCTACAGTGCTTTTCTTTTTCCTTTTCCTTTTCCTTTTCATTTCACTTTCGCTTGTTCTAGATTCTGCGCCACCCTGAACTTCACAATCCTGGCAACCAAAGCCAGCGGCAGCGATTTATCCAGCGGAAACTGCACCGACCCCTTGGCATTCTTGTATCCGGCAATCTCGTCCCGAAAAGCCGTAATCCCCGCCGCACCCGGGTAAAAGCCAATATGGTTTTTGAACCCCGCAAAATGCACCAAATTGCCATGCAATTTGAAAGTCGGTATCTGGTAGCTCATAGCCTCAGTCGCGCTAGGTGCCGCTTTTTGGATGGTTTTGCGCATCTGCACGAGCAGCGTTTGCACTTCCGGCGTGAATTGGGCGATGTAAGTGTCTATGGATTCGGGGATTGGGGCGTCAGACTTCATGGTTTAGTCCTCCTTTAGAGCTATTTCGCTATAAATAAAGTAGCTACTCAGGCAATGAATACGCCGACTAGGTGCCTATTTGGTGCTTAAAAAAGCATTTACCCAGTGTTTCTTGCTAAATTTGATGGCTTTTCAAGCAAACGACCAGAGGCGTATTTGTGCAAGATGCTGGCAATGAACGTCTGATACGGCAAACCCTCTTCCAAAGCCCGCGCTTGGATATCCATCAAATCGGGTGATGACAGGCGGATATTGATGCGTTTGTCTTTGATAAACGTCGCACTAGCCGCCGCTTTGAACTTTGCCAAACTGGCTTTAGATGGCGACGTGCTTTTCATCTCGCCCGCTTCAAAAGCGTTCAAAAGCTCTTGCTCTTCAGCATCGAGCTTGAAATCAGGTTTGCTGTTAGGATTAATTGAGGTACTAAGTTTTTTCATTTGGTTTCTCCTCGGAAATGTTCCTTGTCAAATAGTCTCTGGTTGCCTTTCGGCTCGGAATGACTGTTTTTAAAAAGAAATAGCCAGCTTCCTGCACGTAAGGCACCAAATACACATAGGCATCAAATGTCACCACCAAAACGGATTGATTGGGGTACTTTTCAGCATTTGGGTGCGGCAAATCATCGATCAAACCGTCTGCCTCGATAGCGAGGACGATTTCCTCAAACGAAACGCTTCGTTCCATTTTCAGCATCTCGTTCTTTTCGTGGCTCCAGCGGAAAGGTTTCATCTTGGCAGTATAGCAAAGTGTGTGCCTAATGTCACCTTTTTAAGTTTTGGTGGCTGGGTTGGTGACAGAGGGGGTTTTTCTAAAATTTAAAAACTTCTCATGGACTCTTTGTGCAAGAGCATCATCCCCAATCACTTCTGCGAGTCCAATTACTGACATGATCGCTAATATTTCAGATAGTTGTAAAACCTCTTCTATCTCTTGATTGGAGTAGTTTGGCTCGATTGCCTCGCTTGTGTTCCAGCGTTGTATATGCAATCCTCCAGTATGCGTGAAGTCACACATGGCTTTCCAGCTTCGTGTTTTTATATGTGAAAGTATTTTTTCAGTAAAACCAGGTGTCGCCTCGACGTCATTTAGAAGCTTTGTAATGTTAGGTGGTTCCCAGCCATCACTAAACTTTTCAATTTCTGCATCTGTGGCGCAGAGTGAAAGCCAAACCCCTCGAATATATGACTCAAAAGCAATGCGCAGCAGAGCAAAACTAGAAGCAAATAGCTGGTGATCGATTAATAAGACAATCGCGTGATGATGGTCTTGGGTAATCGCATAGCAAGGAACTGCAACTAAGTTCCTTTCATTTGCAGTCAATGGTTGATCATGAACCGATAAACGTATCCATTCAACGAGTTCAGTAGCTGCTTGGATTCGTTCAATTGAAATCATATAATTCCAAATTATTGCTACAAATAAAATAGCACCTAAGACAATAAATACGACGGCTATACGCCAATTGACCTCTCTAAAACCACCATTTACAACCCAAACTGCAATTCCGCCAACCGCGCATACAAACCGCCTTTCGCCACCAGCTCAGCATGCGTGCCTTGCTCGGCAATCTGCCCGTGGTCGAGCACGATGATGCGGTCGGCTTGCTGGATAGTCGCTAGGCGGTGGGCGATAACCAGGGTGGTGCGGTCTTTCATGGCGGACTCTAAGGCGGCTTGGACCATGCGTTCGCTTTCGGCGTCCAGGGCGCTGGTGGCTTCGTCCAGCAGCAGGAGCGGCGGGTTTTTCAGCATGGCGCGGGCGATGGCGATGCGTTGGCGTTGACCGCCGGACAGGCGCACGCCGCGTTCGCCCAAAAAGGTGTCGTAGCCCTCGGGCAATTTGGCGATGAACTCGTCGGCAAAGGCGGCTTTGGCGGCGGCTTTGACTTCATCATCGGTGGCATCAGGTTTGCCGTAGCGGATATTCTCTAACGCACTGGTCGAGAAAATCACCGCATCTTGCGGGACGATGCCGATGCGGCTGCGCAAATCTTGCAAATTCAAGGTCTTGGTTTCCACGCCGTCCAGCTTGATGCTGCCCGTTTTCGGGTCGTAAAAGCGCAGCAAAAGCTGGAAAACCGTGCTTTTACCCGCCCCGCTTGGGCCAACCAGTGCCACGGTTTCTCCAGGTTTCACGTCCAAGCTGAATTTGGTCAATGCCGTTTGCAGGGGGCGGGATGGATAATTGAACTCAATCGCTTCAAATTGAATAGCACTTCCGGCATTAGATACGCCGGCCTCAGCTGGATTTTCAGGAGATTGGATGGGTGAATTGGTGTCCAGAAGTTCCATCAAACGCTCAGTCGCACCGGCGGCGCGCAGCAAATCGCCATAGGTTTCGCCCAACACCGCAAAAGCGCTTGCCAAGATGATGATGTAAACCACGGTCTGGCCCAAATGCCCCGCCGTCATCGTGCCCTGCATGACCGCTTGCGTGCCTTGGTACAAGCCCCAGAGCAGCCCTGCGCTGGTGGCGATGATGATGAAGGCGACCAAAATGGCGCGCGCTTTGCTGCGGGTGACGGCGGTTTTGAAGCCGTTGTTGGTGGACAGGTCGAAGCGGGCGGCTTCTTTGTCCTCCGCCGCGTAGCTTTGCACCACGGGGATGGCGTTCAGCACCTCAGCCGCGATGGCGCTGGAGTCCGCAATGCGGTCTTGGCTGGCGCGAGACAGTTTACGCACCTTGCGGCCAAAATACATGGCCGGCATGACGATCAGCACCAAAGCGCCCAACACCTGCAACATCACCCACGGATTCGTCCAAATCAGCACCGCCAATGCCCCAATTCCCATGACCAAATTGCGCAAACCCATAGACAACGACGAGCCAACAACCGTTTGCACCAAGGTGGTGTCGGCAGACAGGCGAGACAGCACTTCACCGGTTTGCGTGGTTTCAAAAAATTGTGGGCTTTGGCGCAACACGTGCGAGTAGACTGCGTTGCGAATATCCGCCGTGACGCGCTCGCCCAGCCAGCTGACGGTGTAAAACCGCGCCGCGCTGAACAAACCTAGAGCAACGGCGACGCCGAACAGCGCGAAAAAGTGATTCCGAAGCGCCATGACTTGCGCGCCTTTGTCCGTGGTGACCAGCCCGCCGTCAATCAAACTGCGCAACGCCAGCGGAAAAGCCAGCGTCGAGACGGCAGCCATCACCAAAAACAGCAAAGCCAGCCCGATTTGCAAACGGTAAGGCCGTAAAAAAGGCAAAAGTCCCGAAATAGAGCGCGGGGAGCTGCCTTTTGGGCGGTCAGAAACAGTGGTCATAAAAGGCTAGATATGGGGAATTATTGGAATTGCAAGCCGGTGCTCGCTTTTCAGAGTTAACCCTGATTATCCCCTCTGTTTCCCCACTTTGAAAAAGGGGGGCTAGGGGGGATTTAATCCTTCGCGCCCAACTTCAAGGCTTCATCCCGCGTTGTTTTCAACGCCACAACGTCAGCGCCCTGAGTCGGCCAGCCACTCATGTGCTTTTGCGTGATGCTGGACAGCGCCGACAGCCAGGCCGAGTCGTCGTTCAAGCAGGGAATGTAATTGAAGGTCTGCCCGCCCGCCGCAGTGAAGGCATGCCGCACTTCCATGTTCACCTCTTCCAGCGTTTCCAAACCATCGCAATTAAAGCCGGGGCAGATCACATCAATACGTTTCACGCCGCTTTTCGCCATGGCGATGACTGTTGGCTCGGTGTACGGCTGCAACCATTTGGCGCGACCCAGGCGAGATTGAAACGTCACTTTGTATTGCGTTGGGTTCAAACCAAGCGCTTCACCGAGAAGTCGCGCAGTTTTGTAGCACTCGCAGTGGTAGGCGTCGCCCAAGTGCAAACTGCGCTCTGGGATGCCATGAAAGCTCATCACCAACATGTCTTTTTGGTCAAAATTCGGCTTGCCGTTGATTTGCCATTGTTTGCGCACGCTTTGCTCCAGTGCGCAGATGTAGCCCGCATCGTCGTGGTAGCGGTTGACGAAGCGCAGTTCGGGGATAGAGCGCACCTTTGCTGCCCATGTGTAAACCTGGTCAAACACCGCTGCGGTCGTCGTGGAGGAATATTGCGGGTAAGCCGGCAAAATCAGCACGCGGCTGATGCCTTCCGCCTTGAATTTGTCTAGTTGCGTCGCAATCGACGGGCAAACTGTGCCCGTGGTGTAGCACATGGCGTAGCGCACGGTGACGCGGTGCCCCGCTTCGCCCAGCCAGCCTTCTAATAATTTGGCTTGTTTCTCCGTCCAAATTTTTAAGGGCGAACCGTCTGGCATCCAAATCGACGCGTATTTAGCAGCCGATTTTGAGGAGCGAAACGGCACGATGATCAAGTTCAAAATAAACCACCACACAAGGCGCGGAATCTCCACCACGCGCGGATCGCTCAAAAACTCACGCAAATAGGTG
>JANPIC010000033.1:0-10656 GCA_031424795.1 Polaromonas sp. | reverse complement strand
TGTCATCGTGGTGGACGGTTTCATCACCTCGGCGGTGATTTTGGTCGCCAAGGCTTTGCAGCCCACCGTGCTGCAGCGCTGCGTGTTTGCCCATCGCTCGGGTGAGCGCGGGCATGGGCTGATGCTGGCGCAATTGAACGCAAAACCGCTGTTAGACATGGGTTTGCGTTTGGGCGAAGGCTCAGGCGCGGCGCTGGCTTGGCCGCTGCTGGTGGCGGCTTGCACGGTATTGCGCGATATGGCGAGTTTTGAGTCGGCAGGGGTGTCGGAAAAATCAGCATAAGAAAATCCCCCCTAGCCCCCCTTTTTCAAAGTGGGGGACAAAACCGCTTATTTACTACTGACTAGGCGTTTAGTCTTCCCACTTTGAAAAAGGGGGATTGAGGGGGATTTATACCCATAATCTAAACATGCATTTCATCCGCCACTACCTTCTAGCTATCCAGTTCTTCACCCGCATCCCCGTCACGGGGCGGTTGGCGGCCTGGGTGGGGTACAGCCCGCACATGCTGCGCGCCAGTGCGGCGCATTTTCCGGGGGTGGGGGTGTTGGTGGGTGGTTTGGTGGCGGTCTTGACGGCGGTGCTGCTGGTGTTTTTGCCGCAAGCCTCACCACTGTCACCCTTGGCCGCTGCGGTGTTGGGTACGGTTTTCAGCGTGATGTTGACAGGGGCTTTCCATGAAGACGGTTTGGCTGATATTGCCGACGGTCTAGGGGGGAGCCAGAACCGCGAACGTGCCTTGGAGATCATGAAAGACTCCCGCGTGGGCGCGTTTGGGGCGATTGCGGTGGTACTGGTTTTGCTTGCCAAAGTGGCGCTGCTGGCGGTGATTGGTGATGTCAACCCCGAGGCCATGGTCGTTGGCATTTTCGCCGCCCACGTGGCTTCACGCAGCTTTCCGCTCTTGCTGATTCGCCTGCTGCCGCATGTGGGCGATCTGGCAAGTGGTGTGGCGGGGAGCAAATCCAAGCCTTTGGCCGATCAAATCACCAATTCGAGCCTGTTCATCGCTTTTTTATGGCTATTTTTGACATTGGCCGCCGTATTTATTGCCTATGATGCTATTGATTTAATAGTGCCGATGTTGATGGCAAGCATCGCCTTTTTGTACATGTGGCGGCTGTTTGCACGCCGTTTGCAGGGGTTTACCGGCGATTGCCTGGGCGCAACCCAGCAGGTGTGCGAGGTGGCGTTTTACCTGGGCTTGGCGATTAGTATGGCATAAACCAATGATGGAACGAAAACGATGAAACTCTGGCTAGTCCGCCACGCCCAGCCGCTGATTGGCGCAGGACTTTGCTATGGCGTGACGGATATGGCTGCCGATGCTGCCTTGACCACAACCGCAGCAGAATCTTTGGCGCTAAGCTTGCCCGCAGACACGGTTTGCAGAGTTTCCCCGCTTCGTCGCTGCCAGCAGTTGGGTGCTGCGCTGGCGTTGTTGCGGCCAGATTTGTCCATCAACTCAAGCACTTGCACCGATGTGCGGCTGAAGGAAGTGGATTTTGGTCACTTCGAAGGCCTGCCTTGGGCGAAGATTCCCAGAGCGGCGGTAGACGCTTGGACCGCCGATTTTGGCAACCACCGCTTTGGCGGCAAAGAAAGCGCAAATGAGGTTTTGCAACGCGTCAAAACTGCGTTAGACGACCATGTTGCGCTGCGTGCTGACAATGTTTTGTGGATCACCCATGCTGGCGTGATTCGTGCTTGTAGTTTGGTGAAGCAGGGTATTTACCGAGTTGATACGACCGAACAATGGCCACAGGCGGTGGTAGAGTTTGGACAATACAAACATATCGATTATTCTCTTTAATACTCTTCCGTTCAACGTCATTCCCACTACGAAAGCGCACCATGACCATCAATGTAAAAATCGATCTTGGCTATGAATTTGACGTCAAAGCCAGCACGGCTGACGTGTTTGCGGTGCTGTCAGACGTGCCCACATCGGCCAGTTTCTTCCCAAAAGTCGACAAACTGGTTGATTTAGGCGGCGGTGGCTACCGCTGGGAGATGGAGAAAATCGGTGTTGCCTCGGTCAATCTGCAAACTGTATACGCATGCAAGTACGTGTCCAACAAAGCCAAAGGCACCGTGGTATGGTCGCCCATCAAGTCCGAAGGCAATGCACTGGTGTCTGGCAGTTGGACCATACGTGAGGGCAAAAAATCGACCAATTTGGTGCTGCAAATCAACGGCGATTTAGAAATTCCGCTGCCAAGCTTGATGAAAATGGTGGTTGCCCCGATTGTGGAAGGCGAATTTGAAAAGATGGTTGAAAAGTACATTGACAACCTCACCAAAAAGTTTGGTGGCGAAGCTTAAAACCCCTACTTGATCCCCATCACCCATTGAATCAAATACTTGGCGACAAAGCCCACCATTCCAAAGCCAAGCCCTAAAAAGATCACAAAAGCGCCAAACTTGCCCGCTTTTGATTCCCACGCCAGCTGCCCGATGATGAACAGCATGTACAGCATGAAAGCGCCAATGCCAAACGTCATGCCAAAGCTGGCGATTTGGGCTTCGGTGTAGCCAAACATCAGCGCTTGACCTCGATCTGCGGCTTTGATTGAGAGCTGGAAGTGCGCTCAGGTAACTCGCTCACATCCACCAAATCGCGGTAAGCATGCCAGCTGGCATGCCCCAGCATGGGCATGATGGCGATCAAACCCAACAGCAGCGAAGCCAATCCCAAGAGCGTGAACCCCATGATCAGGAAAGCCCAAAACGCCATAGGCAATGGGTTTTGTAATACCGTGCGCCAACTGGTCAGCACGGCTTGCAGCAGGGTGACGCGGCGGTCCAGCAGCAGCGGAATCGCCACCGCGCTAGAGGCAAACATGGGCGCAGCCAGCAAACCGCCTAAACCCAACCACAGCTCAAACACATAGCCATCTTCGGCCAATATCACGTAGCGGACAAATTCAAGCGGTGAATTCACGGGTGTCGGGGTAAACAGCGTCACAAACGCTGCCGATGTCAGCATCCAACCCAGCGCCGCCAGCGCCAGCAAGCTGCCAAACTGCACCAGCGCCCAGTAGTCGTTGCCCCATTTGTTGGCATGGCTTTGCTGCCAACTGGTCCAGACGCGCAGCACCAAGGCGAGATCGGCTTTGTCACCACGCTCTAGCGCTCGGCTCAGTGCATACAAACTGGTCGCCAGCACCGGCGCGATGACTAAAAAGCCTGAAAACGCACCTGCCAGCAGCCAAAACTTGTCATGCGCCAGCAGCAAAATGGTCCAACCCAGCAGCGCCAGCACCAAACCATGCGCAAAACTGACCCAGCCACAGCGCGCCATATCGCGCCAAGCAAGAGCCAACCACTGCAGCGGCTGCAGCAGCGTGATGCTGCGAATGCGTGGCGTGGCAGTTGTACTGCTTGTGGATGCTTCTTGCGGTGATTGCATGGATTTTTTTGCTCAGTGTACGGTCATCAACGCCAAACCGTTTGATTCAAATCAAGCAAAGCTGTATATTGACCCTATGAGCCAAAACAAAAATAACGAGCGCTCGCACCGCCACCAGCGCTCAGACTTGGTGCGCATCTCCATCGCCGCGATGACAGAGCGTGGTTTGCTGCCCGAATTCTCACCCAGCGTGGAGCATCAACTCAGCCGCATCCAAGGTGCTGCACAAGATGCAGGTGACGATATCCGAGATTTGACCAGCTTGCTGTGGTGCTCGATAGACAATGACGATTCCGAAGATCTAGACCAGCTCACCGTCAGTGAAGTGATGCCCGATGGCAAAGTCAAAATCCTCGTCGCCATTGCCGATGTAGACGCGCTGGTCAAAAAAGGCACGCCGATAGACGACCACGCCCGTACCAACACCACCTCGGTCTACACCTCGGCGCGTATCTTTCCCATGCTGCCCAACAAGCTGTGCACCGATCTAACCTCGCTCAACCCCGATGAAGACCGCTTGGCCGTCGTGACCGAGATGGTTTTTCGCGCTGATGCCTCTCTAGCCGGCGCGACGATTTACCGCGCCAAAGTGCGCAACCAAGCCAAGCTCGCCTACGACGCCGTCAGCGCCTGGATAGACGGCGAGGGCGCTTTGCCCGAAGCGGTAGCCGCCGTCAAAGGCATGGAAGCCCAACTGCAAACGCAAGATATGTTGGCGCAAAAGCTGCGTAAACGCCGCAGAACCGAAGGATCGCTAGAGTTTGAAACCTTTCAGCCACGTGCCCAGTTTGACGGTGAAGCCGTGGTTGACATTCAGCAGCAAGTGCAAAACCGCGCCCGCCAGTTGATTGAAGAAGTCATGATTGCGACCAACGGCTGCACGGCACGCTTTTTGGCATCGCGCGGCGGCGCATCTCTACGACGGGTGGTGCGCTCGCCCGAGCGCTGGCTGCGTATCGTCGGCGTGGCGGCTGAACATGGCGAAACCCTGCCGAACGAGCCTGATTCCAAAGCGCTCGAGCACTTTTTAGCCAAGCGCCACGAAGCCGACCCGCTGCGTTTCCCCGACCTGTCGCTGGTCATCGTCAAGCTCATGGGGCGGGGCGAGTACGTGGTCGAGGTGCCGGGCGGCGCACCCATCGGGCACTTTGGTTTGGCAGTGCGTGATTACACCCATTCCACCGCGCCGAATCGCCGTTTTCCAGACCTCATCACCTCGCGCATGCTCAAAGCCGCACTCGACAACGCGCATCCGCCGTATTCCAACGCCGAGCTGGGCACGCTGGCCATGCACTGCACCGCGCAAGAAGACGCTGCCCAAAAGGTCGAGCGCCGCATGCGCAAGTCCGAGGCTGCACTGGTTTTAGAGTCCCGCATCGGCCAGTATTTTGACGGCGTTATCACCGGCAGCTCGACCTACGGCGTGTGGGTGCGTATTTTCTCGCCGCCGGTTGAGGGCAAATTGGTCAACCTGCGATCTGAAGTTGCCGTGGGCGACAAAGTCCGTGTGAAACTGATATCTACCAACGTCGAGCGCGGGTTTATTGATTTTGTGATGACAGATTAGCGTTCACCAAAATTAGTGTGCACCAAAATGTGTATTAATTAACGCTTTGGTAGTATTTTTAGCTCTGTGATTGTTCATATGTAGTGCTTTGGATCAAATAATTGCGCATATTGTTTTTTCGAGCTATGTATGTCATTTTTGAGTGCGTTATTTGGCGGGTTTTTGGGACTAGGCAAACAACCTCAAAACGTGGTTGACTCAGCCCGTCTCGCTTTGGACGGTTTAGACATCCAAGTTGCCATCTCTGCCCATGAAAACTTGAAGAACCGTTTGCAAGCCTATCTGGACGGTACATCCAAAGAAGTGTTTGACGCTTACGTCGTTTGTTTTGACGACCGTTGCGACCTGGGTAAATGGATTCATTCCTCAGGCAAAGCCAAATTGAGCCAATACCCCGGTTTTGCCTCGCTGATGAGCCACCACAAGATGTTGCACTTCACGGCATCCAACGTCGTCGCCCTGCAAGACCGTGGCAAAACGGCGGAGGCAGGTGCGATTTTGAATGGTCAGTTCAGCCAGTTTTCTAAGTCTGTGGTGAGCGATTTGGACGCCCTCAAAAGCATGGCGATTAAGTAGAAACCAGCCTTAAAATAAGAGCCTTTTTAACCCCTTAAAATACGCCGATAGCCGGCGTATTTATTGCCTAAATAGCTATTAAATATATAGCAATTTATTGGGTTGTTTGAACGCTTGTTATTTGCGAATCCGGTTGATCACCGTCACCACCGCCAAGACAGCCGCACCTGCCACAATGCCAGTCAGCGCATCGGTGCTGAGTGAAATAAGCGACGTTAGCAAGCTATTTCGTCCCGATGTGAAACCTTCCACCCAGTGGTGAATCGCCGGGATGCCATGTGTCAAAATCCCGCCACCGACTAAAAACATCGCCGCCGTGCCGACGATGGACAAGCCCTTCATCATGTAAGGCGCAAACCACAAAATCCCGCGCCCCAAGCTGTGTTTGAAGCTGCCCGCCCTGTGCTGTTCGGTCAAATGCAGCCCCAAATCGTCAATTTTCACAATGCCGGCCACCAGCCCGTAAACGCCGACCGTCATCAAAATGGCAATGCCCGTAAGCACCGCAATTTGCGTCGTCAGTGGGCTGGTTTGCACCGTGCCCAGCGTGATGGCGATGATTTCGGCGGACAAAATAAAGTCCGTCCGCACAGCTCCCTTGATTTTGTCTTTTTCCAGCGCCACCATGTCTTTGCTGGAGTCTGCCAACGCGTTTACCAGCTCGTCATGGTGGGCAGCATCTTCTTGTTTGCTGTGCAAAAAGGTGTGCGCCAGCTTCTCAAAGCCCTCAAAGCACAAAAATGCCCCGCCCACCATCAACAGTGGCGTGACCAGCCAGGGCGCAAAGTAGCTGATGGCAATCGCCGCTGGCACCAAAATCGCTTTGTTGATGAACGAGCCCTTGGCCACCGCCCACACCACAGGCAGCTCGCGGTCCGCCTTCACGCCGCTGACTTGCTGCGCGTTCAGCGCCAAATCATCCCCCAGCACGCCGCTGGTTTTCTTGGCCGCTACTTTGGTCAGCAGCGCGACATCGTCCAAGATGGAGGCAATGTCGTCAATGAGGGCGAGCAGGCTAGAGGCCATGTGTTGTGCTTTCTATGTTGTTATCTTTAAACTTTATCGCTAAAGTTTTTCTTTGTATGCGCAGTATTTTGCCACTTGGCACTGCCCGCACTTCGGGCTGCGCGCTGTGCACACATAGCGGCCATGCAAAATCAGCCAGTGGTGCGCGTCTACCAAATACTCGGGTGGAATGCGTTTCAGCAGTTTCAGTTCCACCGCAAGCGGTGTTTTGCCCGGCGCTAGCCCTGTGCGGTTGCCCAGACGGAAGATATGCGTGTCCACCGCCATGGTTGCCTCGCCAAAGGCTGAGTTCAGCACCACATTCGCCGTTTTCCGGCCCACACCAGGCAGGGCTTCCAGTGCGGCGCGGTCTCTAGGGACGACGCTGTCGTGCTTGTCCACCAGCATTTGGCAGGTTTGCAGCAGGTGCTTGGCTTTGCTGTGGTACAGGCCTATGGTTTTGATGTAGCTTTCCAACCCCTCTAATCCCAGCGCCAATATCTTCGCAGGCGTGTTCGCCACGGGGAAGAGTTTGCGCGTCGCCTTGTTCACGCCCACGTCGGTGGCCTGCGCGCTCAGCAGCACGGCGGTGAGCAGCTCAAACACGCTGGTGTACTCCAGCTCGGTCACCGGCATGGGGTTGGCGGCTTTCAAAGTGGCGAAAAACGGGGCGATATTTTCTTTCTTCATGCCTCTAGTTTCGCAGAACAAAGCCTCAAATCGCCGCAAATTTATGCACAATGTATGAAGTTCTCATTCATTTAAAGACACACCATGCAATTTGCCGACCGCCTGAACAACGTAGAAACCTCCGCCATCCGCGAACTCTTCAAACTGCTGGGCAAACCCGGCATCATCAGCTTTGCAGGCGGCTTCCCCGACCCGGCGCTGTTTGACGTAGAAGGCATTGCCGAATCCACAGCCGCCGTCCTGGCCAACAACCCCGGCCCCGTGCTGCAATACGGCGCGACCGAGGGCTTTGGCCCGCTACGCGAAGGCTTGAGCAAATTCATGGCGAACAAGGGCGGAGCTGGAAGCGACTCTAATGTCGCGGTCGCCCCCGACGGCCTCATCGTCACCACCGGCAGCCAGCAAGCGCTTGATCTGATTGGCAAAACCATGATCAACCCCGGAGACAAAGTCATCGTCGAAGCGCCCACCTTCTTGGCCACTATCCAGTGCTTCCGCCTCTACGGCGCGCACATCATTGGTGCGCCTATCGACGCCGACGGCGTGGACACCGACAAGCTGGAGGCCTTGATCGCCGAGCACAAACCCAAGCTGGTCTACCTCATCCCCACCTTTGGCAACCCCAGCGGTGCAACCTTGTCGCTAGCTAGACGCAAGCGCGTGCTGGAGCTGGCCGTCAAATACAACACCCTGGTGGTGGAAGACGACCCGTATTGCGAGCTCTACTTCGGCAAACCCCCACCACCGTCCATGCTCGCCCTGAGCCACACCGTGTCCGGCAGCCGCGACTTGCTCGCCCACTGCGGCAGTTTCAGCAAAATCTTAAGCCCCGGCCTGCGCGTCGGCTGGATGATCGCCCCCCCCGCGCTGCTGGCCAACGCCACCATGTGCAAACAGTTCAGCGACGCCCACACCAGCAACCTAACCCAAGCCACCGCCGCCCATTATTTAACCCTGAACCGCTTGGATACCGCCTTGTCAGCCGTCCGCACCACGTACGCCGAGCGCGCCCGCGTCATGGCCGCCAGCCTGCGCCGCGAACTGGGCAGCGCCATCACCTTCAACGAGCCGCAAGGGGGCATGTTCTTTTGGGCGAAGCTGACAGGCGAGGGCGGCAAGTCGTCCAACGCCGCAGATTTCGCCAAACGCGCCATAGAGAAACTAGTCGCCTTCGTCCCCGGAGTGCCGTTTTATGCGCATGATGCGGATGCGGCGACGTTAAGGTTGAGTTTTGCGACTGTGGATGTGGAGAGGATTGTTGAGGGGGTGGGGAGGTTGGGGGAGGCTTTGTGAGTCGCAATACGTTAAATAAATGGATTTATTTTCTTTATTTGATTTCCGAAAATAACATTAACTAAGACAGCAATATATATCAGACACATTGGTATTAATATCGCAATAAGTGATACTTTCATCAATGTCGTTAAATCTTGAAAATTTTCTATTAAGCCTGAATTGTCTAAATAAAAAGGAAATAGTAAAGCTGTGACTTGTATTATCTTAAAGAAAAATTCAAAAATCGAAAACGAGTTTTTGATATTGGAAATATTTTTTACTCCTGCAATTCTACTCACGAAATTTATTTCATCTTTAAAATCACTTAGTAATAGTTTTAATGTTATTGAATCTGTTGGATTCAGTAAACATGGTAATATAAGTATTTGGTTATCCTTGATTTTAATTTTTACTGGCAAATGTTTTGGATTTACATCGATTATTGTGCTAGAAAGGATTTTGGTTAAAGCTCCAATATTTAATGAAATTGGAGTTTCATTTTCATAATCAACAATTGGAATGGCTATATTTCCAGCATTTAAAATTTTTATAATCAAAAGACTTATATTTTTTGCTGGATGCTCGTTGTATAGTATTTTTACATTTCCTGATATCTCTTCGTTAATCGTTAATAAATGATTTTTTGCAATTATTTCATACAAGAGTAGTTTGCGCTGACGTTGTAGAAAAAATATTCCCAACGCTATTGTCGTAGCAATTATTGAAGTCCCAATGAATTGCCATACTGGATCTTTAAGAAATTCCAACATATATTTTAAATATTCCTTAAATATGTTTTAGACGATTGTAGGATTCAACTCTTAATTTTTTTCATTTAAGATTGTTGTGCATTGTGCGCCTCAACATACGAATCCACCAACCGACGAATCATCCGTTGATATTGCGTATGGTTTTTGGCGGCTTCTGACTTGAAGAAGTCGATGCTTTTTTTGCTCAACGCCAGAGTTACTTTAACGGCTTCTTCGTTGAAAGCCAGTTCTGCAGGTGATGGCAGAAAGTCTGGAATGATTTTGATTTTGCCAATCGGCTCATCGGTGTAAATTATTTTCTTGCTCATATATTGCCTTTCCTTTGCGCCAATAACCAGCGCCTATGATTCGAATTTTTGAAGCGCGGTAGGTAAACCGCACTGTCATAACGCCGCCTTCAACTTCGCCAAAGCAGTAATACCGATCTTCAGCGCCGCTGTGCTCTTCATCTTTTGCAATGAAACGTAGCGGGTCTGCAAACGCGTATTGCGCGAGTGCAAACGCAACGCCATGTTTTTCTTGGTTGAGTGCGTCTTTGGCTGCATCCCACTCGAAATTGCTTTGTTTCATACAATTCTATCTTGAATCCATATTTATTACCATACTTTTAGCCATACTTTATTTTGAATAATTGCTTAATTAATTTAAATTAAGCTGTATGAGTTTACAGTACAAATGGATTCAGGCTAGAACATAAATTAGGGTCAGAGCACAATTTCGACCACCTGTTTTGTCCGCCGAATTGATTACTTTCCTGAATTGTGATCTGACCCTGATTTATTTGCGTCAGCGGGTTGGGGCGAATTCGCAGAAGGGGAATGAGAGCGGGAGAGTTGCTAAAAATATGACTTAAATATGCCTCTAGCTAGCGTATTTGTTGCCTGAGTAGCTATTAAATTTATAGTAAATTTGATTTTAAATTGTAGCAATATCTGTTTTAAAATCTACCCCATGAACAAAGCAACAAATTCCAACGCAATCAAAGGTTTAGGTGGCTTAGCGGGTTTGGCTGGCTTGGTCGTCAAAGAAACGCCGCCCGTTTCAGAATCAGATTTAGCAGCTAATGTGAAAGCCATCGCGCAGGCTAAGGCGGACGCTCAAAAGGCCAAAGACGTGGTGCGGGTGTTGCGGGAGACTAAGGGGCGGGGTGGCAAGGCGGTCACGCTGGTTTCGGGAATTTCGCTGGCTGACAAGGACTTAGACGCGCTGGGGAAGCAGTTGAAGGCGGCTTGTGGGTCGGGCGGGACGGTGAAAGACGGGGTGATTGAGGTGCAGGGCGACCATATTGACCGCATTGTGGCGATGCTGGTGGCGCAGGGGTACAAGGCCAAAAAATCTGGAGGATAGAGCGGGTGGTTAG
>JANPIC010000032.1:0-1579 GCA_031424795.1 Polaromonas sp. | reverse complement strand
CACGGCGGATTTGCTTGACCCACAGCTTTACGCCAATTTCGTCGGCCTGTTGGGGCAGCACAGCCTCACCAGCGGCAGCACGCAAAAGCTGCTCAAAGACAATGCCGTGCTAGAGCGCGAAGTCACTGAAGAGCTGTACGCTGACTACAAAACCCTGCGCCAAGACCTCATTTTGGGCTTGCACAACCAAAACCCAAGCATCGCTTTTGACGACTTGGTGCGCCATGCCCAAAAGCTGATCGACCGCCTGCTTTTCATCGCCTTTGCCGAAAGCCGCAGCCTGCTGCCTTCAGGTTCTATCGTCCAAGCCGTCAAAAGCGTGGACGTTTACAACCCGCAGCCCAAGTGGAACAACTTTCGTGGCCTGTTCAAAGCGGTCGACAAAGGCAACCCGTTTCTTGACATTCCGCCCTACAACGGCGGGCTGTTTGCGCCAGACGATGCGCTTGAAAACCTCCAAGTTAGCGACAAACTGGTTGAGAAGTTCACCGTACTAGCGGGCTACGACTACGAGCAAGAGGTCAGCGTCACCGTGCTGGGGCGCATTTTTGAGCAAAGCATCAGCGATTTAGAGCAAATCGCCAGCCTGGGCAACATTGATAACTTCAAGCTCAACGCTGACAAAGTAAGCTTGGTCAACCCCAAAAAGGGCAGCGTTGGCGGCAAGCGAAAACGCGACGGTGTGGTTTACACCCCCGATCACATCACCCGCTTCATCGTCGATAAAACGCTAACGCCCGTTATTTTGGAGCGATTTAACGCCATTTACGCCCAATTCCGCATTGGCAACGGTGGTGAAGAAGCGTGGCGCAAACCCACAAAAGATGAAAAACTCAACGCCCACGCCTCCACAGACGCGGCTGATGTGACCGAATATTGGTTCTGGAAAGCGTGGGAGCACAGTTTGTCCACCCTGCGCGTGTGCGACCCCGCTTGCGGCTCGGGCGCATTTTTGGTGGCTGCGTTTGACGTGCTCAAAGAGGTTTACACCCAGCTGCACCTCAAGCTGCGCGAGCTTGCACCGTCAGATTTGTTGACAGTAGACATCAGCCACACCATTTTGAAAAACAACCTCTTTGGCGTTGATATCAATGCCGAGAGTATCGAAATCACCAAACTCTCGCTCTGGCTCAAAACCGCTGAGCGGGATCATAAGTTAGCGGGGCTGGAAGCCAACTTCTACCACGGTAACAGCTTGGTCGCAGACAAAGCGCTAGACCCGCTGGCGTTTGACTGGCATGGGTATTTTTCGCATATATTTAATTCAAAAATTGCTATAAATAATATAGCTAATGAAGCAATAAATACGCCGGCTAGAGGCAAAAATGACCCCTCTTCGTCATTACCGCGCAGACGGGAATCCACAGCCGCCGACATGGATTCCCGCCTTCGCGGGAATGACAGTGGAAATGGTGGCTTCGACGCGCCTACCGAAGGGGGCTTTGATGTCATTCTGGGCAATCCGCCCTACGTCCGTCAAGAGCTGTTCACCAATCTCAAGCCCTACCTGCAGCAGCACTACAGCACCTACCACGGCGTGGCGGACTTGTATGTTTACTTCTTTGAGCTGGGGCTGTGC
>JANPIC010000031.1:0-2633 GCA_031424795.1 Polaromonas sp. | reverse complement strand
CGCAGCCCACTGGCAGGCCGAGCTGGTCAAAATCGCCTCGGTTGACTACGACACCGCAACCCAGCGTTTCAACGACGGCAAATGCGACACCGCAGGCCGCTTCTGGGCAGGCAGCATGTTTGAGCCGCGTACGGAGCGCTTGGCCGCTTTGTTCCGACTGGATGCGCGTGACACGGTGACGCAGAAAAAACCGCCCAAATTTGAAATCGTCCAAAAAGACGCGATTTTGGCCAATGGCCTAGGCTGGTCGCCAGACAACAAAACCATTTATTGGGCAGATACGGTAGACCAAGTCATCCACGCGTGGGATTGGGACGAAGAGACGGGCAGAATGTCCAACAAACGTGTCTTCCAGAAATTTGACGCCAAGCCTGCCGGTTGGACGCCTGAAAACACCATGGGTGTGAATTACCAAGGCCGCCCGGACGGCTGCGCGGTCGATACGCAAGGCAACTATTACATCGCCATGTACGACGGGCAGCGCATTCTGAAATTCGCACCATCAGGCAACTTGCTGGCAACAATTCCAACCCCTACCCGTTGCACCACCATGCCGTGCTTTGGTGGGGAAGATATGAAAACCCTGTTCATCACGACCTCCAGCTTCATGCGCCCGGCTGAGGAGATGAAGGCGCAACCCTTGGCTGGACATGTGTTTTCCATGCAAGTCGATGTGCCAGGGTTGCCCGTCAACTTTTACCAAGATTAATGATGTCAAACGCTTTGCAGGGTATTGTTGAGCGCATCAAGTCCGCCGCAAGCGCGGGAACACCGCTCAGAATTCGCGGCGGCGGTACCAAAGACTTTTACGGTCAGTCGCTGCAAGGCGACATTTTGGATACGACGGCGTTAAGCGGTATTTCAAGCTACGAGCCCAGCGAATTGGTCGTCACCGTCCAAGCGGGCACGCCTTTGGCCGAGTTAGAGGCCGCATTGGCTGAAAAAAACCAATGCCTACCCTTCGAGCCGCCGCACTTTGACGCTGGCTCAACAGTTGGCGGTATGGTCGCCGCTGGTTTGAGTGGCCCCAGCCGAGCCAGCAGCGGCAGTGTGAAAGACTTCGTCCTCGGCGTCAACATGGTCAACGGCAAAGGCGAAGAACTGCATTTTGGCGGCACAGTGATGAAAAACGTCGCTGGCTACGATGTGAGCCGCTTGATGGCGGGGTCTATGGGTACGCTGGGGTTGATCACCGAAGTCTCCCTCAAAGTGCTGCCCATCGCACCGGCTGAGGCGACCTTGAAGTTTGAATGCACACAGTCAAAAGCGCTAGACATGCTCAACGCATGGGGCGCACAGCCGCTGCCGTTGAATGCCAGCTGTTGGATTCAGGAAGCTGGCATCGGCATACTTTATGTACGTTTGCGTGGCGCAGTTGCTGCGGTCGAAGCGGCCATTAAAAAAATGGGTGGTGAAAGCGGCGGTATTTTGCAAAATGCCGCATCTGGCAATGCCACCGTGGCTGCTGATTGGCAGGCGTTACGGAACCAAAACATGGACTTTTTCAAGCTGCAGGGAGACGAATGTTTGTGGCGTTTAAGCGTGCCAGACACAGCGCCAGATCTGCAACTGGGCGAAACGGTGGTCGAGTGGCATGGCGCGCAGCGTTGGGTCAAGTTGCCATACAGCGATGTGGCTGGTATTCGCAGCAAAGTAAATACTGTAGGTGGAAATGCTATATTATTTGTAGCTGATAAGGTAGAAAATACGTCGGCTAGAGTGGTATTTAATCCTCTAAAAGCACCTTTAGACCGCATCCACCGAGATTTGAAGCGTCAATTCGACCCCGCCGGCATTTTCAACCGTGGCCGCATGTTTTCAGACATGTAAAGCGTAAATCATGCAAACCAACCTCGCCCCAGAATTTAAAAACACGCCAGACGGCAACGCCGCTGAAGCCATTTTGCGCAAATGCGTACACTGCGGGTTTTGCACCGCCACCTGTCCCACTTACCAACTGCTAGGCAACGAGCTAGACGGCCCGCGTGGCCGCATTTACCTGATGAAGCAGGTGCTGGAAGGGATGGAACCCACCCGCGAAACCCAGTTGCACCTTGACCGCTGCCTGACCTGTCGCAACTGCGAATCCACCTGCCCCAGCGGTGTCGATTACGGTCATTTGGTCGATATTGGGCGCAAAATTGTCGATGCCAAGGTGCCTCGCCCCGCTTCAGAGAATGCCGTTCGCTGGGCATTGAAGGAGGGTTTACCGTCGCCACTTTTTGCGCCTGCGATGGCCTTGGGTCAACTGGTTAGACCGCTTTTACCTGGTTCACTGAAAAACAAAGTTCCTGCCAAGCAAGCGTTTGGGGTGATTCCAACCCGCATACACGCCCGCAAAGTGCTGATGCTGGAAGGCTGCGTGCAGCCGTCCATGTCCCCCAACATCAACGCCGCCACCCGCCGTGTGCTGGACGCTGCCGGTATCCAAACCCTGACAGCGCCCAAAGCCGGTTGCTGCGGTGCCGTGAAGTTTCACTTGAACGACCAAGAGGGCGGCAAAGCGCACATGCGCATCAATATCGACGCTTGGTGGCCTTTTGTAGAAGCGGGTGACATTGAGGCGATTGTGATGAACGCCTCCGGCTGCGGCGTCACCGTCAAAGAATACGGTCACATCCTGCAAGACGACC
>JANPIC010000030.1:0-1851 GCA_031424795.1 Polaromonas sp. | reverse complement strand
GCCTCATTAGCTATCAAAATTGAAGCGCTCAAAGAGGGCGGAACGACCGAGGCTGAGCTTGCCACCAAGGAAAAAGAAGGCGTGGCGACGGGCTTGTTTGTCTCGCACCCATTGACCGGCGAACAGGTTGAAGTCTGGGTCGGCAACTACGTGCTGATGAGCTACGGCGACGGTGCGGTGATGGGTGTGCCGGCGCATGACGAGCGGGATTTTGCGTTTGCTTTGAAGTACAACCTGTCTATCAAACCCGTTGTTGCACTGGCTTCTTCGGCTTCGGGGGCTGCGCTGTCCGAAGCGGCGGCTTCCTCAGACGGACATACCTCAACATCGTCAGCCGCCGCTCCGAACACCGCAGCTTCGAGCTTGTTCGATGTGACGGCGTGGCAGGACTGGTATGCGCAAAAGCACGGCACGGTATCGGTTAATTCTGGTAAATTTGATACTTTGGGCTTCAAGGCTTGCGTTGATGCGGTGGCTGCTGACTTGGTGACACTTGGCCTAGGCGAGAAAAAAACCACCTGGCGTTTACGCGACTGGGGCGTTTCCCGCCAACGCTACTGGGGCACACCGATTCCCATCATCCATTGCGACGAACACGGCGCTGTGCCAGTGCCAGAAAAGGATTTGCCAGTCGTTTTGCCGCTGGACTGTGTGCCGGACGGCTCAGGCAATCCGTTGATCAAGCATGAAGGCTTCCATGCTGGGGTGACGTGCCCGATTTGCGGCGCCAAAGCCAAGCGCGAAACCGACACCATGGACACCTTTGTCGACAGCTCGTGGTACTTCATGCGCTACTGTGACCCGCAGAACGACAAAGCCATGGTTGCGGCAGGGGCTGATTACTGGATGCCGATGGACCAGTACATTGGCGGCATTGAGCATGCAATTTTGCATTTACTCTACGCCCGCTTCTGGACCAAAGTGATGCGTGACATCAAGTTGACGAACGCGGACGGCACACCCGCCAGCCGTGGTTTGGTCACCGTGGACGAGCCTTTCACCAAGCTGCTGACGCAGGGCATGGTGCTGAACCAGATCTATTCGCGTAAAAACGACAAAGGCGGCGTTGAATATTTCTGGCCGCACGAGGTGGAAGACATTGTCGATGCCAATGGCAAAGTCACCACCGCCAAAAGCAAAATCGACGGCTCTATCGTCAATTACGATGGCGTGGGCACCATGTCCAAGTCGAAAAACAACGGCGTGGACCCGCAGGATTTGATCGAGCGCTACGGCGCGGATACGGCGCGTTTGTACACCATGTTCACTGCGCCGCCCGAGGCCACGCTGGAGTGGAACGACTCTGCGGTGGAAGGTTCCTACCGTTTCCTGCGCCGGGTGTGGAATTTTGGTGTCAAATTGGTTGCTACTAATAATATAGCAACTAATGAAATAAATACGCCGGCTACAGGCGAAAATGAGGCTAAAAATAGCATTCAGAGCCTGATTTGCGACAAAAACACCAAAAATCTGCGTTTAGAGCTGCACACCCTGCTGAAACAGGTCGATTACGACTACCAGCGCATGCAATACAACACCGTGGTGTCGGGCTGCATGAAGCTGCTCAACGCCCTGGAAGACTTCAAATCTGATGACTCTGTAGGCGCAAATGCAACTTCAAAAGCGGCTGTTTTAGAAGGTTTTGGCATCCTGTTGCGCTGCCTCTACCCTGCTGCGCCGCATCTGTGCCATGCTTTATGGCAAAACTTGGGCTTTGCCGCCAACTTGGGCGATTTGCTCGATGCGCCTTGGCCGCAGGTGGATGCGTCGGCCCTGGTGCAGGACGAAATCGAGCTGATGTTACAAGTCAGCGGTAAATTGCGCGGCTCTATCGTCGTGTCGGCGGGCGCA
>JANPIC010000029.1:0-2004 GCA_031424795.1 Polaromonas sp. | reverse complement strand
GTGCGCTCGGGTGGGACGTTGAGCTCTTCCATCAACTCGTGCAGCATCAGCGGGTCGGGCTTGCCTGCCGTTTGGTCTGCGGTGCGGGAGGCGTGGAAAAGTCCTTTTAATTCAACGGCTTGCAGGGCGTCGTCTAGACCACGGCGGCTTTTACCGGTGGCGACGGCTAGCAAGTGGTTGCGCTGCTTCAAACCTGCCAACAGCTCCAAAACGCCGTTGAACAGGGTGATGTCATCCATGCTTTGGCTGTAGTGGAACTTGTAGCGCTCGCCCAACATGGGGTATTTGCTGGTCGGCACATCGGGCGCGGCGTGGGCTAAGGCTTGCATCAAGCCCATGCCGATGACGTAGGAGGCGTCTTGGTCAGACGGTTTTGTGCCGCCCACATCGACCACCGCGGCCTGGATGCTGCGGGTGATGATGGCGGTGGAGTCGAACAGGGTGCCGTCCCAGTCGAAGGCGATTAGGTCGAATTTACGGTCAAAATTTCTAGTTGTCATTGGTATATGGATGGGCTCAACATCATTATGGAAGTTTAAATCCCCCTCAATCCCCCTTTTTCAAAGTGGGAGGGAAGAAAGATCAAGTCAAAGAATCAACAAAGCTTTGCAATTCAGCGGGTAATTCATTCTGCAATTCGACCCGTTCTGCGGTCGAAGGATGCGTGAGCTGCAGTCGCCAAGCGTGCAAAAACATGCGTTTTAAAGCCGTGGGTTGCACTTTGGAAGGTTTTTGCAAGGCTTTGTTCAACTCAAAATCGCCATATTTGTCGTCGCCCGCAATCGGGTGGCCTTCACTGGCGAGGTGGACGCGGATTTGGTGCGTGCGGCCGGTTTTGATGGTGACTTCCAAGAGCGTGAAGCCCGAGAAAGACTGTCGAATTTTGACCAAGGTGACGGATTTCATGCCTTCTGGATCGTCTTTGGTGGTGACTTTGACGCGGCGTTCGCCCTCGCTGCCATCCTTTGTGGGCAGCAAGTATTTGTGCAAGGGCTTGTCCAGCACCTTCTTATTAGCTGGCCAAGCGCCCACCACGAGAGCGAGGTAGGTTTTGCCCGTTTCGCGCTCGCGGAACTGGTTTTGCAGGTTCGTCAGCGCGCTGCGCTTTTTGGCGACCAGCAAAATGCCGCTGGTTTCACGGTCCAGCCGGTGCACCAATTCCAGAAATTTGGCTTGCGGCCGCGCCATGCGCAACTGCTCAATCACCCCAAAGCTGATGCCCGAGCCACCATGCACGGCCACGCCGGCGGGTTTGGCGATGGCTAAAACGTGGTCGTCTTCCAGCAAAATCGGGAAATCCTTCAAGATGGAAGTTTTGCTGATTTTTCGTCCGTTAACAGAGTTAGTTAGCGCTAACTTCGCTATTTCGTTAGCCATCGCCTCGGTTTTCTCCGCCATGCGCTCAGATACGCGCACGGGCGGCAGGCGGATGATGTCACCCTCTGCAATGCGGGTATCTGCCGATGCTCGACCCTTGTTGACGCGCACTTCGCCACTGCGGATGATGCGGTAGACGTGGGTTTTGGGTACGCCTTTGAGCTGGCGGATCAAAAAGTTGTCCAAACGCTGGCCTTCCGAGTTTTCGTCAACCGTGACTAATTCCACCTTTGGTTCTGTCTTCGGTGGGATATTTGCAATTTGTGCTTGCAAAGTAGGTTTTTCTGGTGCTTTTCTCAATCCTACCTCTATAATGTGTTTCACTAGCGCTGCGCTATAAGTAATTGATTTGTCTGGAGTTTAGTCCACATCTTGCCATTACTAACATGTGACTAACATGAGTGCCCCGCTGGTTAGGTCGATGCCAGCTAGCCTTTTTGCACGCAAACATGATGAGCCAACGCTCACTGTGGCCTGCCTTAAGCTTGGTTGAAGCCGACGTTTTGAGACAAACATACGGAATACCCAAAGTTTGTGAGCTTTTGAATGAGTCAAGAGCTCACAGATATTATTGTTGAGATCAGTTTAGCACCGCGATTTGCGTTTATTTATAGAAACCCAAACCGC
>JANPIC010000028.1:0-2753 GCA_031424795.1 Polaromonas sp. | reverse complement strand
TGGTTCTGAATGGTGCCGCATGGGTACGCAAGATTCCACCCAAATGGGCAAAGACCTGGAGCGCGCGATGTGGCGCATGTACGCACCGCACAAGGTCAAGTTTGCGGTGTCCGGCTGCCCACGCAACTGCGCGGAAGCGGGTATCAAAGACGTGGGCGTGATTGGTGTGGACAGCGGCTGGGAAATGTACATTGCCGGCAACGGCGGTATCAAAACTGAAGTGGCGCACTTCTTTGTGAAGGTCAAAACCGCCGCTGAAGTGCTGGAATACACAGGTGCTTTCTGCGAGCTGTACCGCCAAGAAGGCTGGTATTTGGAGCGCACCGTGCATTACGTCAACCGTGTGGGCTTGGACTACGTGAAGAAAAAAATCCTGGAAGACCACGAAGGACGCAAAGCCCTGTGGGAGCGTTTACAGTTTGCCTTGGACGGCGAGCCAGATCCATGGTTTGACTTCAAAGAAGCCGAAGTGGATACGCGCCAGTTTGAGAAGTTGCCCGCATGACTTTGACATATGAAACGAAGAAATTTCATATTTTCAATGTCAATGGCTAGTTTGGGTCTGCCAAATGCTGGTCACAGTCAGATCATCAATCTCAATGATGCCATCAACAAGGCTGGGCGGCAGCGCATGCTGTCTCAGCGTATGGGCAAGGCTTGGTTGAGCATAGGACAGGAAATTCAGGCCGAGGCAGCTAAAAAAATACTGGATCAGTCCATGGCTTTGTTTGATCGCCAATTGGTCGAGCTCAAAGCATTTGCACCTGCCGGTGAAACGCGCGATACATACACGGAACTTGAAAGTGCTTGGTCTGAATACAAAGGTATTTTGGTTGGACGTACGCCGTCTCAAGGTCGAGCGCAGTCCATGCTGGAACAATCCGGCAAAGTTCTGACGCTTGCCCATAAAGGGACAGGATTGTTTGAGGCTCAATCTGGGCGCCCGGTTGGAAAACTTGTGAATATCGCCGGTCGGCAACGCATGTTGTCGCAGCGCATGGCGCAGTACTATATGGCGGGCAATTGGAGTGTTAACGCCGCAGTCAGTCAAAAAGAATTACTCAAAGCGCGTGATGAGTTTGTTCCCGCTTTAGAAATACTACGTAACGCTACTGCAGCTACTAAAGAAATTAAACTCGAACTCGAATTAGCTGATCATCAATGGTTATTTTTTGACAATGCTCTGAAAGTAAATGTTGCTAGCGTGAAAGCTGCAAATGATGTTTTTTTGACCAGTGAAAACTTGCTTCTAGTCATGGATAAAGTAACTGGTATGTATGCAAAAATTTTAACTTAATAGACTTTTATACGGAAAATAAGATGAGTGAATGGAAAAAAATCTGTCTGGTGCAAGACATCCCCGTTTTGGGTTCACGTCGCGTGCAACGCGCCAAAGGCATGGATGTGGCCGTGTTTCGCAATGACCAAGACCAGGTGTTTGCGCTGTTAGATCGTTGCCCACACAAAGGCGGGCCTTTGAGTCAAGGTATCGTTTTTGGCACCAGCGTGGCTTGTCCGCTGCACAACTGGACAATCGGCTTGGCGACAGGCTGCGCCAAAGAACCGGATGAAGGCTGCACCCAGGCTTTCCGCGTTCAAGTGACTGATGGCGTGGTGCATTTGAACCAGCCAGAACTTGACACTTTGGCTTTAGACCAAACCGCGCCAGTGGCAGGCCCAGCGCACAAAGTGGCCACCGTTTAAACCAACGAAGCAAACAGACCAAGGCTACATGCTGGAAACCAAATCGACGTGCCCTTATTGCGGCGTAGGCTGCGGCGTCATTATCGAATCAAGTGGTGACCAGATCACCGGCGTGCGCGGCGACCCGCTGCATCCGGCCAATTTCGGGCGCTTGTGCTCCAAAGGGTCTAACCTGCATTTGACGGCGACAGCTGCGGTGACGCAGCAGACCCGTTTGTTGCATCCCATGCAGCGTGTGAATCGAGATGTTGCTCCGCAGCGCATCTCTTGGGATGCGGCTTTGGACAGCACAGCGCAGAAGTTTGCCCAAGTCATCACTGACCACGGCCCAGATGCGGTTGGGTTTTACATCTCTGGTCAATTGTTGACAGAGGATTATTACGTCTTCAACAAGCTCGCCAAGGGTTTGATCGGCACCAACAACATTGACAGCAACTCCCGTCTGTGCATGAGCAGCGCCGTCGCGGGCTACAAGCAAACGCTGGGTGCGGATGCGCCACCGGCCTGTTATGACGACGTGAACCACGCGGGCTGTATCTTCATTGTGGGCAGCAACACGGCGTTTGCGCACCCGATTTTGTTCCGCCGCATTGAAGACGCCAAAAAAGCCAACCCCGCGATGAAAATCATCGTGGCCGACCCACGCCGCACCGACACCGTCGAGCTGGCCGATTTGTTTTTGCCCATCCAGCCCGGCACCGACGTGATGCTGTTCAACGGCATGCTGCACATCATGTTGTGGGAAGGCTGGATCAACAACGAGTTCATCAGTACCTATACCGATGGTTTTGAAGCCCTCAAAGCGACCGTGCGGGACTGCACACCAGAGTTGACCGCTGACATTTGTGGCATCAAAAAAGAGGATTTGTACAAAGCAGCGCAGATGTTTGCGACCAGCAAAGCCACTCTGAGCTTGTATTGCCAGGGCTTGAACCAGTCCAGCAGCGGCACGGCCAAAAATGCCGCGCTGATCAATATGCATTTGGCGACGAAGCAAATCGGCAAACCGGGCGCAGGCCCTTTATCACTCACCGGTCAACCGAATGCCA
>JANPIC010000027.1:0-18581 GCA_031424795.1 Polaromonas sp. | reverse complement strand
TTGCTACCGCTGGCGCACTTCGCGCCGAATTGGTGCTAGATTGCGCGAGAACTTGCTGGATAACGGAACTACACAGAATTAGGCAGAAGCAAATAATTTGTTTTTTTATTGATGGGGTTTGCATAAAAATTGTAACTAAAGCTGTAATAAATTGATTGTTGATTAATTAGATTTAATTACAAGCCAACTATTTCCGCTTTTGAACGAATTGTGTAAGAACGCGGGCGGACAGTTGACTATTAATGCTCAATATCTAATTTATTTGAAACATCCAACATGCCCTATTTGAGTACCGCAACCACAATGCGATGGCTGGCAGCTTTGAGCATGCCACTTGCTTGCTGCAGTAGTTTGGCAATGGGTTTGATGGCGGAGAAAAGCAGCGTCCAATGCGGCTTAGCAACCCCACCGCAACTTGTATTACCAGCTCAGACTGCAGAGCGTTTGCCAGATAGCCAAGTGGTCCGTGGCGACAAAGACATCGCATGGGCGTGGCTTGGCACACCCACCATGCGCTACCCACACAAAGCGCTGGGGGCAAGCACGCATGCTGGGAGTTTGCATGTTTTGGTAAATACGCATGCCGGCAAATTTCAAGAAATTGTGCATGAATTGCCGTTCAATCGCGTCTTTGAAGACCGCCTGCCGCGCTTGGTAGATTTAAATGGCGATGGGCGCGATGAAATTATTTTAGTTGAGTCGGACGCGTTGCGCGGCTCTGCCACCGTGGTCTACGGTGTGCAGATTGCCAAGAATACCAAAGGCATGGATAAAAAATCCAGTTTGGTTGAAATGGCAAGAAGCCAGCAAACGGGCTCAACTTTTCGCTGGCTGAACCCTGTGGGCGTGGCCGATTTTGATGGTGATGGCAAGCTTGATATTGCCAGCGTCATCACGCCCCATGTGGGCGGTTTGCTCACGCTTTACCACTACGCGCCACCCAAGTTAGAGCCCTTTGCACAAGCTATGGATACGTCTAACCACCGCATGGGCGACCTGGAACAGCAAGTGGCTGTGATCGTCGAGCAAAAAGGCCTTCGCCCCACCATCATCGTGCCGGACATGCAGCTCAAAGCCCTGCACGCACTGCGCTGGGAAGCACCTGGTCAGTGGAAGGAGCTGGCAGATGCACGGCAATTGCCAGCGCCGGTTAAACGCATCACAGCCATGCCCAGCGGTGGTTGCTTGCTGCTGACAGATGCGACGTGGTGGCGCGTGTGGTTAACAAATTAGCAGAAGACCAGTTTCAAAAAATTACGGTTTAACCATGGGCCAAGCCTGTCTTGCCCACTGGCTCATCCCGCCATTGACATAACTTGCATTGGTGTAACCCATGTTTTGAAGTTGGCCAACAATATTGGCAGAGCGAACTTGGGTATTGCAAATCACCCAGAACGGTTCTTTGCCGGGTTCAGGCAGTTCAGCCAGTCGGCCACCGAGTTGACTCATTGGAATTAACTTTGCGCCACTGGCTACGCCATTTGCGTGTTCGTGAGGCTCACGGATGTCGATAACGATGGTTGACGATGTTTCAAGCGCTTGGCGCATGTCTTCCAAGCTCACCATGGGCGGCGCGGTGAATGTATTCATACTTGTTGCTCCTAAGTGATCAGCTCTATAAAGATAGGGTCAATTTTAATTGATCCACGGTATTGTTGGGTATTGACATCCTTTACAAAAGGGCGCAACGTTCTCCCATGAAAAACGCATTGCTAGATGCTGTTGGCAATACGCCGATGATTGCGCTGCAAAAAATCGTGCCAGCTGGTTCGGCGCGTGTTGTCGCCAAATTGGAATGGGCAAATCCGACGGGCAGCATGAAAGACCGCATGGCCAAAGCGGCGATCGAGGGTGCCGAGGCCAGTGGACGCCTGAAACCCGGTGGTACGGTGGTGGAATACACGGCGGGCACCACCGGCATCTCGCTGGCGTTTGTGTGTGCGACCAAGGGTTACGCTTTGGAAATCGTGTTTTCCGACGCCTTCAGCAACGAGAAGTTGCGAACGATGCAGGCGTTCGGGGCGCGCATCACGATCGTACCAAGCGACCATAAAAAAATAAACGCCGAGCTGATCAAAGCCATGATCCACACGGCCGATGAGATCAGTCTGCGACCCAACCATTGGTACTGCGATCAGCTCAACAACCATGATGCGATCAAAGGCTACGTGCCGCTGGGTGAAGAGCTTTGGCTACAAGCAGGCGGTCAGATCGACGCCATGGTGCAATCTGTCGGCACGGCACACTCTATCCATGGCATCATGCAAGCCCTGTCGCACCACAAAGATGGCATCTTAGCTGTCGCTGTAGAGCCGGCGGAATCAGCAGTCTTGTCTGGGCAAGCCTCTGGCTCGCACCAGATTGAAGGTATTGGCATTGGCTTTATTCCGCCGCTATGGCGACCTGAGCTTGTTGACGAGATTCAAACCGTATCAACCCAGGAAGCCAAAGAGATGGCACGCCGTTTGGCGCGTGAGGAAGGGATTTTTGCGGGCATATCGTCGGGTGCAAACGTTGTGGCAGCACTGCGTGTCGCCAAGCGTTTGGGCGCTGGCGCGACGGTGGCCACCGTCATTGCGGACTCGGGGCTGCGGTATCTGAGCACGGATGTGTTTGCCGGCAAGCTGTGAGTTATGAGACGGGAGGTGGGTCATGGCGAAATACCGCAATCAATTGCCGCAACTCGGGGGCGGGTTTTATATTGCCGATGGTGGGCTCGAAACCACGCTGATCTTTCAAGAAGGATGGGAACTGCCGGATTTCGCAGCATTCACTCTGTTTGAGACAGCGCAAGGCGAAGCGGCTCTTCTCAAGTACTTTCGCAGCTATGCAGAGATCGCAAAGCGGTTTGGCTGTGGACTTATTCTAGAAAGCGCGACTTGGCGAGCCAGCGCGGACTGGGGAGCTAAACTCGGTTACACGCCAGAAGCCCTGGCGGCGGCAAACCACAAGGCGATCCATCTTCTACAAGATATCCGGGACGAGTATGAAACCGAGCAGAGCCCAGTGGTCATCAGCGGATGTCTGGGTCCGCGTGGCGATGGTTACGTGATTGATCATGCGATGTCCGAGCCGGAGGCGTTGGATTATCATTCCCAGCAAGTCGAAAAATTTGCCGATTCTGCTGCTGACATGGTCTGCGCCACCACCATGAACTATGCGCAAGAAGCCATTGGCATTGTGCAGGCGGCTCAGCGTGCCGTTTTACCAGCAGCGGTCTCTTTCACCGTCGAGACAGACGGCAGGCTACCGAGCGGTCAGACGCTGCGTGCAGCCATCGAGCAAGTGGATCAGGCGACATCAGCCTATCCCAGCTATTACATGATCAACTGCGCCCATCCCACGCATTTCGAGCATGTGTTGGCAGAAGGCGGCTTGTGGTTGGATCGGATAAGCGGTCTGCGCGCGAACGCTTCACGCAAGAGTCACGCAGAGTTGAACGAGACTACCGAGCTTGACAGTGGCGACCCCATCGAACTTGGAGCTCAGTATGCTCACTTGAAAAAGCGGCTTGCGTACTTGAATGTGATGGGTGGGTGCTGCGGCACAGATCATCGTCATGTGGAACAAATCGCAATGGCTTGTTCGCCGATCACGGCTCCGGCGTTCCGGTATCTTTCGCGCCGTGGCTAAGCTCAGCCCTGGCTGCCGCGGCCAGCGCTTGGTATTTCACGCGGAATGACTCTAGGGTTTCTTCTTCAAGCTCTTCCAAATCAAGCAACGCATTGTGCGCACCTTGGGTGGCGCGAATCAGTTCATCGAGCTTCACTTGAATAGCTTGCGTATCGCGATTTTGGGTGTTTTGAATCAAAAACACCATCAAAAATGTGATGATGGTGGTGCCTGTATTGATGACGAGTTGCCAGGTGTCACTGAAGTGAAAAATGGGCCCGGTCACTATCCAAACCAGAATGATGCCAACCGCAATGGCAAATACACGTGGTCGGCCACAAAAGTGCGCCGCTTTTTTTGCGAATTGTGAATACCAACTTGTTTGTTGCATAGATACCTCCATCAAGTCAGTTGCAAGCGCACTTTAAGCCGCGACACCAAACAAAGCACCCACGCCAAAAGTAATTGCCATAGCCAATGCGCCCCAAAACGTCACCCGAAGCGCTGCTGTCGTGACAGAAGAACCACCTGCGCGGGCAGCCAACGAACCGAGCACGGCTAGAAATACAAGCGAACCAACAGCGACAGCTACATTTAACATCGCCACCGGTGCAGCCAAAACGACCACCAAAGGCAGCGCAGCGCCCACAGCAAATGTGAGTGCCGAGGCTAGTGCAGCCTGCACAGGCTTGGCAGCCGTGGTGTCTGAAATACCCAATTCATCGCGGCTATGTGCGCCTAACGCATCATGCGCCATAAGCTGTGTCGCAACAGTTTGCGCAGTAGCGGTATCCAAGCCACGCGCCGCGTAGATTGCTGCCAGTTCAGTATGTTCGTGCTCTGGCTGGGTAGCAAGTTCATGGCGCTCTTTTGCGATATCGGCTTGCTCTGTGTCTGATTGAGAGCTCACGGAAACATATTCGCCCGCGGCCATAGACATCGCGCCAGCCACCAAACCAGCTACGCCGGTAATTAATATGGTTTGCGGCAAAGCACCCGCAGCTGCCACGCCCAAGACCAAACTAGCCGTTGAAACAATGCCATCGTTGGCCCCAAGCACGGCCGCTCTGAGCCAGCCAATACGGTGATTTTTGTGCCGTTCTGTGTGTCGCATATCGGCGATTATGACGGAAGAGCACAACGACCTTGTAGGCGGATAACTGATATTGGTGGTTTCAGTGCTTTATTGTTATGAATCAAATCTAAACAAAGACAAGAACGAGAAATAAGCACAAAATGAAAGCTCAGATTGATATTCAACGTTAAATTAAATCAAAGAAGCGAAAGGATGCATGATGAAAACCATTGAAATCACATCACACATGTTTACCATGAGTAACGTGTTCTACCCGAAAGGCTACGCCTTTGTTATGTTTCCCAACGCGCAAGATGCCGAACAGGTGGCAAGAGAGTTGGATGGCAGTTTGGCGGAAAACGGCGAACTTATGCTCTTGAACCCACAAGCGGTTTTGCAGGATATCGGTAAGCTTGATACCGAGGAAGCGCACGCCAATCTACCCTCTATCGGCACGGAAGCAGCTACTGTTGTTAAATACGTCAACTTGGCAAGACAAGGTCATCACGCACTGATGGTGCGTGTGCATTCCGATGTAGAGACTGAGCGTGTTATGCAGGCCGTGCGTAAAGTGCCATTCTCCTACGGTCAACGGTACCATTTACTGGCTATTGAAGACTTGGTGTAGCCGCTGCCGTCCAAGACCGGGCTCGCCGTTGAAGCAATGCCATTGTTAGCATGGAGTACGGCAGCACGTAACCAGCCAATGGGGTGATTTTTACGAAAAACAGTACGACGACCTTGTAGGCGAATAACTGATATTGAGAGATTCAGCTGCTTTGTTGATATGAATCAAATCTAAACAGAGACAGCGCTGAATTTAAAGTTCAGAATGAAGACTGGACTAACAGTTATAAGGAACCCGTATGAAAATTCTTCTTTCAGTCGATGGCAGCAGCTACACAAAAAGAATGCTCGCTTACATAGTCACGCACGACGAGGTGTTTCATACCAACAATGAATTCACGGTGCTAACCGTGCAACCGCCCGTGCCAAACCGCGCACGTGCAGCGGTAGGAAAAGAGGTGGTGGACAATTACTACACCACTGAGTCTGAAAAAGTCATTTCACCCGTGCATAAATTTCTAATGCGACACGGCATCGACGCAAAAACGGTGACCAAAGTAGGTCAAATTGGCGAAACGATTGGTAAATTTGCCGACGATGGCAAGTTTGACATGCTCATCATGGGCTCACACGGACACGGCTCGATTGTCAACATGGTGATGGGCTCTGTCGCCACCAAGGTGCTGGCAAATTGCAAAACACCGGTATTGCTGATTCGTTAGTCAAACTTCCTCTAATCAATTTTCCGCTTCGAAGGCCGTGGAATCTTCTTAAACCGAATTTTCCTGTCCAGCTCAATCGCGTCTTTTTTGACTTGACGCTCAGCATCAATCTTTTGCCCTACTGCCAGCCATTGGGCAAATTCGGCGGGCGTTTCCAGTGTGACTTTGCCGATGGCGCAGGTGCGGAAATCGAATATCACTATTTCAGCGGTTTTTTGCAGGTTTACTTTGCCTTTGCCCAGCAAAGCGCCGCGTTTGATGCCGATAGCTTCCAGCACTTGCTCATCGGTTTTGCCTGCCACGGGGTCTAGTTTGTAGCGGGCTTCTAGCGCTGCGGGGTAGTGTTTGATGAGGTAATCAATCAGCTCCAGCGCCACGTCTTCTTCTTGAAAAGCATTACGCCCAATCGCACCACTGGCAGCCAAGTTGTAGCCGCTTTTTTCCACAATGATGCGCGGCCACAGCATGCCTGGGGTGTCGTACAGGTAAAAGTCGTCTGCCAGGGTGATGCGCTGCTCGATTTTGGTGACGCCCGCTTCGTCGCCCGTTTTGGTGAAACGGCGGCCTGTCATGGTGTTAATCAGGGTGGATTTACCGACGTTAGGAATGCCGCAAATCAGCACCCGCAGCGGTTTGATCATGCCGCCGCGCAGGGGAGCCAGCTCTTTGCACGCTTTAGCCAGAGCTTTGGCAGGCGTGGCGTCGGTCGCAGCCAAGGGGATGGCCCGCGTGTTCGGCAAAGCGTTGTAATGCGCCAGCCACAACGCGGTGCGCTCTGGGTCGGCCAAATCTTGCTTGTTGAGGACTTTGAGTGCGGGCTTGCTTGCGGTAAGCTCGGCCAGCATCGGGTTGGCACTGGAACCAGGCAAGCGGGCGTCTAGCAGCTCAATCACGACGTCTATGTCTTTGATGCGCTCGCTGATGGCTTGCTTGGTCACGTTCATGTGACCGGGGAACCATTGGATGGCCATCTGGGGGCTTTCTTGAAAAGGTATTTGGGATGATTTTTGCTTGATTTGATGCTCAGATATGAGGCATCTTTTATGCTATATTTTTTATAGCTATTTAGGCAATAAATATGCTGGCTACAGCCATATTTGGTACTATTTTAACCTATTTACACTTTTTTAAAGAAAAATGCGCCAGATGCACTTTGATCGCTCACTTTGCGGGTACAAATCTAGCCAGTAAATCCGCAAACTTAGGCTGCCAATCTGCCACGGCGTTGGCCTCACCGCCCAAGGTTTGTTTGAGGAATGCCAATGACAGGGCTTGGGTCGCGGCTTTGACTTTCGGGTTCAACTCGGCACCGCCTGTGTTGCTGCGGTCGGTAAAAATGCTATGCGAACCGCCTGTGAATACAACCAGTGTTTTACGCGCATCGCCCATGGCGTTGAACACATTCACGCGGTCTTCAAAGCCAGAACCATAGCCAGGCACCAAAATGTCGTCGCCCGTGGCTGTGATGTGCAGCGTCGGCAAGGCAATGCCGCCCAAGATGGCGGCAGGGTTGCCGTAGCCATAAAACGGCGGCGCGGACAATATCATCGCGGCTTTGATGCGTGGGTCGCGCAAGCTCAACGCCTGCCCGTTTTCACCCTTACCTGGCACCAAGGCGCCCGACAACAGCATGGTGGTATTCGCACCATAAGAATGCCCAGCAGCGACGATGCGGTTTGCATCCAAACGCCCCGCCATGCTAGGCATAGCCAACAATTCCGTCAACGCAAAGCTGACATCTTTGGCACGTGCCATGGCTTCAGAATCCTGTGCGGCGCTGGCTAAACGCATGGTCAAACCCAGCGGATTGCCGCGCCACAAGCTGTTATCACTGCCAATGTGCTGCACATGCAAACTGGCGTAGCCTTGGCTCGCCCAAAAGCGCCCCAAATATTGGTAACCATTGCGGGAGCCGCCCAAGCCGTGTGAAAACACGATCAAAGGTACGGGCGCGGTGCTTGTCGCTGCGATATCAGGCAAATACAAGCGCACAGGTACATCGCGGTTGCGTGCAACATCTTTCCACTCAAAATTGGCAACACTGATGGAGTCTTGGGCGCTGCTTTTGGGGACGGCGGCAACTGCAGGCGTTGCGGCAGCGGCTTCGTTAGCGGGTGCAGCCGTACATATTCCAACCAGTGAACCCAAGCCGATAGCAACAGCGGTAAAAACGGAAAGCGTTGTTTTAAGAGTTTTATAAGGTGGGTTCATTGAATTTGGATGGGATTAGACTCACTATGCAATAGATAGCTTCATTTATATCGTGTTTAACGTATCTGGGGGTATTAAGTTGACTTTTAAGTGCTTGACCTGTAACGTATCGTTTTAAACTAATCAGTCATTCTTTATACTTTAACGGAAACTTTGAATGAAAACAACCTATTCACCTCGCTTACCCCTTTTATTACTCAGTGTCTTGGCGCTAGCAGGATGCAGCCACCGCATGATGTATGGTTCAGCTGCTGCTACTGAGCCACTCAAAGCAAACACAAGTACCCCCATTGTTTTCGGCTCTTATAACAAAGTGGCCGCTGTGTCTGGTGCAAGCTTATATTTCATCAACCTGAAGAATGGCGACACGGTGGCCAGCCCTATCAACATGCAGTTTGGCTTACGTGGCATGGGCGTGGCGCCTGCTGGCGTTGAAAAGGCTGCTACTGGCCACCACCATTTGCTTGTTGATGTAGCTGAGTTGGACGTGAATGCAGGTATCCCCATGAGTGACAACCACCGCCATTTTGGTGCGGGGCAAACCGAAGCTTCAGTTCCGTTGAAACCCGGCGTTCACACCTTGCAACTGGTACTGGGTGATCAAAACCACATTCCACATCACCCCGTGGTGATGAGTGAGCGCATCACGATCACCGTCAAATAATCTAGCCCAGCCGTCTTACATCACGCCCCTCTGAACTTAGCGGGGCGCTTTTCTTTGAAGGCCATCACGCCCTCAATGTAGTCATGCGTGTGTCCCATGGCCGATTGGGCATCACGCTCGGCATCCAGCTGCTGGTTCAGGGTGCGGGTAGATGCATCGCGCAGCAAATTACGGGTTGCGACCAACGCTTTGGTCGGCATGGCGGCTAGGCGCTCTGCCATCGCTATCGCGGCAGCCACGCAATCATCAGCAACATCCCAAATCATGCCCCACTCTTTGGCTTGTGAGGCAGTCAACTTGTCACCCGTCAGTGCCAAACCCATGGCACGCGCCAAGCCTAGGCGTTGCGGTAAAAACCAGCTGCCGCCCGCATCAGGAATCAACCCAATTTTGCTGAAGGCTTGAATGAAACTTGCAGCCGGTGCGGCTATCGCCATGTCACAACTCATCACCACCGACGCACCCGCTCCTGCAGCCACACCGTTTACCGCAGCAATTGTGGGCATACGCAAGCTTTGCAGGCGGCGCGCCGTGGGATTGAACAATTGCTCAATCACCGGGCCAGGGTCAGCACGACGCATCAAGTCTTCCACATTCGGGCCTGGCTCAAAGTCAAACTCCGCCAAATCTGCGCCCGCACAAAAGGCACGGCCTGCACCAGTGATGACCAAGGCGCGAATGGCCGCGTTGGCCTCCGCCTTATCCAGCGCCGTCCACAGTTCGGTGTGCATTTGACGGGTAAAGCTGTTCAATGCTTCGGGGCGGTTGAGCGTGATGATGGCGACTGGGCCTTGCTCTGCGTATAAAACTGCAGAAACTACTGAGTGACTCATGTTGATTTTTCCTTGGGTTTATTTGTCAATCGTACCGTTTTTAGCGATCCGCGACGCTAATTGGCTAAGCGCAGCGTAAGCCGCACCCGCATCTGAGTTCCAATCGGCAACGGCTTTTCCCTGCAAAGCCACCAATTCCGTATCGCCCCGCGCGGCAGGACCAGTCAAGGCTTTGGCTGCACCTTGTGCCGCGATGTTTTGCACCACTTTTTGCAAGAGTGAGGCATTCAAAGGCGCAATCAGCTCTTTGGGCATACCGGTGTTTTGCCACAAATCAGTGGCGACAACTTGCAACACGGGTAAAAAATTCGTCGCAAACACGGCAGCTGCATGGTACAAAACTTTGTCTTTGGCAGCCAAGTCAAAGCAGCTTGCACCAATGGCTCCAAACGCTGGCTGCAGAGTTTGCGTGGCAGCAACATCACCTTCTAAAGCACACGGCGTTCCTGCAAACTGGGTCACAGCCGAAGCTGGTGCGCTGAAACTCAAGATGCAATGCGCGCTGGCAACCTGCGAATCTTTGTCTCGCAAAGGCTGCAATTCAGCAGATGACAACGCCCCACTACAATGAAAAATAATAGCATTAGAGACATTAAATACGCCGGCTATAGCCTTATTTTTAACCTCTTTTGACAGCTCTAAAACAACATTTTTGATTTGACCATCAGGCACCGCCAACATCCACACATCAGCAGCGCGCATGTCGCCCAAACGGGTAACCGCACGACCTGCACCAATAAACGCTACGGCATCATCCGCACTGGTTTGCGATCGCGTCAGCACATCTTGAACCGCAAACACACCCTGCTTGTGCCACAAATGCGCCAAACTGCGACCTACGCGACCTGCCCCAATGATGTTGAGCGTTTTCAAAGACGTTGCTTTTTAGTTTCTTTTCAGAGGAATGAATTTACTTTTTACTCGCCATGAATTTACCCACTTCATTCGTCCCCTGTGCACCCCCACTCATAGGCACCATGTCGCCATGGCGGCTCGTTACTTCAGCTAATTTCTCAGCTAATAATTCAGGTGCATCACCGCTCAAACCAATGTGTACGCCTTGCGTCATGGTGATGTGCGCAGCCTCAAACGTGCCTGCTCCGGCGCACAAAATCGTGCGGGTCGGTGCGTTTTCAGCCACCATCACCAACATGGCAGGCACGACGGCTTCGGGTTTAAGGGCGGCCAAGACTTCTTCGGACATCAAGCCCTCGGTCATACGTGTAGCTGCAGTCGGCGCTAGGCAATTCACGCGGATGTCGTTTTTAGCGCCTTCGATGGACAGTGTTTGCATCAACCCGACCAAGGCCATTTTGGCCGCGCCATAATTAGATTGGCCAAAGTTGCCATACAAACCACTGGATGACGTGGTCATCACAATACGGCCATACTTTTGCTCGTTCATGATCGCCCAAACCGCTTTGGTGCAGTTCACCGCGCCCATCAGATGCACGTCCACCACCAGTGCGAAGTCGGCTAATTCCATCTTGGCAAAGCTTTTGTCGCGCAAAATACCAGCGTTGTTGACTAAAATATCGACCCTACCCCACTTGGCCATCGCCCCGGCCACCATGGCTTGAACGGCTACAAAGTCGGTGACGGATGCGCCATTGGCCATCGCCTCGCCGCCCGCAGCGCGAATTTCTTCGACCACGGCTTGTGCTGCGCTTACAGAACCCGTGCCCGCCGTGCCATCTCGCGCACCACCCAAGTCGTTCACCACCACTTTTGCCCCCCGTGCCGCCAAAGCCAAGGCATGTTGGCGACCCAAACCACCGCCCGCACCGGTCACAATAGCAACACGGCCTTTAAAATTAACTGACGAATCAAGCGACATACTTATTTCCTTTTAATATCTAAAAAACCACTACATTTATCAAACATCAATTATGGAATTAAACCACCAAGCCATAGAAACCCCTGTCCGCGATGCGTCAACCGTCGTTCTTCTGCGCGACGCGCCTGCCGGTTTAGAGGTGTTTTTGATCAAGCGCAGCGGTTTGTCTGACGTTTTGGGCGGTGCTTATGTGTTTCCTGGCGGCAAGCTGGATGCGGCAGATGCGATTGACGACATGCCGAACCGTTTGGACCAAAGCCCACAAGCGCTGCATACAGCCCTGAACGAACCTGATTTGTCACACCATAACGCTGCGGCTTTGTATGTGGCCGCTTTGCGGGAAGCTTTTGAAGAATCAGGCGTGTTGTTTGCCGAAGGTGCGACGCTTGAAGTCACATCACAAGCAGCGCAGTTACTCAAAGCTGGTCAAAGCTTCCCTGCCGTGCTTGCACAGCTTGGCTTACGGCTGCAAACCCAGCATGTGCAGCCGTGGTCGCGCTGGATCACGCCCAAACTCGCTTCTGTATCCACCAAGCGCTTTGATACTCGCTTCTTTCTTGCAGCCGTGCCAAACCATCAAACAGCTGTGCACGATAATTTTGAAGCAACGGAAAGCGTGTGGCTCGCCCCCCGTGCTGCGTTGGAAGAATACTGGAGCGGTGGCATCGCGCTTGCACCACCGCAAATCATGAGTTTGGCGCATCTGTCACACCACCGCACCGTTGCCAGCGCCTTAACAGAAGCCCGCAGTAAACCGCCTGCGGTGATTGAGCCTGAGCCATTCGACTACGAAGGCCTGCGCACCATCACCTACCCAGGTGATGCAGCGCACAGCATCAGCACCCGTGCTTTGCCTGGACCTACGCGGTTGTGTTATCGCAATAAGCGGTTTGAACCTATGGGTGGTTTTGAGGAACTATTTTCCCACGCTAAATAATTTATTTAAAGTTTTTATTTAGTTATATATAGACGCAAAACACACACTCAGTAACATAGAGTATTTGTTGCATAAACACGTTTAGCAAAGCCTTGCAATACGTATTTTTTTGGTTTTTACCTGTAAGCCCGACGGTCTACCCGACCCTAGGAAGTCCAGCTTTCTTGAAACAACTGATTTTAAAAAAACACCAATAAGCCCTCGCCTTCATGCAGGGCTTTTAAATATTTGTTGCTTAAAGCACAACTGGGTATGTTTTTTATAGCGCAGAATGTGTAAGATGATTACGTTTGTAACTGTATCTCTACAATGTGTATTGCTCTACTACCAAATAGTTTGATTTGAATTTTTTAAAGGTATTACCCTAATATGTTCAATATTTTCAAATCATCTAAAAGCGAAATAGCACTAGCCTTGAATGAGTTTAAAGGTTCATTTCGCACCGTGGGTATTTTCAGCGCAATTATCAATTTGATGTTGCTCGTTCCATCGCTTTATATGTTGCAGGTCTACGATCGTGTATTAACTAGCCGCAACGAAACTACACTACTGATGTTGACCATCATGGTCTTAGGCGCTTTTTTATTCATGAGCGCGTTAGAGTTTGTGCGTAGTTTTGTGCTCATACGTGTAGGTGCACAGTTAGATATGAAGCTGAACAAACGTATTTACACAGCTGCTTTTGAGGCCAATTTAAAAAAAGCTGGCGGCAATGCTGGGCAGGCTTTACAAGACTTGACAACGATACGCCAGTTTTTAACAGGCAATGCCTTGTTTGCATTTTTTGATGCCCCATGGTTTCCTATTTATTTGCTTGTCATTTTCCTATTTAGCCCATTACTTGGTGTATTTGCTTTATGTGGCACTATTATTTTAATAGCATTAGCGTATCTAAATGAATCGACAACTAAAAAACCTTTAGCCGAAGCAAACAATATGTCCATCGCGGCTAGCAATCTTGCGACGAACAATTTGCGAAATGCTGAAGTGATCGAAGCTATGGGCATGTTGCCTAATTTAATGGGACGTTGGTTCAAACTGCATGGCAAGTTTTTGCAACTGCACGCGAATGCAAGTGAGAAAGCCGGCATCATTACAGCAACGACCAAGTTCGTACGCGTCTCGCTGCAGTCGCTCATTTTAGGCTTGGGCGCACTCTTGGTTTTAGACGGCAAAATCACGGGTGGCATGATGATTGTGTCATCCATCTTGATGGGGCGTACTTTGAACCCGGTCGAGCAGCTCATCAGTGTCTGGAAAAACTGGGACAGCTCACGCAATGCTTATAAGCGGCTGAGCGATCTTCTTGATGCAAACCCACCACGCAAATCAACAATGACTCTACCCAAACCCGTAGGAAAGGTATCCGTAGAGGCAGTTTCCGCAGCACCGCCCGGGGGAAAAGTTGCAGTTATCAAGAATTTGAGTTTTTCATTGGCACCGGGTGATGTGCTTGGCGTGATTGGGCCTAGCGGTGCCGGTAAATCTTCTCTAGCACGATTGCTGGTTGGCGTTTGGCCCTCAGCTGTCGGCCAGGTGCGAATAGATGGGGCCGATGTGTACCGCTGGAACAAAGATGAATTAGGTCCTTTCATAGGCTATTTACCGCAAGACATTGAGCTATTTGCGGGTACAGTGAGCGAAAACATCGCACGTTTTGGCGAAGTCGACTCAGAAAAAGTAGTGGCAGCTGCCAAAATAAGCGGTGTACATGACATGATTTTGCAACTCGCGCAAGGTTATGACACCCCTTTAGGTGATAGCGGTGCGGGTTTATCCGGCGGACAAAAACAACGCATTGGATTGGCCCGAGCTATGTATGATGACCCATCGCTATTGGTTTTGGATGAGCCTAATTCCAACTTGGACGAACTCGGTGAGCAAGCCTTGGTCAACGCTGTAACCGAATTCAGAAAACGTGGAAAGACAGTGGTATTGATAACGCATCGCAGTAGTGCACTGGGCACCACCAACAAGTTGCTTGTATTACGTGATGGTGTAGCGCAATCTTTCGGCCCAACAGCACAAATACTGGAGGATATTTCCAAAGCGGTTAAAGAACAACAAGCCAAGGCTCAAGGTGCAGCTGTAGCACCTGCTGCCGTAAACCGACCGACAATCTCGGAAATAACCACCAAGTCAGCAAAGTCAGCATAATAACCAACAGGGCAAGCATAACCATGGAAAATGCAACAACGACCCAACAAAGCGTGACGGATGTGGCCTCTCGCCCAGAGATGCTCACAGAGGTAAAGACCAACTCAAAACTCCACACTCGCATAGGTTGGTGGATCATCATTGCCGGCATTGGCGGATTTATCGCTTGGGCCTTAGTTGCCCCTCTAGACAAAGGCGTTCCTTTGTCGGGCACTGTGGCGGTAGCCAGCAGCAAGAAAGCGATTCAGCACTTAACTGGTGGCACGGTGGAGGACATTTTGGTCAAAGAAGGCGCGGTGGTGAGAGCGGGTGATGTGCTGGTCCGTATGAATTCTGTTCAAGCTAAGGTCAATTCTGAAACAGCCCGCATCCAATACTATACAGCCCGTGCGACTGAAGCACGACTCAGCGCGGAAAGAGATGGCAAAAGTGCCTTGCCTTTCTCCGTAGAGCTCCAAGACGCCATGAAAGATGCACGCGTAGCAAGCACCATGTCGCTACAACGACAACTTTTTAGCTCCCGACAATCAGCCCTACGTAGTGAATTGAGTGCTTTTGATGAAAATATTTCTGGACTCATGTTGCAAAAAAGAGGTCTGGAAGAATCACGCGAAGGGAAAAAGCAGCAATTGACTTTTTTGAAGGAACAGCTTGATGGCATACGCGATTTATCTAACGCAGGCTATGTAGCGCGTAACCGCTTGCTAGAGTTAGAAAGGACGTACGCACAACTCAATACGGCTATTACTGAAGACACAAACAGCATGGGTAAAATTTTGAGTCAAATTTCCGAAATCAAATTGCGTAAATTACAACGGTCTCAAGAGTACCAAAAAGAAGTCCGCACACAACTGTCGGATGTACAGCGAGAAGCGGATGGGCTTGCCAATCGTCTGACTGGATTAGACTTTGAGGTGAATAACGCCTTGGTTAAGGCGCCCGTGGATGGAACAATTGTGGGCATGAATATTTTCACAAATGGCGGCATCATTGGACCCGGCTTTCGCATGATGGACGTAGTCCCAAGCGATGACCCCCTGATTGTGGAAGGCCAGCTGCCAGTTCATTTGATCGACAAAGTACACCCCAACTTAAAAGTAGAACTGATCTTTACGGCCTTCAATCAAAACCAAACACCGCATATTCCTGGCATTGTGACCAACGTGTCTGCTGATCGCCTGGTTGATGAAAAAAGTGGCATGCCTTATTACAGTGTCAAAGCAAAAGTAGCACCAGAGGGAATGAAATTGATCTCAAATCTGCAAATCAGGCCCGGCATGCCCGTGGAGTTGTTTGTCAAAACAGGTGAGCGCACCATGATGAACTACTTGCTAAAACCTATGCTTGACCATCTCAAAATGTCGATGACGGAAGAATGATTATGACTTTTTCGCCATTTCACAAAATAAAATTTAATTTGTTGTGTGTAGCTATACTTGCTTTGAGCCAAGAAACCAAGGCTTTAAGTCTATTGCAAGCTTACGAAGCTGCCTTGGCCAATGACCCAGCTTACCTGGCGGCAATTCAAGAAAATCTAGCTGGGCAACAATATAAAGTACTGGGCAGAGCTGGCTTACTTCCCAACATTTCAGCCAATTATTCTAAAAACAAGAACAGAGCTGAGATCGCTACCATCAAGCACCTTGAGCCAGTTGGTATCACTTCCACAGAGCCTGCCGTTGAACCTGATAGCGCAAAAACACTAGCCAGCGTGTCTCCTGAAGATCGTAGGTATTCGAGCTTGTCGACTTCCATTCAACTGCGTCAATCGCTTTTCAATTTGGAAGCTTGGGCTAGATATCGGATAGGCATATCGCAAACGCAGGCCAGTGATGCGCAGTTTATCGCACGGAGCCAAGACTTGATTTTGCGACTAGCCAGTTTGTACTCTACGGCGAAATACAACGAAGACCAGCTGGCTCAGGCAATTTCACAGCGCGATTCTTATGCTGAGCAAAAACGCGCCAACGAGCGCATGCTGCAAAGCGGTGAAGGAACGAAAACGGAAGTTTTAGAAGCTCAAGCCAAATTCGATTTGGCCGAAGTACAAGTATTAGAAGCGCAAGATGACCTTACACATGCTCGCAACTCACTAGCCAGCATGGTAGGGAAAGAGGTTGCAGAGCTTGATTCTTTAGCCCCTAATTTTGTAGCAAAACCTGTTTTACCAGATACGTTTGACGCATGGAAAATCATAGCACTAGAGAACAATGCCGAAATTGCGATTCAAAGATTTTTGATTGAAGCGGCTAGTCAAGAAATCAAAAAAAGCTGGGCTGGCCATACCCCAAAACTTGATTTGATAGCCAGTGTCAGTAAAAGCAATTCAGATACGGTTAGCACCTTTGAGCAAAACAATTATGTTCGCAGCATAGGTTTGCAACTTTCCGTTCCAATATATTCAGGCGGTTCCGTATCAGCTTTAACCGCGCAAGCTATCGCCAACTATGCAAAAGCACAAGCAGATTCTGATGCAAAAACCAAGCAAGTATTGCTTGAACTACGAAAACATCACAGCCTCACAGTCAGTGGCGTTTTACGCATAGCAGCAGCTGAAAAATCGCTCAGCTCGGCGTTATTATTGGTTGATGCAACCCAAAAAAGTGTTAAGGGCGGTGTGCGAACCAACTTAGATGCACTCAATGCCAAGCACCAAGTCTTTGAAGCAAAGCGCGATTTAGAACTAGCGCGCTACAATTATCTACTGAGCACATTACGTTTGCGGTTTTATGCAGGCACATTAGGTGCAAATGATTTAAAAGACATTGCTAGCTATTTTATAGCTAAATAAGCAATGAATATACTGGATACAGTCATATTTTCCAGTCAATAAGTTTCAAACTTACCCTCTTTCCAATTCTAGACAAACTCTTTGATTGCGCATTGTTTGCGCTAGAGATGCATAAGCAATAACGAATTGCAACTTTTAACTCAGCTGAGTTCGGTGAGTTCATATTTCTTATCTAGAAATACTGATTTTCATTTTCCCAATTTTTCAATTGACATTTTTTTACCAAATTTACAGTTGGCAACAAATGTGTGTGCGGCATCGTTTTTCACGACGCATATTTTTATAAATCATTTTCCCCTGCTATTTGCGGCCTCTAAAGCTCAATTACTCGGAGGTCGGTCATTTTTTTTTGCTACTTAAGTCTTAAACATGTGTACCCAATAGGTATTGATTCACCTCCTAATCGGCTTAAAAATTAGCTTAAGTGATTTAAGAATAGAGACACGAAGACCTGCTTCAGGGCATACAGAGGTGTTTTTAGGAAGCATCACTCTGGCATCGAAAACTTAGAAATGTTCTTCAAAACAAGGCGAATTACTTCTAAATTTCGATTTTTTGGAACTTTTTAATATGTTTTAAAGTTATTGAAATGGTTTCACTAATTTCTTTTTGATTAATTGGAGAATCATCATGGCAACGTACTACAACACCAGCTTCTCGATAAACGTTGACGATCTGCAATACATTCTCAAGCAAATCCAAATCGCCGAGGCGACTTCGATTGGTTATAACGCGAACCCGCTGTCGATACTCGATTCCATCATTGCAACCTACGGTGGTGATGCCATCTCTGCAGCTTTGCTGCCAGCCGGTTTGCGTACGGTGGATGGTACATTCAATAATTTACGGGTTGCGCCTACTGGCGTACCTGGCACGCTTGGTTACAATCCTGGCTCCAGTGAGGTTGGCGCGGCTGATACCTTGTTCCCACGTTTAACAGATCCAGTGTTCCGGACTGTCGACGGGCCTGGCATTGATTTTAACGGTGACGGCATCATTGACTTGATTAATCACAATTATCTCGATGGAAGCCCTGCGCCAGGAAACCAAATCAGAAGCGTCGTCGATGTGGATCCGCGCGTTATCTCCAACCTCATTGTTGATATGTCGGTAAATAACCCAGCGGCGATTGCAGCTTATCTTGGCAATCCATTGTCGCTAGAGCAGTTTGCAGC
>JANPIC010000026.1:0-24951 GCA_031424795.1 Polaromonas sp. | reverse complement strand
GAAAATTTAATTTTGCTATAAATAATATAGCTACTTAGGCAATAAATACGCTGTCTTTAGCCAAAAATAGCTCTTAAATCAGCCTCGATCCTTCTTCAATTCCCCTTCAATCCCCCATCACCACGCCTTCCCGCCGTGGATCCGCCCCGCCAAAGAACCCGTCATACGTCGCAGCGCCAGAAGATGTCGTCCGCTCAATCGCCTGCAAGCCACTGGTCATCTCAATCTCCCGAATCTCATGCCCTTTGGCTTTCAAAGCTTCGACGACAGCGGGTGGAAAGCGTTTGGCCTCCAAGATGCTGGGGCCGTTGAGGGAGCCGAAGTTGGGCAGGTTGATGGCTTCTTGCGCGTTCATTCCCCAGTTCAGCGTGCCGTAAAGCGTTTTCGCGGTGAAATGGATGATGAGCGCGCCGCCTGGGCTGCCGGCGCTCATGATGACTTGACCTGTGGTTTTGTCAATCACGAGGGTGGGCGACATGCTGGAGCGGGGGCGTTTGCCGGGCTCGACGCGGTTGGCGATGGGTTTGCCTGAGGCATCGTAGGGGGAGAAGCTGAAATCGGTCAGTTCGTTGTTGAGGAGGAATCCGCCTGAAAGTGAGGGATTGGGGCTGACCATCTGCATAGACCCAAAAGCGCCTTCAATCGTCGTCGTCATCGCCAGTGCATTGCCTGCCGCGTCGATGATGCTGATGTGCGACGTGCCGTACTCTATCTGTTCTGGCATGGGTGCGTACTTAAAGTTATGAGGTGAATTCGCACTGGTTTTGATAGCATCATAGGGAAGTGGTATGCCGGCTGAGGCGGTTTTCATGCTCATGCTACCGATTAATTTTGAACGCTGCGTCAAGTAAACCGGATTCAGCATTTCCTGCCAATTTCCTGCTGGCGGGGCAACAAAATCAGGGTCAGCCACGTATTGCGCACGGTCGGCAAAGGCGAGGCGAGAGGCTTCCAGGTACAAATGCAGCCACTCGGGGCTGAGGAATTCGGCAGCGGTGGGAGCTGTGGTTGCATCCAACGGCAGCTGCGGTGCGACCGTGTTGTTCAAAATGCCCAAGATTTGCCCTATCGCAATCGCGCCTGAGCTGGGTGGCGGCATGCCGCAGATTTGGTAGATTTCAGGTTTGACATCGTAGTCAAAACACAGCGGATCACGCTTTTTCGGGGCGTAATTGGTCAAGTCTTGCAAACTCAAAACGCCAGCATTGGTGGGGTGATTCCGCACTTTGTTGACGATGGCTTGGGCAATATCGCCTTCATGTAGGGCTTTTGCACCGTCTTTGGCTATGCTGCGCAAAACCGCAGCGTAAGCTGGATTTTTCAGCACATGACCCACCGGCCAGGCCGTGCCAGCAGTGTCATAAAAATAAGTCGCTGCCACAGGGTCGTTTTTCAGGTTTTTCTCGCCTGCCAGCAACGTGTTCAGGCGCGGGCTGACCTTGAAGCCGCTTTCCGCCAAGGCAATCGCAGGCTGAAACAGCGTCGCCCACGGCAGCTTGCCATGCTGCTTGTGCGCCATTTCCAGCATCCGCACCGTGCCCGGCACGCCGACGGAGCGGCCGCCAACGACGGCATCGCTAAATGCCATGGGTTTGCCGTCTTTGCCTATAAAAAGCGACTCGGTTGCCGATGCAGGCGCGGTTTCGCGGCCATCAAATGCCTCGATTTTGGCTTCCATCTTGCCGTTAGCTTTGCCATCTTGGTGCAACAAAAACGCCCCGCCACCAATCCCGCTAGACTGCGGCTCGACCAGGCCCAGCACCATCTGCACCGCCACCGCAGCATCCACCGCGCTACCACCCGCTTTCAAAATTTGGTAGCCCGCATCGGTAGCCAACGGATTGGCCGCCGCAACAGCAAATTTCTTAGTCGCCCAGCCGGGTTTGGCGGTGTAGCCAGAGGCGGCTTCGGGCAGGATGGGGGCGGTATAGACGAATTGCGGTTGATTTGTCGCGCAGCCGGCGAGTAAAGATGCCGCAAAGGCGGCAGTGTAGCCAAATTTAGTGAAATATGTCATTTTTACCCCTCAAATAAGACTCTAGCCGGCGTATTTGTTGCCTAAATAGCTATCGAAAAAATAGCAAATAGAGGATAAATTTTTACCTCTGAGCTTATTATTGCACTACAAATTGTGCATTGGATGAAAATTGATATTCTTTTTTTAATATATAAATTTAATTTAATATTATTTTACAATCTATAAAATCCTAGTCATCATGCATTCTTTTGTATGTAAAAGGTGATTTTTATGAAGTTTAGAGATATCGATTTGAGTGACAACGCGCTGAATTCCGAGCATGAAAGATTAGGGATTCCGCCACTCGAAAGATCAATTGAGAAAATCGCATTGGCAGACTCACAAAGTCGCGTTATCCGCGGCGCTGTGTGGTTGACCTCCAGCATGCTTACTTTACTCATTGTCTACTTGTTGATACAGCTTTTCGGAAACGGCACGCTCGCAGCAAAAACATTGTTAAGCGAGGCTTTTGCAAGCGATATTTTTTGGAGCGCGGTTGCCGTTGGCTTGCTCGCTCAAATTGTTGATGGTGCATTGGGTATGGCTTATGGGGTCACTTCAACCACTTTTTTAATGGCGAGCGGCGTCAGCCCAGCCATGGCTTCTGCCAGCGTGCATGTTGCTGAAGTGTTTACAACAGGTGTTTCTGGCATAGCACACGCCAAACTTGGCAACGTCAACAAAAAGCTTTTTCTCAAACTTTTGCTGCCAGGGATAACAGGTGCTGTTACTGGCGCTTATATTTTGACGAACATCGATGGGAAGGCAATCAAACCATACATTTCCGCCTATTTGGTGGTGATGGGCATTTATATCATCAGCAAGGTTTTTAAGAAAATCAAAGCAAATCGGCAAGAGCCGAAGCATGTTGCCAAGCTGGCTTTGGTAGGCGGATTTGTTGATGCGATTGGCGGAGGAGGCTGGGGACCCGTCGTTACAACGACTTTGGTTGGGACGGGTCAAGACCCAAGAACCACCATCGGGTCGGTCAACTTCGCAGAGTTTTTCTTGACGTTTGGCAGCGCCATCACCTTTACCGCCTTGGTTGGCTTTGGCCCTTGGATGGTGGTTGCAGGCTTGGTGATTGGTGGTTTGTTTGCTGCGCCATTTGCTGCTTATTTATGCAGCAAATTACAAACCCGTACTTTGCTCTTACTGGTTGGCACTTTGATTACACTGGTTAGTGCGTTCAATTTGTACAAGTCGCTGGTGTAATTTTTTCAAAAAAAAGCCTGCATATCCGAAGACATGCAGGCTTTTGTAAACGAATTTCGAATTATTTCGGTGCCAGGCGAATCGCACCATCCAGGCGGATCACTTCGCCGTTCAGCATGTCGTTCTCAAAAATATGTTTCGCTAATTTGGCGTAGTCTTGCGGGGTACCCAAACGTGATGGGAACGGTACGGCGGCGGCCAGGGCGTCTTGCACGTCTTGTGGCATGCCGAACATCATGGGCGTGCCGAAAATGCCCGGGGCGATGGTCATGTTGCGGATGCCGTTGCGGGCCAGATCGCGGGCGATGGGCAAAGTCATGCCGACCACGCCGCCTTTGGAGGCGCTGTAGGCGGCTTGGCCGATTTGACCGTCGTAAGCTGCTACGGAAGCGGTGGAGATCATCACGCCGCGCTCGCCCGTGCTTTCTGGCTCGTTTTTGCACATGGCGTCTGCCGCGAGGCGAATCATGTTGAAGCTGCCGATCAAGTTGATCGTCACGGTGCGTTTGAAGGTCTCAAAGTTGTGTGGGCCGTTTTTGCCGACGGTTTTTTCACCGGTGGCGATGCCAGCGCAGTTGACCAAACCCATGAGTTTGCCCAAGGACACAGCTTTGGCGACGACGGCTTGGCCGTCGGCTTCACTGGTCACGTCGCACTTGACGAATGCGCCGCCGATTTCTTGGGCGATGGCCTCGCCTTTGTCGGCCTGCATGTCCGCAATCACAACCGTGCCGCCTGCCGCTGCCAGCATGCGCGCCGTGCCTTCACCCAAGCCTGATGCGCCGCCGGTGACGATGAATACTTTGCCTTTGATGTCCATGAGAAATCCTCTTGAGTTGAAAAATGGGCTAACCGTTGACGTTTACGTCAAAGGAAACCCCAATTATGACCTAAGAGGATTGCGTTCGTAGCGCAAAAAAATAAATCCGTTCGCCCTGAGCTTGTCGAAGGGTTTCGACAGGCTCAACCCGAACGGATGTAAGAGGGTTACAGCTTTTATTTATTTATAACCAACTCGGTCCAACATTTGCTGCACTTTGACCAAGTTTTTAGCAGCTGTTGCCAATGGAATTGTCTCGCTTTTGAAGTCGCCGCCGCTCATGGCCTTGAGAGCCGCGTTGTCAATCTTCACGCCTTTGACCGTTGGCCACTCGTTGTTGCCATTGGCAAAGTGGTCTTGCGCGAAGGGGCTGGCGAGGTATTCCATGAACAAAATCGCGTTGTCGCGGTTTTTGGCGTATTTAGCGACTGCGCCGCCAGCGATGTTCATGTGCGTGCCCCAGCTCGCTTGGTTCGGGAAGACCACGCCGACTTTTTCCATGATGGCTTTGTCTTCTGGGTTGTTTGAACGCATCAGGCGGGCGATGTAATAGGTGTTGCTTAAGGCAATGCCGCATTCGCCCGTTGCAACGGCTTTGATTTGGTCAGTGTCGCCGCCTTTAGGTGCGCGCGCCATGTTGTCGACCATGCCTTTGAGGAAGACTTCAGTTTTGGCTTCGCCCATGTGCTCCACCAAGGCTGAGAACAAGCTCATGTTGTACGGGTGCGAGCCTGAGCGGGTGCAGACTTTGCCTTTGTTTTTCGGGTCGGCCAACTCTTCGTAGGTGTCAACATCGTCTTTTTTAACCTTGACCTTGTCATACACAATCACGCGGGCGCGGGTGGAAAAGCCGGTCCAGGTCACGCCGTCTGCCGTGGGTGCAGAGCGCAAATTGGCGGGAATGCTGTCGTCCAGCAGTTTAGATTTGATGGGTTGAAACAAGCCTTGCACATCGGCAGAGGCCAAGCGGGCAGCGTCGACCAGCAAGATCAAGTCAGCGGGAGAGGCTGCACCTTCGGCTTTCAGACGGGTCAAAATGCCGGCATCGTCAGAATCCACACGGTTGATTTTGATGCCGGTTGTTTTTGTAAAGGTGCTGTACAGCGCCTCGTCTGTTGAATAATGGCGTGCAGAATACAGGTTGAGCACTTTTTCGGCGCTTTGTGCTTGGGCGGTGTTGATGGACAACAGCGTGCTAGAGACAGCAGCGAGAGCCATGAGCGACAGAAGAGAACGTTTAAACATAGTGAGTCCTTAAAAAATTACCAAAAATTAAAACTTAAATACTGCAAATGCGAATCATTCTTAATTATAACGCTGCCGCTGACATGGCGTTGACAGCCACGCCTAAAAGCACAAAGTTTGTGGGTGTAAAACTGCTCGTTATGGCGCTTATAAGCGCTTATTTGGTCGGTTGTAGCTCAATTTCAACAATACCAACGCCACCTTCAATTCCAACAGTCATCACGAAAAAGTTGCCCAAAATCGGACTCGCCTTGGGTGGCGGCGCGGCGCGTGGCTTTGCGCATGTGGGGGTGATTCAGGTGCTGGAAGAGGCTGGCATCAAGCCCGATTTGGTGGTCGGCACGTCCGCCGGCAGCCTGGTGGCCGCGTTGTACGCCAGTGGCAAAACGGGCGCACAGCTGCAAACCGTGGCTGAAACCATGGAAGAAGCAGCGTTGACTGACTGGACGCTGCCCTTTTTGAGCCGTGGCATGCTGCGCGGTGAAGCGCTTGCGCGTTACGTGAGTGGCCAAGTCGGCGGCAAAACCATCGAGTCGTTCCCCATGCCGCTGGGTATTGTCGCGACAGATTTGCACAACGGCCAAGGCGTGTTGTTCATGCGGGGCGATACTGCCACCGCTGTACGCGCATCCAGCGCCGTGCCCGCCGTGTTTCAGCCCGTCAAAATTGGCACCCGTGAATATGTGGATGGCGGTTTGGTGTCGCCCGTCCCCGTGCGTTATGCGCGACAAATGGGGGCGGATGTGGTGATAGCGGTCGACATTTCCGCCACACCAGAGAGCAACCCCGCGCTGGGAACCCTAGATATTTTGCTGCAAACCTTTGCCATCATGAGCCGATCCATCAACACTTTTGAGCTCAGAGAAGCCGATGTCGCGGTGCGGCCGGCGCTGGCGGGCGTGTCGAGCGCAGATTTTGCGTCCAAGCGCCGCTCAATTGAGGCAGGCAGGGCGGCGATGCTTGCGGTGCTACCGCAGCTGAGGACAGCTATTGCGGTGAAGAGTCAATAGCGTTCTATTTTAAATTTGCTATCAAAATAATACTAAATTTAGATACTTAAAAACAACTTTAGCCGGCGTATTTATTGCTTAATCAGCTATCAAATTAATAGTAAAAAGACATAAAAAAAGCCACTCAAGTAACTGAGTGGCTTTTTGCTGTTTAGCTCAAACCCTGAGGCTTGAACCAGACAGAACGTTAATTAACGCTTCTTTGTAGCAGTTGCTGTTGCAGTTGCCTTCATCGCTGTTTCTGTAGCGGCTGTGAGGTTCTTCTCAGCCATTTCAGTTGCTTGTTTGACAGACTTTTGCACTGATTCCAAAGCGCTGTTAGCAGCAGTCACAGCGTTTTTCATCATCGCGACAGCAGACTCAGAGCCAGCTGGTGCGTTTTTAGCAGCAGTGTCAACCAAACCCATGAATTTCTTCTGGGCTTCAGCAGATTGCTCTTCAACGTTTTTTGTGAACTCTGCGCCAGCGCTAGAAGCGATGTCATACAGGTGACGGCTGTAAGCAGCTGATTTTTCAGCCAAAGGCTGGATCAGGCCGGCTTGCAAAGCCAAAAATTCTTGTGCGTCTTTCACGCTCATAGAAGCTTTGGCGTGCTCTGTAGACTCAGCCAAAGCGGCTTTAGCAGCAGTCACGTTCAACTCAACCATTTTTTCAACGCCAGCGAAGGCTTTGGTGGTCAGGCCAAACAAGGTGTCGAGGTTAGCTTTGTTTGAGGCAACGATTTGTTCTACGGTCAACATGGTAATTTCCAATCAATAAAATTTAATAGGCATGTGAAAGTGAAAATTTAACTTCGCCCTCACGACTAAGAACTGCTCCGAAACTTTTTATGTTGCAGTGCAGCATGGTTTGAATTATAGGGTTATTACTAGGCTTTGCAAGTGTTTTATGTTGCAGTGCAGCAAATTAGAGGTGAATTTCTAAAAACTTGTCAAAAACCCCAAATTTCAACGGTTGCCACAGGGCTGACACAATCACGCCTTATGGATGTTTCTATGGAAGTTTACTACACAGGTCAATTTGTTTTGCCTTTGCCAGAAGGCCACCGCTTCCCCATGGCCAAGTACCACATGCTGCGCGACAGGCTGGTGGCAGAGTACCCTGGCATAGCGCTGAAAACCGCTTCTCCCGCGAGTGATGGCATGCTGGCACTAGCGCACACGCCTGAGTACATTCGCGAGTTGACCACGGGTAGCATCGCCGCACCAGCGATGCGTGAGATTGGCTTTCCGTGGAGCGAGGCCATGGTGGCGCGGGCGCGTTTGTCTGTCGGTGCGACCATAGACGCTTGCCGTTCAGCGTTTAAAAACGGCTTGGCGGCGAATATTGCGGGCGGGACGCACCATTCGTATGCGCACAAGGGCAGTGGGTTTTGCGTGTTCAACGACTCGGCAGTCGCTACGCGGCTGATGCAGGCTGAGTGGAGCCGCGACAGGGCAAATTTGCACAAACCGCTGCAAGTGGCGGTGATTGACCTCGACGTACACCAAGGCAATGGCACGGCCAGCATTTTCCAAAACGACGCCAGCGTGTTCACACTATCTATGCACGGTGCAAAAAACTTCCCCTTTCGCAAGGAAGCCAGTGATTTAGACGTAGAGCTGGCCGACGGCTGCCAAGACGATGCCTATTTGCATGCGTTGGATCAAGCGTTGGACGAACTGGAGCGGCGTTTCCAGCCAAGTTTGATCATCTATTTGGCGGGAGCTGACCCGCATGAAGGCGACAGGCTGGGGCGGCTCAAGCTCACTTATGATGGTTTGGAGGCGCGGGACAGGCGGGTGTTTGACTGGGCGTGGCAGCGCCGCATTCCATTAGCATTCAGCATGGCTGGCGGTTATGGCAATGACATTGATGACACCGTGCAAGTGCAAATGAATACGTATCGTGTCGCCTTAGCGTACGTTGCAAAGTGGCAAAGCTGGCAGAATAAAGCTTGATGTAAGCACCCAGATAGACAATCACAACCATGTCAAGCACGCCAACAACGTCATCTACACCTTCACGCCCCGTCCCCGAACCGCGTAACGCTTACCACCTGTTTAGACGCATAGATACCCGCTGGGCAGACAACGACGCCTATGGACACGTCAACAACGTTGTGTACTATGCTTGGTTTGACACGGCGGTGAACGCGCATTTGATCGAGCAGGACGCTTTGGATATTCACGATGGTGCAACGATTGGCTTGGTCGTGGAAACGCATTGCAATTACTTTTCACCTGTGGTGTTCCCTGAACAGGTGGAGCTTGGCATTCGCATTGCGAGTATGGGCAGTTCCAGCGTGCGCTATGAACTTGGCGTGTTTACCGCCAATGCGCAAGGTGCTTTTGAGATCTGCGCTGCCAAAGGTCACTTCATTCACGTCTATGTCGATCAAAAAACGCGCCGTCCGGTGCAACTGCCTTTAAACTTGAAATCTGTCTTGGAGAAAATACGCCATGTCTGAAGCTTTGAAAATGAGTGTGAATTTAAACGCGATCGATGCCGCCATCACCAGCCGCATGTCGGCGCGTGCGTTTACCCAGCAAGCCGTGCCGCGCGAGTTGATTGAAACAATTCTTGAAGTCTCTAGCCGCGCCCCATCTGGCACCAACACCCAGCCGTGGAAGGTGTATGTGCTGCAGGGTGCGAGCCGTGACAGCTTGGTTGAAAAGGCATGCGCTGCGCACGACGCCATCAGAGCCAACCCAGCTTTGGCGGCCGACTACAAAGAGTCATACGACTATTACCCTGAAAAATGGGTGAGCCCTTTTATCGACCGCCGCCGTGAAAATGGTTGGAGTTTGTATGGTTTGCTGGATATTGGCAAAGGGGACAAAGACAAAATGCACGCGCAGCATCAACGTAACTTCAAGTTTTTTGATGCACCTGTGGGCTTGATGATTACGATCAACCGCGTCATGGGGCGTGGCAGCTTGGTGGACGCTGGCATGCTGCTGCAAAACATCATGGTCTCAGCCCGTGGTCATGGCCTGCATACTTGCCCACAAGCGGCTTGGAACGGCTTTGCCAACATCATCATGCCGCATATTGGTGCGAGTGAAGATGAGCTGCTGGTCTGCGGCATGTCTTTGGGTTATGCCGATACAAGTGACAAGGTCAATAGCTTTCGCACACCACGCGTGCCTGCTGCAGAATTCACAACTTGGTTGGACTAGCCGCCGCCGCGGTGCATGTACAAGTCAAAGCGCTTCATGAAAGTGTAGCGCTCTTCGTCAGTTAAACCCGCAAAGCGAAAACTGACCATTAATCTGGGCATACGAATCAAACCAATTTGGCGTGGCTCAACGGCTTGCCATTTCAAGCCAAGCGCGCCGTCACCAATACGCACACCAGCGGTTTTGGCTTGAAGTTTCCAATGGTTGTCACCGACGGCAGCAGGAAGCAGACGCAACCAATCCGCTTCGGTGCATCCCATCTCGCGGTCAAATTTTTCTTCGTAAAATGCTTGCATGCTTGCTTGTCGTGAATCAGCCACCCGCAATAGGCGGCCAAATCGCCAGCACATCACCTTCTACCAAAGTGTGCGACATGCGCTGTTCGGGGTAAATATAGACACCGTTTACCAGCACCAAATGCACCCATTTTGGCGGCAAGTTGTGCTGCGCAATGATGTTGCCTATGGTTGTACCCTCCGCAACGTCTAAAGCCACAATGTTGGTGTATTTCGATTCGACGGGAAGGTAGTCAGTAAGAGAGGCAAATAACTTGAGCGTGATGTTCATCTTCAAAATTAATTTTCAATATTTATCTCGCTCTATTATCTTCTTCGCTCGTCTTGCGCGCCCGCCCAGTCTTGCTGCCCTTGCGCACTGGCGATGTAGGCTTCCATCAGCTTGGTCGGATCTGCTTTGAGGTGGTCTTTCCATGCGCCGAGTTTGACCTTGCCTTCCACCAGCCCGCGCATGACACCCACGTGGTCAGTCCAGCCCACGCTGTTGCACCCGACCATGACATCGTCTTTGAACTGCAAACTCAAGTGCTTGCCCTTTTTAAGGTCGGTCAGCTCAACGTGCTCTCCACCAGGCTGGCCTTGCCAGTCACCAAAGCTGGTTGAGATTAACCCCAGCGTATCCAGCACGTTGATTTGTGTCACGCCTTTTAGCTCAGCCTGCATGGTTTTGCCGCGGCTGCAAGCCACCATGTTCATGCCAGCGACCCGCGCTTGTTCCGCGGCATTGGGTTGAATCGCGCTGACGATGGTTTTGCCCGTCACTTTGTCAAAGGCTTCAGCGCAGTCGCCAGCAGCAAAAATACCTGGCACATTGGTTTGCAAGTGGGCATCGGTCAACACACCAGCCAAGCAAGTGATGCCAGAATCTTTCAAAAAACCAATCGCAGGCCGCACACCTGCTGCGCTGATAACCAAATCAGCCTCTATCGTTTTGCCATTGCTCAACGTCACTTTCAAGGGGGCTCCGGCTGCAATGGATTCCACTTTGGTAGCGGTAAATACCTCAACACCTTTGGCTTGAACCCAATCGCGAATCATGCCACCAGCGATGGGCCCCATCATGCGCGGCACCATGCGGTCTCCCATTTCCACAACGCTGAGTGTCACACCACGTGCAGCAAGTGCCTCCATGATGATGCAGCCGATGAAGCCAGCACCCAGTTGCAGCACGCGTGAGCCTTTGTTTGCCAGTGCCATGATGCTGCGTGCATCTTCCATGGTCCAGCAGGTGTGAACGCCTTCTGATTCAATCCCGGGAATGGGCGGCTTGATCGGATGCGAGCCTGTTGCAATCAGCAAGGTGTCAAACGTGATTTTTACACCTGTATGTAACGCTACAGTTTTTGTAGCTGTTTCAACAAGTTTTACGCCGGCTTGTACCCAATTTATATGTAAATTTTTGAGGTGTGAAGGATCTTTCCTTAAATACGTCCCCTCTTCTTTCACATTGCCCATCAGCAGATAGGGAATCGCCATGCGCGAGTAGGCGGGTACAGACTCATCGCTCACAATGGTGATGTTGTCGTACGGAGCCTGCTTGCGTATGGTTTCAGCAGCGATAACGCCGGCGGGGCCACCGCCGATGATGACGTGATGCATGGTAAATACCTAAGTTTATAGCCCGAGTCGTTCGCGAGTTGCTTGTGTAGGGCGGCCCTCTGTGTCCCAGCCGCGTGCTGCATAGTATTTCGGCATCATCTCTGCCAACATATTGACCTTGCCTTTGGCAGGACCTGTTTTGCAAGCTTCTTCAAGCAAGCGTTTCGGCAAGCTGTCGTCTTTCGCTGTGAAGCCAGCGCGGTTGTTGAACTCGCGCTCCATATTCCAGATACGTTCACCGATTTTTTCCAGCTCTTCGGTGGTGTATTGGTCGCCGCATGCGGCCGCAAGTTGCGGAGCCAAGTCGGTCAAGCCCCAAGCAAAAGTTGTGAAAATACACAAGCCTGATGAGTCGAATGCCGCTGTCGCGTCTTGAAATGCTTTGACCAACTCTGGTTTACCTTCATGCTCAAGCGGATCCGTTTTGACAGGGATGCCCAGCACTTCTGACGCAATGGTGTAGCCGCGCAGATGGCAGCCACCCCGGTTAGAGGTGGCATACGCCAAGCCGATGCCTTGAATGGCGCGGCCGTCGTATGCTGGGAACTCTTGGCCTTTGCTGCTCATGCTCAGCTCTGGGTGACCGTATTTTTCCGTCAAACGCTTAGAACCTTGACCAATTTCTTTGCCAAAACCACGGCCGTAGATGGTTTCTTCCACCAAAAACGCCAAGGTTTCCGCCGAACCAAATTTGGCATCAATACCAATTTGTTCTTTGGTCAACACGCCCATTTCGTACAACTCCATCACCGCGCCCACGGTGGTGCCAAAGCTGATGGGGTCAATACCTTCTTCGTTGCACAGCAAATTGGCGTATTGCAGGGCTTCCAGGTCGTTCACACCGTTGGCAGCGCCCAGCGCCCAAGCCGCTTCGTATTCCAAACCGCCGTTCGCGCCTTTGTATTGCGGTTTGTTGACGATGGTGAAATGCGTTTCGTCCATTTTGCTGATCCGTCCGCAAGCAATCGTGCAGCCAAAGCAGGCTTGGTTGGTCACCAAATGCTTTTTGCCGTCGGTTTTGCGCGGCGTGGCCATGGCTTCTGCGCCAATGTCTTTCGCGCCTTCAAACTGGTTATCGCGGTGGTTGCGGGTGGGTAATGCACCGGTTTCGTTGATCACGCTCATCAGCACCTGCGTGCCCATGGCTGGCAGACCTGTACCCGTTACACCGTTGTCTGCCAAGATTTTTTTCTTCTCGGCGACAACTTTCATGAACTCTTTCGGGTTGTGCAAATTACCCACGCCTTTGGTGCCGCGCACAGCGATGGCTTTGAGGTTTTTGCTACCCATCACCGCGCCCACGCCAGAGCGGCCTGCAGCACGGTGCAAATCATTCACCACAGCCGCAAACAACACACCATTTTCACCGGCTTTGCCAATACTGGAAACCCGCGTCAACGGGTCTTGCAAGCTGGTTTTCAAGATACCTTCGGTCTCCCACACGCTTTTGCCCCATAAGTGCCCTGCATCGCGCAGTTCAGCGACGTCATCATTGACGTACAAATAAACGGGTTTGGGTGATTTACCTTCAAAAATCACCATGTCCCAGCCGGCCATTTTGAACTCTGCGCCCCAATAGCCGCCTGAGTTTGAGCAGGCAATGGCGCCCGTGAGCGGGCTTTTGGTGATCACGGTATAGCGGCCACCGGTGGAAGCCATCGTGCCCGTGAGCGGACCCGTTGACCAGATGATTTTGTTAGCTGCAGACAATGGGTCTACAGTCGCATCAACCTCTTCTACCAAATACTTGGTGCCCAGTCCACGCGAGCCAATGTAGGCGTTAGCCCAATCCATGTTGAGAGGTTCAGACTTGACGGTTCCCGCGGTCAAGTTAACGCGGAGGATTTTTCCTGCCCATGACATGATGTGTTCTCCTAAATAGTCAATGTTGATTTAAGACGCAGAAGGCTGATTGCCTAGCTTGTCGGCCCACTGTGCCATCTTGCCCAACCCCGTCCAGTTGGCGTCAATGAATGTGATGGCGCCTGTCGGGCAAGCCGATGCGCAAGCTGGGTCGCCACCGCAGAGGTCGCATTTTTGCACTTTGCCGGTTTCTTCAACGTAATTGATCGTACCAAATGGGCAGGCGATGGTGCAGACTTTGCAGCCCACGCAGGTGCTCTCGTTCACTACTTTCGCGCCTGTTGTTCTATCAACCGTGATGGCTTCTACAGGACAGGCATGCAAGCACCACGCTTCGTCGCATTGGGTGCAGGTGTAAGGCACTTTTTTGCCGGTGTGGTGAAAGTCAAAAACCTTGATGCGGGATTTGGCGGTGGCAAATGTGCCGTAGTTTTCAAAAGAACAGGCCATTTCACACTGCAAGCAGCCTGTGCATTTGTCTGGGTTGATGTGCAATATCTTCTGCATGTTTCTATCTCCCTTGATGAAAATACTTATGAAATTAAATACTTATGATGTTTTTTACATAGCAATCATCTTGCGAGTCGCTGTTGGTGGCACTAGTAGTAACCCTTGTTTTCAGGCGTTTGAGAGGTTTTGAATCGAAAATTCTCAATCTGACACACTCTTGTTCAAGGTAACATCTAGCCTACTTTTTTGGAGACCTAAGCATGTTTGTCGCAGGCATTCCGCTCGATTTTTTTCTATTCGGTTTAACACTTTTGGGCGTGGCGCTGTTTCATCACCATGTTTTGAAAGTGGCGCTGGTGGGTTTGGCCGTTATTACGTCGTACAAGCTGGGTTTTAGCGACTTTTCGGGCACACCCGGTATCGCTGGTTTACTCAAATTACTCGGGCACGAGTGGGTCACCATCGCCAATTTACTGGGCTTGCTGCTCGGTTTTGCACTTTTGGCGGATCATTTTGAGAAAACCGAAATTCCAGCGATTCTTCCTAATTACCTGCCAGATGACTGGAAGGGTGGCTTTGTCTTGTTGATTTTGGTTTTCTGTATTTCGGGCTTTTTAGACAATATTGCCGCCGCTATGATAGGTGGCACGATGGCCGCTGTGCTGTACAAACGCAAACTACACATCGGCTTTTTGGCCGCCATTGTCGCGGCCAGCAACGCGGGTGGTGCGGGTAGCGTGGTTGGCGACACGACCACCACCATGCTTTGGATTGGCGGGGTTGCTCCGGGTCAGGTGTTTGAGGCCTACGCCGGCTCGTTTGTCGCTTTGATGATTTTTGGTGTGATTGCCGCACGCCAGCAGCATGCCTACCAGCCGATTTTGAAAGACGCCCCCAAGGGAGCGCACGTCCACTGGGCACGGCTGTGCATCGTCGCCATTATCTTGCTCAGTGCCGTTGGTGCCAATGTTTTTTTTAATTTGAACTATCCTGCTGTTTTGAGCGCCTTTCCCGTCATTGGCATGGCGGTGTGGGTTGCTATTTTGGTGACGACGCCTTGGCGCAAACCGACTTGGAATTTGTTGCCTGAGGCCTTTAAAGGCAGTATCTTTTTGCTGTCATTGGTCATGTGCGCATCCATGATGCCCGTCCAACATTTGCCACTGGCGTCTTGGCAAAGCGCCTTCGGCTTGGGCTTTTTGAGTGCCGTGTTTGATAACATTCCATTGACGGCACTCGCTTTGAAACAGGGCGGTTACGACTGGGGCTTTTTGGCCTACGCTGTCGGTTTTGGTGGCAGTATGCTGTGGTTTGGTTCTTCTGCAGGCGTGGCTTTGAGCAATATGTACCCTGAGGCCAAATCCGTAGGCGCTTGGCTCAAAGCAGGCTGGCATATCGCTTTGGGTTATGTCGTGGGTTTTTTCGTTTTGCTGTCGGTTGTGGGCTGGCATCCACAGGGAAAACTTGGCAAAGACGCTCAAGCCAATCCAGCCGCTGCTGCTGAAAGCGTCAAACCTGACGTGCAGTCACGACCATCGCTGGCATATTGATGCTAAAAATGCTATAAATTTAATAGCTACTTATCCATTAAATACACCGGCTAAGTGCCAATTTAGTGCTAATTTAAACGATAAAAAAATGAATACACAAAAAATACTTGTTACGCGAGCGATTTTCCCCGAAACACTGGCTAAATTAGCGCAGCATTTTGAAGTTGAATCCAACCAAGTCGATGAGGGCTGGACAAAAAAGCAGCTGATTGAGAAGCTGCAAGGCAAAGTCGGCGCTTTCACGTTTGGCTTAGAGCGAATTGACGCTGAGCTTTTAGCCGCTTGCCCACAGCTCAAAATCTGTGCCAATATGACGGTGGGTTACAACAACTTTGACCTGCCAGCCATGACTGCAGCAGGCGTTGTCGGCACCAATGCACCCGATACTTTGACCGAAACCACCGCTGATTTCGGCATTGCACTGCTGATGGCGACCGCGCGCCGCGTCACTGAAAGCGAGCATTTCCTGCGCGCCGGCAAGTGGAAAAGCTGGCGGTTTGATATGTTTGCGGGCAGCGAGGTGCATGGCAGCACGCTTGGCATCATCGGCATGGGCAAAATTGGGCAGTCAATAGCCAAACGCGGCGCTTTTGGCTTTGGTATGCAGGTGATTTACAACAACCGCTCCCGCCTTGATGTGGCGACGGAAGCTACCTGCCAAGCCCGTTACGTCAGCAAAACCGAGCTTCTACAAACGGCAGACCACGTCATGCTCGTCGTGCCGTATTCCGCTGAATCACACCACACCATAGGTGCTGCAGAGCTGGCGCTGATGAAACCAACGGCAAACTTAATCAACCTCGCACGCGGCGGCATTGTGGACGATGCCGCTTTGGCTATGGCGCTTAAAAACAAGCAAATCGCTGCTGCGGGGTTGGATGTGTTTGAGGGTGAGCCATCGGTTCATCCAGACTTGCTCACTGTGCCGAATATTGTCCTCACCCCGCACATTGCCAGCAGCACCGTGCCCACGCGCATGGCGATGGCGAACAAGGCGGTCGATAATTTGGTTGGATTTTTGCTCAATGGCAGAGCAGTTTCGCCACTAAATTAATTGAAATTAATCGCTATTTATCGTTCAATTTTTACTGTCTATAAATCCAGTATTTAGTGAAATAAACAGTAGAATCGACGCCATGGATTTTTCAAACTTAAACCCCGCTGTCGTGATTTGGTCTTTTCTGGCGCTGGTGGTGTTCAACATCATTGTTGTGTTTTGGTTTGCGGTGCGCAAAGCCGACAAGCAGGCTACCCAAGCGGCGGTGCAAGGTAAGGTGGAGCTTTTAGGCGCTGTCTCCGCCACGTCTGAGCGGCTTGAGCGCGAACTACGCCGTGAAATCACCGAATCTTCCCGTGGTGGCAGGCAGGAGCTGACGCAGAGTTTCGGCGCTTTTCAGCAAGCCGTGGTGCTGCAAAGTGGCGAGGCCTTTCGCACACAGAACAATCAAATCGACGCGTTAACGGTGCAATCCAGCCAGCAACTCGCCACGCTACAAAAAACATTGGCAGACACGCTGACAACGCAGCTGCAAGGGTTGAGCGAATCCAACGCCCGCCGCATGAACGAGGTGCGCGACACCATGGAAAAGCAGCTCACCCAGTTGCAAACCACCAATTCCGCCAAGCTTGACGAAATGCGCGCCACGGTCGATGAAAAGTTGCAAAATACCCTGCAAGCGCGATTGGGTGAGAGTTTTAAGCAAGTGGCAGATCGCCTTGAGCAAGTCCACAAGGGCTTGGGCGAAATGCAAACGCTGGCGCAGGGTGTGGGCGATTTGAAGCATTTGCTTACCAACGTCAAAACGCGGGGTATTTTTGGCGAAGCACAGCTGGCCAGTTTGCTGGAGCAGGTCTTTACGGTTGACCAATATGGTGTACAAGTTGCCACCAAACCGGGTAGCAAAAACGTGGTGGACTTTGCTGTCAAATTGCCGGGCAGATCCGTCGATGGCGAACCATTGTGGCTGCCTATCGACGCGAAATTCCCCAATGAAGATTACGAGCGCCTCTTAGATGCGCAAGGCAACGCTGACGTGCTGGGCGCAGAAGCGGCAGGCAAAGCACTAGAGTTGCGCATTCGTTTGGAAGCCAAATCGATCTCAGAAAAATACATAGAGCCACCATACACCACCGATTTCGCGATTTTGTTTTTACCCACAGAAGGCTTGTATGCCGAAGTATTGCGACGCCCAGGGCTGATGGAATCGTTACAGCGCGAGCATCGCATCACCTTGGCGGGGCCCACCACCTTGCTGGCAATGCTCAGTTCGCTGCAAATGGGTTTCAGAACACTGGCACTAGAGAAGCGCTCTAGCGAAGTGTGGCAAGTCTTAGGTGCGGTGAAGACCGAGTTTGGCAAGTTTGGTGATGTGTTGTCCAAAGTCAAAACTCAGGCGCAAACTGTGGTTAATACGCTGGATCAAGCTCAAACCCGAAGCAATATGATGAACCGCGCGTTGAAACAAGTCGAAGCATTGCCTGAATCGCAAGCGCAAGCTTTGTTGCCGAACGACAAAGATTTTGACGATTCCACCAATGGAGCTGGATAAACCAAGTCGGGTAAATGCGTTTTGACGGGTAAAGAACTCAGTAAATTAATCGCTGCACAGGTTTGCTTGCACGCTTGCATGGCGGGTATGCGTATGGCAGCGCCTCTGTTCGCGCTGCGTGCGGGATACAGTCCGGCAGCGGTGGGCGTTTTACTGGCGCTGTTTGCATTGACGCAGGTGTTTTTAGCGCTTCCGGCTGGACGGTTCACAGATAGGCATGGACTGCGCAAACCCGTACAACTCTCGGTATTGGCGGCTAGCACAGGTGCTGGCTTGGCTGTGGCGTTTCCTATTTTCCCCGTGTTGTGCATCAGCGCGTTGATGACGGGTGGTGCCACAGGTGTGATGGTGATTGCTCTGCAGCGCTTTGTTGGTCGCAGTGCACAAGACAGTTTGGAGCTCAAAAAAGTATTCAGTTGGTTGGCACTCGGCCCGGCAGTTTCAAACTTCATTGGCCCCTTTTTCGCAGGTTTGTTGATCGACCATAGCGGTTTTCGGGTGGCTTTTTTGATGTTGGCGTGTTTGCCGCTCATCTCCTGGGTTTTGGTGCATCGCACCCGTGAACTGCCAGCTGTGGTGGTTGATGCCGCAGCCAAACCCGGGACGGCGTGGGATTTGTTCAACGAGCCGATGATGCGCCGTTTGATCATCGTCAATTGGTTCTTGTCGTCTTGCTGGGATGTGCATACCTTTGTTGTGCCGATTTTGGGAAACGAGCGTGGCTACAGCGCCTTTGTCATCGGTTCGATTTTGGGTGTCTTCGCCATTGCTGCTGCTGTGGTACGTGTCTTGCTGCCTTTCATCGCCAAGCATTTGAAAGAGTGGGCTGTTGTTTCTGGTGCGATGCTTTTAACAGCCGTATTTTTTGGTATTTACCCATTGATGCCATCTGCATTAGCAATGGGGATGTGTTCGATTGCGTTGGGTTTTGTGCTCGGTTCGGTTCAACCCATGATCATGAGTACCCTGCACCAGATCACGCCAGAACATAGGCACGGCGAAGCTTTGGGGTTAAGGCTGATGACGATCAACGCCAGCAGTGTCATCATGCCCATGGTGTATGGTGCGGCTGGCGCGGTTGTCGGTATTGGCGGGCTGTTTTGGGCGACGGGGGCTTTGGTTGGCCTGGCTTCAAGTCAAGCTTGGAAACTCAGGCCAACAAAATAAGAAAAAAATTACCTGAATTTAATCTAGTTTGTAAAATGCTTTGATCGTGTCCCAAGCCACCTGCGGGTCGTCGGTGTAGGTGAAAAGTGCCAAATCTTCTTTTGAAATCGTGCCTTCTTCCACCATCACATCAAAGTTGATCAAACGCTTCCAGTAGTCTGTGCCAAACAAAACAATAGGCACGGGTTTGGCTTTGCGGGTTTGCACCAAGGTTAGAACTTCAAACAACTCGTCCATCGTGCCCATGCCGCCAGGAAAGGCGACCAAAGCCTTGGCGCGCATCATAAAGTGCATTTTGCGCAATGCAAAGTAGTGGAATTTGAAGTTCAGTGATGGCGATACATAAGGGTTGCCGCTTTGCTCATGCGGCAGGGCAATGTTCAAACCCACCGTCAGCGCACCCAAATCGTGTGCCCCACGGTTGGCCGCTTCCATGATGCCAGGGCCACCACCGGTGCAGATGTACAAACGATCTTTAGGCGGTTTACGCGCGCCATAGCCCGCCACCAAGCGTGCAAATTGCCGTGCCTGGTCGTAATACTGTGCATTCCGCATCTTTTGTGCGGCAAGCACTATCGCATTCGCATCGCCCGATGCCATCGCCTCTTGTTCCGATTTCAAGGCATCTTTTGGTGCAGCAAAGCGTGCGCTGCCAAACACGACGATAGTGCTTTCAATGCCTTGCGCCTGCATCTCTAACTCAGGTTTTAGCATCTCCAGCTGAATACGCAAGCCCCGCGTCTCGCGGCGCAGCAAAAATTCAGGGTCTGCGAAAGCTAAGCGATAAGCGTCCGGCTCTAATGGCGTGCCTTCATTGGCATGCTGTTGTAGTTCAGCCCAAGCGTTGGCGAGGCGGGAAACATGGAGGTCTTGTGTGTTTTGCATGATGCTATTGTGCTTGAAATAGAGAGCAACAAAAAAGGCTCCCAAAGGAGCCTTTCTCGTTCGTATTTAAAGCTTAAACACGCTTACGGTATTCACCAGTACGCGTATCAATCTCAACCATGTCGCCCTGCGCCACGAAAATTGGCACGCCGATTTCAAAGCCTGTGGCCAATTTGGCTGGCTTCAGCACTTTGCCGGATGTGTCGCCTTTGACGGCCGGCTCGGTCCACTCGATCACGCGTTGCACGCTGGTTGGAACTTCAACGGAGATGGCTTTGCCTTCGTAGAACACCACTTCCAGCTCCATGCCGTCTTCCAGGTAGTTCAGCGCGTCGCCCATGTTTTCGGCTTCGACTTCGTATTGGTTGTACTCCGTGTCCATGCACACGTACATAGGCTCTGCGAAGTACGAGTAAGTGCACTCTTTTTTGTCCAAAACGATTTGGTCAAATTTGTCGTCAGCGCGGAACACTTGCTCGGTGTTGAAGGTGCCGATCAGGCTTTTCAGCTTCATACGCACCGTTGCCGCACCACGGCCACCGCGAGCGTATTCGGTTTTCAGGACGATCATAGGGTCCTTGCCGTGCATAACGACGTTGCCTGCGCGGATTTCTTGAGCGATTTTCAATGCCATAGTGGTACTTCTTAACGGTTCTGTGAGTGAAATTTATTCGAATGAATCGAAGTTAGCCTATGATTTTAGCCGTTTTTCTCTGCAAAAGCGACAAGGCAGGATGCCAAATCAGCTTGTAAACGCAGTTTATTGCTTAAATTTTGAGCACTTTTACTCCAAATGGGTAGGCAAGTCGGCAGGTCAAGTTGCGGGAAGCTGGGCAAATCTGGGTCGGCTTTGACTTCTGCCGCAGACGCATTCCAAGCAATATGCGCGGCTTTGAGCGACGCTGGCGCGTCCATCATCTGCAAAAACGCGTCCAGCTTGGCGTTGTGTGCGCCATCATGCTGCGGGTAAATCTGCCAAATAAAGGGTTTGCCCGCCCAAATGGCGCGTACCAAAGAGTCTTCGCCACGCACAAAATTCAGGTTACAGCTCCACAGCAGGTGGTCAAAATCGATTTGTGTGAGCTGTGGAAGATATAAAATTGATAGCTGCTTAGACAATAAATACGTCGGCTGAAGTCGTTTTTTATGCTCTAAAAGGGCTTTTACAGCGGTTGTAGCACGCCCATAGGTGACGAGCAAGCAAGTTTGGATTTTGCTTGCTGCGAGTTGGTCGATCAATGCTTCCAAAGCGGCGGGCTCGTAGCAGAAGAGCGAAATGAAACGCGTGTTGTCGATATCCTTATTCCTGTCATTCTCGCGCAGGCGGGAATCCACAGCAGCGGTCATGGATTCCCGCCTGCGCGGGAATGAAGGCTCTGCTGCGTTGTTTTGCTCTAAAAGTCGATTCAACCAAGCCCCTCGGTCAAACGCCTTTTGCCGATCAAACAAATCTGTTTCGCGCAGCAAACCACCCGTTAGCTCGTTAAACCCCGGATAAAAATACCGCTGCCTCCAGCCCTGCGCAGCACCGCTGTGGTGCACGTAGGGCAGGGTGTGGGCACGTTCGGCAAAGCTTTCTGCCGTCAAATACTCCAAATTCAGCCAAAGGGGTTGAATAGTTGATTTTAGGGGGGCTAATTGGAAATTAGCCGGCGTATTTATTGCCTGATTAGCTATTAAATTAATAGCAAATTCACAGTCAAACGTATCGACCAGCACGTCGCCAAGTTCGGTTTTCGGAAGGATAGCTGCGCCATTGCTGCAGTCCATCACCGCAACATTTGGATAGCCGCCAGGCGCCATCCAAGCCAGCGGCGACACATCATCCACCCACAGCCGCACGGTTTTGCCCCGCGCCGCCAAGTTACAAGCCAGCCGCCAGCAAACCCCAATATCGCCGAAGTTATCGACGACGTTGCAGAAGATATCCCACTGTTTCCTCGATGCTTCCTTAGCCAAAATTCGGCTGATTCGCGACACCGACAAGCCCAGCGCCTGCGCAATCGCCGTCATGGACAACTTAGATTCACGGTACGCTCTGACAATCGCCTCCTCGCGTGATTCACAAATCTCCAGCCAGTGTGCCACTGTGTGCGGTGCTGCTCGCTGGGTTTTCGGGGTTTCTTTGGTGCTGATGCGGGCATTGCTAGCCAAATCTTGCATACGTTGCACAAAATGCTCGTCACCTAAAAACACCTGCTGCCGCAGCGCCTCGTCCCACAGCTTCACGTCTCTGCCAGCCGTTACCAGCGCTTTGTACATGTCGGCAGCTTGCTTGGCATCAGCGGCGTTTTTGACATCACTTCCCAGCAAATAACCCCAAATTGCCGACGTATCCAGCCATGCAGGTGGGCTTGCCTGTCCGCTATGCGCCAAATAGCTTGACCAAGGCCAATCGCCAGGCTCGTCCACCATGCCCGCGCGCACGGGGTTCAAATCTACATAGCGGCATACTTCCAGCATATAGCTGTCTTTGTCCACCAAGACCGCTTTGAACCGGCCTTGAAACAAATGCCCCACCTTGTTGTGCCGTTTGTTAAAGCGCTGGGTATAAACCCCGTTGATGTGCCGCATGAGTAGCGACAAATTGGCTTGCTGTGTATGAATCACAAAATGGTAATGGTTGCCCATCAAACACCAAGCCAGTGCATACGCCTCAAACCTATCCAGTGCCTGCGCCAGCACCTCCAGCAGGGCAGAGCGGTCTACATCATCCTCAAAAATAGCCTCCCGCCTGTCCCCCCGCGAAGTCACGTGGTATACAGCACCGGGGAATTCAATACGTAGGGGTCTGGACATGGGGGGTATTTTAGATTAAAAGGCAAGAGGCAAGACCTGACCCCGTTGTTCTGCGGACTGTGGTGCGGATTAGGGGGTCAGGCAGAGTGCCTAGGAGGGGAGAAATAGCGTTAGGACACATCCCCAAAGGAAATCTCCTACGCATAAAATCTTCAATCGCCCGGCGAGTTGCTTCATTCATTAAAGCTCTTTGCGCGTTGTAATCATCCATCCAAGCCTGCTCGGGTGCTGTAATAGGTCGTCCATCCGATGGACTCGCAAAACCATTACCATCAAAACTCCAAAGAGTTGGGGAATTAGCAGGATTGACTTGAGTTATAAAACTTTTCGCACGCCATATTGGACTCGATAGAATTGACATTTAGACACTCCAAGATATTAGTATTAACAAAACAGCAAGCACATCAAAAAATATTGCAAAGCCATGCTTTTTAGCTTTATGCAATTCATACGCAACAACACCAAAAAAAATTGAGAAAGCTAACGCCATAAACGATCCTTAAACAATGTCAGAATTAATTTTTACTAAAAAGTTGAAAAACAGCTATAAATACAATAGCTATTTAACCTGTAGATACAACGGCTATAAGCATATATATTGGTTAAATTCGTGAAATTTATCGATTTCATTTCCATATTATCTTTCCCTCAAACTCTCACTACCCGCCCGCTGCACAGGGCTGAGCAAATACTCAATCACCCGCCGTTGCCCGGTTTTGATCTCTGCGGTGACGTTCATCCCCGGCGACAGGCGGATAGCTTTGCCGTCTATGTTCATTTGGTTGGCGTCAAGGGTTAAGGTGGCGGGGAAGATGGAGCCGCGTTTGTCGTCTTGCAGGCCGTCTGCGGATACAAACTTAACACTGGCGGGCACGGTGCCGTACTTGGTGTAGGGGAAGGTTTCAAACTTGATGGCGGCACGCTGGCCGGCGCTGACGAAGCCGATGTCTTTGTTTTCTAGGGTGACTTCGGCAGTGACACCGGCTTCATCAGGCACGATGATCATCAAAGGCTGGGCGGAGGTGACGACGCCGCCTGCGGTGTGGATAGCCAGTTGCTGCACGGTGCCTGCCACAGGCGCGGTGAGTTGGGTCAGGCGCTCGCGCTGGGTGGCTTTGGATTGGTCGGTATTGAGCTGCTGGTGCATGTCTGCTGATTAAACCTTAATTTTTTATATTTTTCGAAGGATGACAAATGCAGTTCGCTTTGTAAGTGCTGATTTGCCCAGAAAATCAGCATATCGCGTAAAATTTGAATGAATTTCAACCCTTAGGAGCCGTGACCATGCAAAGAATATCTTTGGAACCCGGGAAACGCGGTGGTAAGCCCTGTATTCGTGGTTTGCGTATCACGGTGTACGACGTTTTGTCCATGCTCTCATCAGGTATGTCGCAGGCTGAAATTTTGGAAGATTTCCCCGAGCTAGAGTTGGATGACATTTTGGCCGTATTGGGCTTTGCAGCCGACCGTGAGCGGCAATTCTCAGCTTTGATTGCGGCATGAAGCTTCTCCTTGACGAAAACCTTTCCAGACGAATCGTCCCTTTTCTTCAGCAAAGTTATCCTGAAAGCTCGCAAGTTGTTTTGTTGGGGCTTCAATCGGCTACCGATGCCGAGATTTGGGAGTACGCTAAAAAGAACGCTTTCGTCATTGTCAGCCGTGACGTCGATTTTCTTGATCTGTCCTTAATCAAAGGCGCACCGCCTAAACTTATTAGACTGCGTACGCCAAACCTCAACCGTGCAGCGACACTGAACACATTGATAACAAACCAGCTATTAATTGAGCAAGTTTTACTGAGTGAAAATCTCGATTTCGTAGAAATTGTTTATAATTAGCTATTTATTTCATAGCGCTTTAGGCAATAAATACGCCGGCTATAGCCATAAGTATCTCTGAATAATGGATATTCAACCTCAATTACCACCCAATATCGACGAAATCACTGGTTTGCCGATTGTTGCAAAGCCGCATTCTGACGCGTTGTTAGCGGAAGTCGCCGCGCTGCCGGCGCTGCCTGGGGTGTATCGGTATTTTGATGCGAATGATGATTTGCTTTATGTGGGCAAGGCGATTCACCTGAAGCGGCGGGTGAGCAGTTACTTCCAAAAAGACCACGGCGGCACGCGCACGGGGCATATGGTGAGCAAGATTGTGCGGATGGAGACGACGGTGGTGCGCTCTGAGGCGGAGGCGCTGCTGCTGGAAAACAACCTGATCAAGACGCTGAACCCGAAGTACAACATCTTGTTTCGGGATGATAAAAGCTACCCGTATTTGAAGATCACCAGCCAAGCCTTCCCCAGAATGGCCTATTACCGGGGC
>JANPIC010000025.1:0-5810 GCA_031424795.1 Polaromonas sp. | reverse complement strand
TCTGGCATCCAAATCGACGCGTATTTAGCAGCCGATTTTGAGGAGCGAAACGGCACGATGATCAAGTTCAAAATAAACCACCACACAAGGCGCGGAATCTCCACCACGCGCGGATCGCTCAAAAACTCACGCAAATAGGTGCGCAGTGCCGCCGCCGTCGGGGCATCCGGTGTGCCCAGGTTGCAGAGCAAAACGGCGGTGGTTGCGTTGTTGGCAGGCGGTTTGCCGTGGGTGAACTTGGGTTCTGGTTGAAAAGTCATGCGTGCATTTTCGCTCATTAATGCACTGGTAAACACTTACATTTGCAATTTTAATTGAGAATGATTATCATTTAGAATATTGAAAATCATGTGAACAAGAAAACTTGGAAAAATGAAAAAGGAAAATTTTGATGTCATCTGCCAAAACAACACAACCTTGTCGCCACATCGAACTGGTGCGTAGCCAAATCGCTGAAATTGCCATGTGCCCTGACTGCAAAGTGGTGCACATCACTTTGCAGCATGTGACGATACGTTTAACGTCTGATGCTTTTCAAGAACTGGTGTGGAGTGTGGGCAAAGCGCAGTCATTGATTGACCGCAATTTCACTGATCACCACCCCGAGCAGAGTAACGCTGCTCATCAGATGGTGCACAACTCAGAGGAGGCGACGACGCTAGACCGCGTTTTGGCTAATTTTGAAGCACCGGCTTCAGACAAGTTCCATTGATAGGAGAAATTACATGTGCAATCAAAATGCTGGCCAATTCATGAGTCACTCGCTCATACATCCATTAACGCAACCCTTTATCCAACCGCTGACGCAACCGCTAATCCCATCATTCACGCAAAATATGAGTGCGCCCGCAGCAAACCTAGGCTCGCGCAGGCGCAGGCTGTGGGATTTGCCACACCATTGCCATTGCCCTGTGGTGGGCGTTTGCCTGCCGCTGCATGTTTTGCGAACGCAGGTCAACAAAGCATTGGGTGGCCAAGCGATGGCGGATGACTACGAAATCCACGTCGGTGCTGTGGCGGAATGTAGCTGCAAAAACAAGCTCTCAGTCGCCTTACAAAAAGCGCTGGAGCAGCGCTACGCCACAGCCATCATGCGTTTTAAACCTGCGACAACAGCACGTGAAGTTGCTCAGCTGTGGACAAAAGCGATTGAAGATGGCGATATTGCAGGGGCTTTTTGGGCGGCTTTGACGCACCCGCGCTGTGATGCGATTTTGCAAGAAGTGGTCTGCCGCGACATGCATATGTTGCAACACCAAGCAGGTGCAATGGTGCGCACAGACATCACAAAATTCAAAGCAGTCATAGCTGAAAACGCCGTTTTAAGCCGTGAACTGGGGCGCGTGCAAGAGCGTGTTACGCGTGTGCTGGCAGAAAAATCGGCAGAAATTGACAAGCTTAAAACGGCACAAATGCAGTCGCAAGGACAAATCATCAGCAAAGATAGCCAAATTGCATTCATCACGGCCGATTTGGCCAGTTTCAAAGCCGGCGTGCCTGAGCTGGAAGCTCGCACACGCTTGCAAAAGAAAGTGGAGCTTTTGGAGCAGCGGCAAGCTGAGCAGCAAGCGCTCATCAGTGAATTGCGGCAGCAGTTGCTGGTGAAAGCGGAAACCGAAACTGCAAACGCTGAAGCCAATGCCAACGCACACCAAGCCAGCCAAATGAGTCAGACCAAGCGAGTCATCCCGATTGTGGTGCAGCTGCAGCAAAAGTCTATTTTGTGCGTGGGCGGGCGCGTTGGCAATGTGGCGAGTTACCGCGACGCTGTTGAGCGCGTGGGAGGTCGTTTTGCCCATCATGATGGTGGCTTAGAAGACAACCAGCACCTTCTAGACGCCAGTCTGGCGGCTGCAGACATGGTGATTTGCCAAACCGGCTGCATCAGCCACAACGCGTATTGGCGAGTCAAAGATTTTTGCAAACGCACAGGCAAGCAATGCGTGTTTGTCGAAAATCCAAGCGTGTCGTCGTTGACGCGCGGTTTGGAGCAGTTGGTCACCCATGAAAAGTCTGCACTTTCAGAGCCGCAGTCTTCTTAGAAAATTATTACTCATTCAAGTTACTCATTCAAATTCCCCATTCAAAATCAACAAGAAAGTCAGACAGAAAATATGAAATTTAATCTAAACAACAACCTGATCCAGCGAAGATTGCTCCTCAAAATGAGCGGCATGTCTGCCATTGGCGCAGCAGCGGCGCAACTTAGTGGTTGTTTTGACTCTAGCAAAGCGCCTGCAGCACCTGTGCCTGCATCAGCTGTACCTACGCCAGTTGTAACGCCCGCGCCAGTATTGAAAAACAGCTACCAGCAGCAAAATCTGGTCGGTAGCAACGCTAGCTATGCCGCCACGTTCACAGACGCCAGCTTTGTCAACGCATGGGGCATCGCGATTCGCCCCAAAGGTGCAGGTGGTCATTTTTGGGTAGGCGCAGGTGGAGCTAGCTTCCAGTATGTAGGTGACGTGAAAGCTTCAAAAACGTCCAATTTAGCCGTTTTGTCGCAAGATGGTTTGAAAGTGGTCACCGTCCCAGGCGCAGATGCCCGCACAGACGATGCTAGCAAAGGCAAAATCACAGGCGTGGTTTTCAATGGTGCCGAGTTGGACAGCAAGCATTTCCGCGTGAACGGTCAAACGGCCACGCAAACCACCACACAGGGTGTGGTGAAGACCAAATTTGACGGTTCAGCACGTTTTGTTTTTGTGACGGATTCAGGCAAAGTCAGCGCTTGGACAGACCGCAGCAGCACGGGTGAGATCGTTCGTGTGGACGGTGCAGCGCAAGAAAAATACGATGGCGGCGCGGACGGTAGCGCCTTCTTCGGCGCTGCGGTGAAAACGGATACGTGGGACACCTTGTGGTTGGCTGATTTCGGGGCTAAACCGCGCATTGTCACACTCGATGAAAACTGGAAAAAAGTACCCACCGTTGGCTTCGTCAATCCGTTTGGCAGCGGCGCAAGCTCTGCAGACGGCGTGAAATCAGTCGTCCCGGGCGACCCAGTGCCGTTCAATATTCAAGTACTGGATGGCAGCGTGTTTGTAACTTACGCTATCAGCCGTGCAAATCCAAAAAAAGGTGCGCCAAAAGACAGCTTTTATGCCGCAGAGGAAGACGCTTTAGACGCCGCAGCTGAAACTGCCAGCGGCGACAAGCCCAACAAAGGCAAGTTGGTAGAGTTTTCATTGGCTGGCCAGTTAATTCGCATTTTTGACGATGCCCTGCGTCTCAACGCGCCTTGGGGTTTGGCCATTGCACCTGCAGATTTTGGGCGGTTGTCCGGCGCAGTTTTGGTGGGTAATTTCGGTGGTGCAGGCCGCATTTGCGCGTTCAAACGGGACACCGGCGTTTACCTAGACGATGTGCGCGACAAAGCCGGCAAGCCCGTGGGTATTGCCGGCTTATGGGGCTTGCAGTTCGGCAACGGTGAAAGCCTGGGCGACAGCCATGCCTTGTATTTTGCAGCCGGCCCTGAAGACGAAAAAGCCGGTTTGTTTGGCAGCTTGCGTTACGCTGCAGCTTAACTTGTTGCAATGGGTTGGTCTTAGGTTGAACCAAAATTCAACCCATATTTTCGGTACGGCTTTATCGGGTTCAGCCGCATAACTTCGCTGTCATGCCTAAAATTTCAGCACAAATACCAAATAACTGGCTAATCACATGCAAAACAAGATGAGCACCCAAACATTAACTCGGCGCGATTTTTCATTCGGCATCTTGGCGTTGTCGTCTGTGCAGTTGTTACACGCGCAAGCTGCTAACCAATTGGAAGAACAAGCGCTCTGGCAGGAACTGCGCAAAGGCGGTTACGTTTTACTTATTCGCCACGCCGACGCGCCGGGCACGTTTGACCCGCCCGGTTTTCAGCTTCGCGTGTGCAGCACGCAGCGCAACTTGAGCGAAGAAGGGCGAACGCAATCTAAGCGCTTGGGTGAATTGATTCGGGCTCAAAATGTCGCCATCGCGCAGGTTTTTAGTTCAGAGTGGTGCCGCTGCATTGATACCGCGACTTTGGCTTTTGGCGCCGCCAACGTGAAAACTTGGTCAGCCATCAGTTCACCAAGAGGTGGCGATGAGAAACAGGCTAGATCGAATGTAGAAGCCATTCGTCAGCGGATCGCGCAGGCCAGCTTGAAAACCAACATGGCGCTGGTGACGCACATGTTCAATATTCAAGACATCACAGGTGGCGGCGCTGCGCAGGGTGAGATTGTGGTGCTGCGGGCGCAAGACAAGCAGTTGCGCGTGGTGGGGCGAATCGCGACCTAATTTATACCAGCGCAACCGCTTGAATTGCGCTCCTCACCGCACCCTCAAGCGTCGCAGGATACGGCCCAGCCACATAATCGCCGCAGACCAGCAAACCGGGGGCGATTTGGTTGCCTGGACGCTTCAAATCAGGCGTGCAGGCAAAAGTGGCGCGTTTTTCTATGATGGTTTGCACGGGCTGCAGGTCAGGCAAGTTCAGCTGTGCACGGCCTTGGGCGATCACTTTTTCTTGCAAGGCTAGGCGTTCGCCTTGGCTGGCGCTGATGACGAAGGCGAGCAATCCTTGTTCACCGCCTAATTGCCCACGGTCAAAGACAAATTGAGCTGGCAGCTTGGCATCCACACCAGTATCGCTTCTCAAAGCCAACATCGGTTGCGACAGCTTTGCATCTTTTGAGTACGCATAGACAGTGGCAATGGCTTCATAGCGCAGCGCATTCACGCTGTTTTGCCAATCCAGCACTTCACGGCGTACCAAGTGCTCCAGCTCTTTTGCTATATTATTAGTAGCTGTGTAGGCAATATTTATGCCGGCTAATGCCATATTTGAGGCTGATCCCGCCAATATGACGGTATCAAACGACTGTTTGACAGTTGTAGAGCTGATTTGCCAGCCCGTGTTGCTGTAGTTGATGGATTCAACCCGTTCCCCCAGCAGCACTTTGCCACCATGTTTAAGCAGCCAAGCGGCGGCGGGGTGGGGGAAGAGGTTGGACAAATCGCGTTTGGGAATCAGCAAGTCAGCGCTGCCAAAGCTTGTTTTGTCATCAATCTTGACACTGGGGCTGAACATCGCATCTTGCAGGACCCGCAGAAACACCTGCGCGCTGGCGTCCGCCATGGGTGTGTTGAGTGCGGACAGGCACAGTGGTTCAATCAGTTCTGCCATGACTCTGGGAGTTATGGCGGGGTTAGATTTTTGGCAAAGCTGCAACACGCTGAGGTGCTGCGAACAGCTAAACCCTCCGCGCTGCCAGCCCGAAGCCGCTCGTAGAAGTGCCAATTTGTCACCCCAAGTCCAGCCTTTTGCCGTCAAAATGCCCCACGCCGCGTCTAAGCCCACGACCCAAGGGGCTGGCCAATCGGGGAGTTTTAAGCCGGTTTTGTCAGGAAATTGCAGCGTCAGCGGCACCCGCAGTAGCGCTTTTTCAAGGTTCACGCCCACGGTTTGCATCAGCTTCAAGGTTTCAGAATACGCACCAATCAGGATGTGTTGGCCGTTGTCCAGCGTCACTGGTGTGCCATCAGGCAAGGCGCTGGCGTGAGAGCCAGAAACAACCCTAGCCCTTCCACCTAATGCGTGAGATGCTTCAAAAACAGTAGCGTGGTGGCCTGCCTGCGTGGCAGCCACGGCAGCAGCCATGCCCGCCCAGCCGCCGCCTACGATGGCAATGTTCTTTGAAATAATCATTTGGAATTATCTATAAGGACTGTCATTCCCGCGAAGGCGGGAATCCACGCGCACCACCTTGGATTCCCGCCTTCGCGGGAATGACGGATGTTGTTTTTCAAACTTTGCCTAAAGCCTGAACTTTCCA
>JANPIC010000024.1:0-9184 GCA_031424795.1 Polaromonas sp. | reverse complement strand
CCCTGCCACTTTGGCGGCGCGTGCGTTTAACCAAGCCGTGTATGGCTCGCACCCTTATGGCTTTGAGACGACCGAGGCTAACTTGGCCGCCATCAGCGTGGCCGACATGCAAGCGCTTTATTCGACGCTGGTGTGGCCCTGTCGAGCCAAAGTCAGCATCGTTGGCGCTGTGACAAAACCGCAAGCGGATGCTTTAGTTACTAGACTGCTAGCCTATATGCCGCAATATGGGTGTCCACAACTGCCTGTAATTCCTGAAGTTCAGCCATTGAAGCAAGCCGAAGACAAACGCATCACATTTGAATCTGCCCAAGCCCATGTACTGATTGGTCAACCTGGCTACAAGCGCGATGACCCAGACTTTTTTGCCCTGTTGGTGGGCAACCACATCTTGGGTGGCGGTGGATTTACCTCGCGTTTGACCAACGAAGTGCGCGAAAAGCGGGGGCTGACCTATGGCGTTTACAGCGGTTTCCAGCCCGGCAGCCACGCTGGCGCGTTCACGCTTGGCCTGCAAACGCGGCCTGACCAAGCTGCCCAAGCGCTGCAAGTGTCCAAAGACGTGCTGACCCAGTTCGTCGCTGAAGGTCCGACCGAGGCCGAGCTGCAAGCTGCCAAAGACAACCTGATAGGTGGTTTCGCCCTGCGCATCGACAGCAACCGCAAACTGCTGGACAACGTGTCCAATATTGCTTGGAACAAGTTGCCTTTGAATTATCTGGACGTGTGGACGCAGCAGATCGATAAAATCACCACCGCGCAGATCAAAGCGGCGTTTCAGCGCAAGTTGCAGCCTGAGCGGATGGTGACTGTGGTTCTTGGAGGCCTGTAGACAGGAGTGGTGGGTGCGATGCAATAATCGGGGCTAACTTCTCAGCGCTAATTTCATTGTTTCCATGTCAAAACTCAAACCCATCGTCCCTAAAAAGAAACCCGTCGATAAACGACACATTCAGCGCCCCACCACACCCTCGGGCGAGATTCGCATCATTGGCGGCCTGTGGAAACGCACCAAGCTGTCGGTTGCCGACTTTCCTGGCTTGCGCCCTACGCCAGATCGCGTGCGGGAGACGCTGTTTAACTGGTTGGGACAAGATTTAAGCGGTTGGCGTTGTGTCGATGCCTTTGCGGGCACGGGGGCGCTGGGTTTTGAAGCCGCGTCGCGCGGTGCCAACCATGTATTGATGTGTGAGCAGCAGCCCGCACTGGTGGCACAACTGCAAGCCACGGCGACGAAGCTGCAGGCGAGCACGGTGCGCATTGAACGAGGTGACGGCGTGGGCGCGTTGAAGCGCATTGCCTCAAAAAGCATAGATTTGGTGTTGCTAGACCCACCGTTTGAAGCCGTTGCTGTGGCTGATGCAGCTTTGACCGCCGCCAGTTTGGCCGTCACTGACGAGGGTTTTATCTATCTTGAATCGCCCAAAGCGCTAACGGCAGAAGATGCCGAGGTCTTTGGCTTGCAAGTTCACAGGTTTGGCAAAGCGGGCATGGTGCACTACCATTTGTTGCAAAAAATACCTAAAGCCGTGAATTTGGGATAATCAACGTTATGACAACACCAAGCAAACAACGTATCGCCGTTTATTCTGGAACGTTTGACCCCATTACCTTAGGGCATGAAGACGTGGCACGTCGTGCGGCGGGTTTGTTTGACACGTTAATCATTGCGGTCGCAGTAGCGCACCATAAAAAAACACTGTTTCCGTTGAATGCCCGTATCAAGCTTGCCCAAATCGCTCTTAGAAATGTAGCTAATGTGGTGGTGATGCCGTTTGATGGCTTGATTATGGATTTTTGCAAAGTGCAACGTGCTACAGCGGTCGTACGCGGTGTGCGCAATGTGACGGATTTTGACTACGAAGCGCAAATGGCAGCCATGAATCGGAAGCTCCTGCCTACGGTTGAGACGATATTCATGCTTCCAAGTTTGGATGTGCAACCCATCAGCAGCACTTTGGTGCGTGAAATCAGCAAATTGGGCGGAGATGTGAGCCAAATGGTGAGCAGCCCCGTAGCGGCAGCGTTGATATCTGCCCATAAAGCTGTTTAAACAGCATAAGTACCAAAATTATGGCACTGCTGATTACCGACGAATGTATCAATTGCGACGTGTGCGAGCCTGAGTGCCCGAACGACGCGATTTACATGGGCGAGGAGATTTACGAGATTGATCCTCACAAATGCACCGAATGTGTCGGTCATTTTGACGAGCCGCAGTGTGTGCAAGTCTGCCCTGTGGCGTGCATTCCGCTGAATCCGCAGTTTGTTGAATCGCAAGAGAAGCTGTGGGACAAATACCGGCGTCTGACCTCCGAAAAAGCGGTCGAAATTGCCGTCGAACAAGCTAAGACGTAGGCAAGTCAGTCGGCGAATCTACTGGTTTTTCTAAATGTGCTGGTTTCGGCAGTTTAGGCCTAGGCGGTTTGCTGGTGTGAACCACCATGGTGGCTTTTTCCATGTCGCCACTCAGAAAATCGGGTAAGGCTTTCAGCGTACGGCTAATGCCATCATCAATCAACTGACGCTGTTCTGGGGATGGTTTTTTCAGCACCCAGTTCAACACTTCAGCTTTCACCCCTGGGTGGCCAATGCCGACACGCAGCCGCCAATAGTCGGCACTTCCCAGCTGCGCATGGATGTCTTTGAGCCCATTGTGGCCGGCATGGCTGCCGCCAAACTTCATTTTTACCTGACCTGCAGCAACGTCTAGCTCGTCATGCACCACCAAGATTTCTTCAGGCTTGATTTTGAAGAATTTGGCTAAGGCTGAAACGGATTTGCCTGACAAATTCATAAAAGTCTGCGGTTGCAGTAACCAAATGGTTTGCCCGTCCACAACAGTGCGCGCCACGTAGCCGTGGTAGCTTTTGTCCATGCTGAGTGTGACTTTGAGCTGGCGCGCCAGCTCATCAATCCACCAAAAGCCGGCATTGTGCCGCGTGGCGGCGTAATCTGGGCCTGGGTTGCCCAGGCCAACGAAAAGTTTGATCATAGGTAGATTATCGGGGCAAAAAAAAGCCCACCGAAGTGGGCTTTAGCTCCAAAAAACAAGCTAAGCAACTTTTAAAGAAGCTTAGATTATTTCTTTGCTGGTGCTTTAGCTGCTGGCTTAGCGCCGGCTTTCGCTGCTTTAGCGTCAGCTGCTGGGTCAGCAACGACAACTTCAGGAGCTGCTACGACAACAACAGATACCAACACTGGGTTTTTCACACCGTGGGTCACTGCAGACACGCCTTTTGGCAAGGTGATGTCGTTCAAGTGCAATGAAGCACCTTTCTTCAAACCGCTCAAGTCAACGGCGATGAATTCTGGCAAGTCTGCGGGGAGGCAAGACACCAAGATTTCAGTCAACACGTGGTTGGCGACACAGTTTTCAGTTTTCACTGCGGGTGACAACTCATCACCGCTGTAGTGCAAAGGCACTTTCATGGTGAGCTTGTGATCGGCTTCAACGCGTTGAAAGTCGATGTGCAAGACGAGTTGCTTGAAAGGGTGGTATTGCACGTCGCGCAGCAATACTTTGCTGGCTTTGCCGTCTTTTTCCATGTCCAAAATGGCTGAATGGAACGCTTCTTTTTTCAAGGCGTGCCACAATGCATTGTGGTCAAGTTCAACGAGTTCTGGCTTGCCAGAACCGCCGTAAATAATACCCGGTGTGCGACCGGAGATACGCAGACGGCGGCTCGCACCCGTGCCCTGCTTTGCGCGCTCAAAAGCGACGAATTTCATAATTAACTCCTAGCTAGGAACCCACCGCGACCAGTGTGATTCCGGTTTAAAAAAGACCAGCAAAAATAAATTTCTGCGGCCTACTTGTTGTTGACCATCAGTTCAAAATCAAAAAAGATTTTGTTCTTGATCGTCAAACAAACGCATGACCGACTCACCGCTGGCAATGCGCTGAATAGTTTCAGCAATCAAAGGCGCGACGGAGAGTTGGCGAATTTTCTTACAGGTTTTTGCCTCTTCACTCAGGGGTATGGTGTTGGTAATCACCACTTCGTCCAAAGCATCACCCAAACGAATACGTTCAATGGCGGGGCCAGAGAAAACAGGGTGGGTGCAATAAGCGTAAACTTTTTTAGCGCCGCGCTCTTTCAGCACTTCAGCGGCTTTGACCAGCGTTCCGGCCGTGTCGATCATGTCGTCCATGATGACGCAGTTGCGGCCATCAATGTCGCCAATCACGTGCATCACTTCAGACACGTTGGCTTTAGGGCGGCGTTTGTCGATAATCGCCATGTCGCAACCGAGTTGCTTGGCCAAGGCACGCGCACGCACCACGCCACCCACGTCTGGCGACACAACGATCAAATCTTCGTAATTTCTTTGACGCAAATCACCCAACAAAACAGGTGAAGCGTAAATATTGTCTACAGGAATATCGAAAAAACCTTGAATTTGATCTGCATGTAAATCCATGGTCAAAATACGCGACACACCGACGGTTTGCAGCAGGTTGGCAACCACTTTGGCGGTAATAGGCACACGTGCTGAACGTGGGCGGCGGTCTTGCCGCGCGTAGCCGAAGTAAGGGATCACAGCGCTGATGCGTTCGGCTGATGCGCGCTTTAACGCATCGACCATGATCAGCAATTCCATCAAATTTTCGTTGGTGGGGGAGCACGTAGATTGCACCACAAACACGTCACGTGCGCGCACGTTTTGTTTGATTTCTACGGTAACTTCGCCGTCGGAGAAGCGACCTACATCTGCAGCACCGAGGGAAATGCCTAGATGCTGCGCAATTTCTGCCGCCATGCCAGGGTTGGCATTGCCGGTGAAAACCAGAAAATCAGGCGTGTGGGCTTGCGACATAAAATTTGGCAAAAAATCAGCACGACATGTGCACTTAACATCAATACAGCATGTACTGAAATATGTATTTGGCAGGGGCGGAAGGACTCGAACCTTCGCATGCTGGAATCAAAATCCAGTGCCTTAACCAACTTGGCGACGCCCCTACACTGGTTATTGAACAAAACTTTGCAATTTCAATCAACCACCGAAAACTCTATACATCTCTTCAATTTGCCCAACTTTTCAACGGATGCTCCGCTAAATTGTTGCAAAGTTTAACAATTGCGCCCTCTGGCGCACCTTGCAACTGTGCAAATTGATTTAATTTCTCTTCGCTCACATGCGCAAAAACGGCGCTTCCCGAGCCTGTCATTCTGGGTTGTAAACCTAGTTTTTCCAGCCAATTTAAGGCGGTACTCACATCAGGACACAGCTTTTGAGCAACAGCTTGCAAATCATTTTGGCCGAAGCTAAATGGATAAGCAGCAAAGCCTGAAATTATAGCATTCTGTGAGTCACGTTTCAAGCTTGGGTCCGTAAAAATTGCTTGGGTTGATAAGCCAGATGCTGGTTTGACCACTAAAAAGTGTGCTTTTGGGATGTCAATGGGCGTAATTTGCTCACCCACACCCTCAACCCAAGCGTTACTGCCGTGTATGAAAAAAGGGACATCGGCACCTAATTTGAGGCCAATATCGGCCAATTGTGGCTTGGTCAAGTTCAATTTCCACAGCCGATTCAACGCTAAAAGGGTGGATGCGGCATCAGATGATCCGCCGCCCATGCCCGCTTGTGCTGGAATCGACTTGGCGATACTGATATGTGCGCCCTGCGTTGAGCCTGTGGTTAATTGCAAAACGCGTGCGGCTTTCAGCACCAAATCATCGTCTGGTAACGGTACGGTTAGGTCCTCACGGCTCAGTTTTCCGTTAGGTCGCAGCTCGAAATGCAAGGTGTCGCACCAATCAATCAGCATAAAAACCGATTGCAGCAGGTGGTAACCATCGGCTCGCCGTCCTGTGATGTGTAAAAACAGGTTCAATTTAGCCGGAGCTGGGACGTCTAGGAGCGAGTTCATGCAAACGAAAGATTTTTAAAGACTTTTTGACTTTTTATGGCTGTTCTAGCGCAATACGTAGCTCGACAGTGGGCAGCGGGCTGATTCGTTTGGCGATGAACCGCCGATTATCGGGGTTTTGCATGTTTGACAAATCAAGCTCCCAGCCTTCAATCGGTGTGTTGATGCCTGCCAACCAGTCAAACAAGGCAGGCAACGGCAGCGCCGTGCCGGTGACCGTTGTTATCAGCGCCTCAGTGGAGGGGTAGGTTGTTGTGGTGTTGTTTGCAACCAACAAAGCCGTCTGCGGCGTCCACGTCAACTTGGCGACGGTGTTGCCCAATGGCGAGTTCAAGCTCATTTCACCCGTTTGCGCATCGCCGCTGATGGTGAAAGCGCCGTACAACGTTTGCGGCGTGTCTGACGCAATTCGTAGCGACAATCTGCCTTGGTAGTCTACGCGTAACGGGTTATTCGAAAGATTCGAATTTTGAGTGATAAATTCGCCATTAGCCGGCGTATTTATTGCGCATCCAGCTATTAAATTTATAGCAAAAAAAAGAATTGCTAACTTCGAAAAATGCATCCAAACCGTCATGGTATGTCGTCAAAATTTAACGCTAAAGCGTTTCAAGGTTTCAACCAAGGTATCATTATTTTTGTTGATTTTGACGCCTTCTTTCCACATGGCTGTTGCGCGGTCTTTGAGGCCTTGTTTCCACAGCACTTCACCCAAATGTGCGGCTATTTCGGCATCCGGCTTGCTTGCGTAAGCGGCTTCCAAAATGCGTTGTGCCTCCGCTAAATTACCTAATTTGAACTCCACCCAACCCAGGCTGTCGGCAATAAATGGGTCTTTTGGGGCGAGTTTCACGGCTTTCTGGATCAATTCTTTCGCCTCTGGCAAGCGCTGGTTACGGTCTGCCAGAGAGTAACCTAAGGCGTTGTAAGCCTGCGGGTCTTCCGGTTTAGCATCAATCACTTGTCGCAAAATGCGCTCCATCTCGTCCAAACGCTCTAGTTTTTCAGCCATCATGGCCAAGTCGTACTGTAAATCGTCTCGGTCGGCTTCGTTGCTGTTCGCAATGGCTTTGCTCAAGGTGTCATACGCTTGCTGGTATTGCTTATTGCCTTTGGCTATATTGGCTAACAAAATATAAGCACGCGACTGACTGGCGCTGCGCTGCTCCTGCGGCAAGGTATCGGTCAATTCGATAAATTTATTGAGTGAGACTTGCGATGCTGCAGCCAAGGTGTTTGCCATGTTTTTATCGGTGGCATCTTGGCTCAATTGGTATTGCAGTGTGCCTAAAACAAGCCAGCTGGGTGCATAGGTGGGCGTGTCAACGCTGAGCTTTTGCACTTGCGCCAAAGCTTCTATAAAGCGTGATTGAGAAACCAGCGTTCTGGCATAGGCCAGGCGTACCTCGGGTTTGGGTTGAATTTTTGTGTTTGAAAGGTATTGTTTAACAAGCTGCTCTGCCGCCGGTTCTTTGGTGGCCATGAGCGCTAAGGCCAACTGCGCCGCTTCATCATCGTTAGGATTTTTTGCCAGCGCAAGTTTAGAAACTTCAAGCGCAATAGCAAGGTCTGCTTTGCCTGCGGGTAGCTCAAGGCGGTTCATGCTTATCGAAATTTGAACCATGTAGCGTGCTGCGTCGGTAGAGTTTGGTATCGCCACCAACCAGGCTCGCGCTGCTGACAATGCGGAATCGCCCGAGCGGGCTTGCAAAGCAATGGTGATGGCGCGCTCAAACAGCAAGGCATCTTTGGTTTTGCGGGCGCTGTCCAGCATCAGCGCGAAGCCAATTCGAGGCTCCTCGTCGAGTAGGTTCAACTCCGCTAACAAAATTTTGTAGAACGTCTCGGCATCCATCGCGGAATTGTTCACGACAGGATCAGCTTGCGCGGTTGGCTCTGGCGCTGGCGTAGATTGCCCGAACGCAAGCTGCGCTGTGCCGAGAAAGCCCAGTAAACTTAAAACCGCGACGGCTATTGGCTTGAGAAATCGATGTTGATGCATGTAAGCATGATAATTCATGCAAAGCTGGCTGTGTATATCCGCTAAGTTTGCTTTACTACTCGTTTACTCAACTTAATACCCGAATGCCTGAATTACCCGAAGTTGAAGTCACGCGCCTTAGTTTTGCGTCCAGCATAGCTGGCGCACGCATTTTGGCGGTACGCGTCGGCAAACCGTTACGCTGGCCGCTGCAGTGCGAGCCCGACGCGTTGCTGGGCATGACGGTGCAGCAAGTGCGCCGGCGGGGGAAATACTTGTTACTCGATTTACAGGGAGGCAGGCTGAGCACGGGCTTGTTACTGATGCATTTGGGGATGTCAGGTAGCTTGAGTTTCACGCCAACGACTGTATTTGGCGTAGAAGTTGCCGCTGCGGGCAAACACGACCATTTTGACTTGGTAACTACGCAAGGCTTGCTGCGGCTGAACGACCCGCGTCGCTTTGGCGCTGTCGTTTTTGCACCGGCAGAGCAATCGCCAACCGCGCAAAAGCTGCTGGGCAAGCTGGGTGTCGAGCCGTTGACGGCGTCTTTTGATGTCAAAACCTTCTATCAAGGCCTTAAAAAACGCCAAACCGCGATCAAACAAGTGCTGCTGGGGGGCGAGTTGGTCGTCGGTGTGGGCAACATTTATGCGTCTGAGGCCCTGTTTATGTCGGGTATTCGCCCGACAACGCGTGCCGCAAACATCAGCTTGCCTAGAGCCACCAAATTGCATGCAGCGATTCAAGAAGTTCTAGCCCGTGCCATTGCTAAGGGTGGTAGTACCTTGCAAGATTTCTCCAGCGCTAAGGGCGAATCGGGCTACTTCCAACTAGAAGCCAAAGTCTATGACCGCGCTGGTTTGCCGTGTTTAGATTGTCAAACCCCGATCAAGAAAATCGTGCAAGGGCAACGTTCGACGTTTTATTGCACAACATGTCAAAAGCCATGACAAAAATAACAACAGCAATATGAACTCAGATGCAATCATAGAATTCGCCCCCGCACTCATCGCATGGCAAAAAACACACGGTCGGCATGATTTGCCATGGCAAAACACGCGTGACCCGTACAAAGTGTGGCTGTCTGAAATCATGCTGCAGCAAACGCAGGTGGTCACCGTCAAAGACTATTTCGCTCGCTTTTTAGCCGCACATCCCACAGTGGCAAGCTTGGCTGACGCCAGTTTGGACGATGTGCTGGCGCTGTGGAGCGGCCTAGGCTACTACAGCCGCGCCCGCAATATGCACCGCTGCGCGCAAGACGTGGTGGCGTTGCACGGCGGCGAATTCCCCCAAGCCGCAGAAGTGCTGCAAACCCT